>NZ_JBEORR010000024.1:0-146901 GCF_040302345.1 Streptomyces sp. NPDC126510 | reverse complement strand
CTGGGGGGTTTCCGGCCGGAACCCCGCGCGGGCCCCCCGCCGCGGAGATCCGTCAGAAACCCCCTACGCTGGACGTATGTACGCACGCCGGCGTCACACGTACTTCGCGATGATGGGCCTCTGCATCGGCCTCTTCGTGCTGGCCTGGGGTGTCGTGCGGTTGTGGTCCGTTCCCGTCGCCGTCGGGATGTGCGTGGTCGCCATGGTCATCCCGCCCGTGGCGGCCATGGTCGCGAACCGGCGGGGCCCTGAGGACCGCTGGTGGGACGACCCCTCCGGGGATCCCCAGTCCGACGAGTGGTGGGACGAGCTGGACGGCAAGAAGCGCCGGTACTGAACCGGCCCGGGGGGATGGACATGCGCTTGGCGGCGGCGACTCTGGACGCACCGGACGCCCGTGAACTGGCGGGCTTCTACCTGCGGCTGCTGCCCGGCTGGGCCGTACGGCCGGGCGAGGACGGCCCGGACTGGGTGCACATCCGGCCGCCCGGCGGTGGCACGGGGCTGTCCTTCCAGACCGAGCCCGCGTACGTGCCGCCCGTCTGGCCGAGCGGCCCCGGCCGGCAGCAGATGATGATCCACCTCGACATCGAGGTCGACGACCTGGAACGGGAGACCGCCCGGGCCGTCGCCGTCGGGGCCCGGCTCGCCGCATTCCAGCCGCAGGACGACGTGCGGGTGCTGCTGGACCCGGCCGGGCATCCGTTCTGCCTGTACACGGACGCCACGGAGCCTCAGTAGACGAGCGCCTGCGTCCCGTCCGCCATGGCCTCCTGGACGAACACCTGCGCGCCCGCGATCCGCACGCCCTTGATGACGTCCTGCTCCGTGATGTCGCGGCGGGCCGCGCACTGCGTGCACAGGGTGACCCGGCCGCCCGCGAGGAGGGAGTCCAGCAGGTCGGGCAGGGGAGCCGCGTGCGGCAGCTCGAACTCCGCTGCCCGGCCGGGCAGCGCGAACCAGGCGGACTCACCGGTCAGCCACAGGGAGACGTCGACGCCGCTGGCGACGGCCACCGCCGCCACCGTGAACGCCTGGGAGCACCGCTCGGGGGCGTCGGCCCCCGCCGTCACCTTGATCACCAGCTTCTTCGCCATAGCCGGAATCGTAGTGCCGAAAGGGCCCGCGTAAGCTGGGCTCGGCCCTGTGCAACCGTTCGCACCCCCGCTCAAGGAGCACCCCGTGGAGATCTTCTTCGAAATCCTGTTGGTCCTGGTCGCCGTCGGCGTCCTCGCCTTCGCCGGACTGACCGTGAAGAAGCTGTACCAGGGCCAGCGCTGACCCCCGTCTAGGAAGTTCCCATGATCGAGATCCCGTCCGACCTCCACAAGGACCTCGTCCCGCTCGCCTTCCTCCTCGGCGACTGGGCGGGCGCCGGCGTGCACGACTTCCCCGGCTCCGAGAAGTGCAACTTCGGGCAGGAGGTCGCCTTCACCCACGACGGCCGGGACTTCCTGGAGTACCGGTCCCACAGCTGGGTGCTGGACAAGGACGGCAACAAGGTCCGTCCCCTGGAGTCCGAGCACGGCTACTGGCGGATCGACGCCGGCCGCAAGGTCGAGGTGACGATGACCCGCGACGACGGCGTCATCGAGATCTGGTACGGCGAGCTGGCCGACAAGAAGCCGCAGATCGACCTCGTGACGGACGCGGTGGCCCGCACGGCCGCCTCCCAGCCCTACACCGGCGGCAAGCGGCTGTACGGCTACGTCAAGAGCGATCTGATGTGGGTCGGCGAGAAGCAGACCCCCGAGGTCGAACTGCGCCCCTACATGTCCGCCCACCTGAAGAAGGTCGTGACCCCGGAGGAGGTCGAGCGCTGGGCCAAGGCCCTGCCCGACGACATGCCGGACGACGGCATCGCCTTCTTCAAGTAGCCGCACGCCTTCCTCGACCGGTCCCGTGCGAGTGGTCCTAGACTCTTGGGTGTGGTGAGCACCGACTGGAAGAGTGATCTGCGGCAGCGCGGCTACCGGCTGACCCCGCAGCGGCAACTCGTGCTCGAAGCCGTGGACACCCTTGAGCACGCGACCCCCGACGACATCCTCGTGGAAGTGAGGAAGACGGCGTCGGGGGTCAACATTTCGACGGTGTACCGGACGCTGGAGCTCCTGGAGGAGCTCGGTCTGGTCAGTCACGCGCACCTGGGGCACGGGGCGCCGACGTACCACCTCGCGGACCGGCACCACCACCTCCACCTGGTCTGCCGGGACTGCCAGAACGTGATCGAGGCGGACGTCTCGGTGGCCGCCGAGTTCACCGACAAGCTGCGCCAGACCTTCGGCTTCGACACCGACATGAAGCACTTCGCGATCTTCGGCCGGTGTAAGGACTGCACGCTCAAGGCTTCAACTACCGAGTCGTAGGCTTACGGATATGAAGAGCCCCCTGCTGACCCTGCCCGGCGCCGTCCCCGCCGAGGGCGTGGACGAAGGCGTCGCCGCCCACTACGGGGACCTGTTCCGTGAGCAGCGCGCCCTCGCCGACGGCACCGGATTCGTGGACCTCTCGCACCGGGGAGTCGTCGCCGTCACCGGCGAGGACCGGCTCGCCTGGCTGCACCTGCTGCTCACCCAGCACGTCAGCGACCTGCCGGCGGGCCGGGCGACCGAGGCGCTGATCCTCTCCGCGAACGGCCACATCGAGCACGCGCTGTACCTCGTCGACGACGGCGCGACGGTCTGGGCCCATGTGGAGCCGGGCACCCAGGAGGCGCTGATCGCGTACCTGGAGTCGATGAAGTTCTTCTACAAGGTCGAGGTCGCCGACCGCACCGACGACATCGCCGTGGTGCACCTCCCGGCCGGCTCCATCGCCGAGGTCCCCGAGGACGCCGTCGTGCGGGAGACGCCGCACGGCCGGGATCTGTTCCTGCCGCGTGCCGGTCTGGAGGCGTTCGCCGGGCAGGCCGGGCCGCCCGCCGGGATCCTCGCCTACGAGGCGCTGCGCGTGGAGCAGCACCGGCCCCGGCTCGGCTTCGAGACCGACCACCGCACCATCCCGCACGAGCTGGGCTGGATCGGCTCGGCGGTGCACCTGCAGAAGGGCTGCTACCGGGGGCAGGAGACGGTCGCCCGGGTGCAGAACCTGGGCAAGCCGCCGCGCCGCCTGGTCTTCCTGCACCTGGACGGCAGCGAGGTCCACCTCCCCGTGGCCGGGACGGAGCTGCGGCTCGCGGACGACGGCCCCGACGGCCGCAAGATCGGCTTCATCACGACGTCGGCCCGCCACCACGAGCTCGGCCCGGTCGCCCTCGCCCTGGTGAAGCGGAACGTGGCGCCGGACGCCCCCCTGGTGGCCGGGGACACCGCCGCGGCGCAGGAAGTCGTCGTCGAGCCGTAGGACTTGTAGATCTTTCGGGTCAGATTTCGATCTGCACGGTGAACGGGCCGTCGTTCGTCAGCGATACCCTCATCGCCGCTCCGAACCGGCCCGTGGCCACCGTCGCGCCCAGGGAGCGCAGTTGGGCGACCACCTCGTCGACCAGCGGTTCGGCCACGTCGCCGGGGGCGGCGGCGTTCCAGGTGGGGCGGCGGCCCTTGCGGGCGTCGCCGTAGAGGGTGAACTGGCTGATCACCAGGAGCGGCGCGTCGATGTCGCTGCACGACTTCTCGTCGTGCAGCATGCGGATCGACCAGAGCTTGCGGGCCAGCTGGGCCGCCTTCTCCTTGGTGTCCTCATGGGTGACGCCGACGAGGACGCACAGTCCCTCGCCCTCGATCGCCCCCACGGTCTCGCCGTCCACGACGACGCTCGCGCCGTCCACCCTCTGCACCACTGCTCGCATACGTCCATCATGCAGGGCGGTGACATCCGCGCCTCGGCCGGTCGGCGCATGGCCCGAAAGGGTGGTTTGCGCGGGCGCCAACAGCCCCTGCACGGACGTATTTTGCTGCTATACCGCCCATCTGGGGTCTATCGGGGGCACTCGTTCCCATAGCGGCCACTTGGGGTGGCACGATGCTTGCACACACCGGTCGAGGGGACGGTTGAGGCACATGAGCACATCAAGCACCGGACAGCAGCAGGCGGCTTTCCGGTCGACGTACACGGGGATCGGCGCGTCGGAGTACCACCGGCCGCCCACACAGCGCACGGACAGCCCGCGGCTGCCCTCGGACACCTCGGGACCGGAGCTGCCCGCGCTGAGCCTGCCCGAGCTGCGCACGCTGCGCCGCGAGGCCCAGCGCGACGAGGCCGACCTCAGCTATCTGCGGCGGCTGCTCCAGGGGCGCATCGACATCCTGCGCGCCGAGGTGACCCGGCGTGCCCCGGCGGACGCCGCTTCCGTAGCCGTGGCCGAGGAGACCTCGGTGGTGGAGCGGCTGGCGGAGATCCTGCGGGACGCCCCGGCCCGGCACCGCTCCTCGGCCCGCCACGTCACCCTGGGCACCCCGCAGGGCGAGGAGTACCGGCGGCTGGCCGCGGAGATGCTCGCCGAGGTCGAGCTGTCCGACCTGGACGCTCGCACGGACCTGGAGCTGAACACGGCGATGGGGCGGCTCGAGCGGCACGAGCAGCAGGTCTCCCGGCGCCGCCGGCGGCTCCAGCGCAGGGCCGACGAGTGCGGCGCGGAGATCGCGCGCCGTTACCGCGAGGGGGAGGCGCAGGTCGACGACCTGCTGGTGTGAGCCGCCCAGGGCCGGCTGCCGGAGGCCGCGGCGCTCGGGGAACACGCCGCGCGGCCGTTCAGCGCCCTGCTGAGCGGCCCGCCCGGCAGGTTCCTGGAGCCCCGCGGCCGGGTGCAGGGCCGGTCGGATATTCACGCGACACCGACCGGCCCTGTGCCTAGCGTGAGGTCATGACCCCCATGCCCCGTGCCGACGGCATCGACGTACGCCCGATCACCGAAGGCGAGTTCGCCGACTGGCTGCGGGCCGTGAACACCGGCTTCCTGCGAGCGGCCGCGCTCTCCGAGGAGGAGGTCGAGGGCCGGCGCGAGCGGTTCGTCGAGGGCCGTTACCTCGGGGCCTTCGACCAGGGCAGGTGTGTGGCGACCTTCCGCTCCTTCGACCAGGAGCTGACGGCCGTCGGCGGGGCCGTCGTACCGGCCGACGCGATCTCGGGCGTCACCGTCACCGCCACCCACCGCCGCCGCGGACTGCTCAGCCGGATGATGGCGAAGGACCTGGCGGCCGCGAAGGACCGCGGGGACGTCGTCGCGACGCTGATCGCCGCCGAGTACCCGATCTACGGCCGCTACGGCTTCGGGCCGGCGACCTGGATGGCGGAGTGGACGGTCGACGTGCCGCGCGCGGGCCTCGACGCCCGCTGGGCGGGCCCGGCGGACGGCGGGCGGATCGATCTGGTGGAGGGTGAGGACGCCCGCAAGCTCGGCCCCGAACTGCATGAGCGGCTGCGCCGGGGCCTGCCCGGCGCCATCGACCGCGACGAGACGTGGTGGAAGACGAACACCGGCGTCCTGCGCTGGGACCCGTCGTGGAAGCAGCCCTTCTACGCCGTGTACCGCTCGGCGTCCGGCGAGGTCGAGGGCATGGCCGCCTACGAGGTGGACGACAACTGGGGCGACGCCAAGCAGCCGTTGAACACGGCGACCGTGCGGTGGCTGATCGGCAGGACACCGGCCGCGGAACGCGCGCTGTGGGAGTACGTCTGCTCCGTCGACTGGGTCGTGAAGGTGAAGAGCGGCCGGCGGGCGCCCGACGACCTGCTCCCGCATTTCCTGCCCGACCCGAGGGCGGCCCGGATCACCTCGCTGGCGGACTGGCTGTGGGTGCGGATCCTGGACGTCGAACGGGCGCTGGAGGCGCGGACGTACGAGGGTCAGGGGGCTCTGGTGCTGGAGGTCGCCGGCGCGGACGGGCTGACCGGCGGGCGCTACCGGCTGGAGGCCTCGCCCGAGGGGGCGTCCTGCACGCCGACCACCGAGAGCGCGGAACTCGAGCTGGGGGTGGGCGAGTTGTCGGCGCTGTGGCTCGGGGACGAGTCGGCGGTGCGGCTGGCGGCACTGGGGCGGGTGCGCGAAGGACGAGTGGGCGCCGCCCGGAAGGCCGACGCCCTGCTGCGTACGTCCAGGCGGCCTTGGTGCCCGGACATGTTCTGAGCCGCTCCCTTCCTGCCGGTGTGCTGGGGACCCGCATCCGTAGCGAGCTGTTCAGTTGTGGTTGTCGTGCGGCCCTGTCGGCCGGGCGGGACTCCCGGCTCCCCTCCGGAAGGGAGTCCCTGGGCGGGTGGCCAACCTCCTTGAAGGTCTGACCATGTTCCCCAAGTTGGCTACCAACTTCTCTGTACTTATCTCCGCTTGGAAGCGGCTCATAACCACCTTTCCCTGAACTGCCGGAAGATGGCGAGAAGTTGTACTGTTCGGTTGTGGACCCGGAACATGACTCCGTCAACGGACGGAAGAGGTCAGGACGGCCACAGAGAACACATCACCAGGTGGCCGACGAGCTGCGCGCCCGGATCAGGTCGGGGGCGCTGCGCCCGGGTGAGCGCATGCCCACCCAGGCCCAGCTGGCTCACGAGTTCGGTGTCGAGCGCGGTGCGGTGCGGCAGGCACTGCGGGTTTTGCAGTCCGAGCGGTTGCTCACCAACGTGTCGAAGGGCAGCCCGGCGACCGTCGCGCCCGACCCCGCCGGTGCGCTGACCGGCCCGCAAGCGCCGCCGCGGCCCACGACGGTGGCTCTCGCTCCCCGGATCGCCAAGGCGTTCGCGGCGGAGCACGTCGAGATCGACGCCGTGTGCCTGACGTCCATCTCCCTCACGCTGGCCATCGGTGAACCGCTGCGGCAGATCCACGCCGGACGGCTGAAACCGGCCAAGGTCGACGTCCGGGTGCTGCTGCCGAGCCGGGACATCGACCTGGCCTTCCCGGTGCCGGTCGAGGGGCGCGGCGACGACTGGGTGCACGAGCGGTGGCTGGCGATGCGCAACGCCCAGGGGCAGGTCCTCGAGCACAACCTGCTGGCCCTGCGCGCCACCCACGGCATCGACGTGCACGTCACGTTCCGGGCGCTGCCCTTCACCCCGCCGGTGAAGCTGTACCTGCTGAACGGCACGGAGGCGCTGTTCGCGTACTACACGCTGACGCGCCGGGAGGCCGAGACCGATCACGAGCAGCCGGCGCTGTACGACGCCCAGGGCACCCAGTCCATGCTGTTCGCCTTCCGGCAGGGCGCCGGGCTGCGCGACACGACGTTCGTGGAGCAGTCGCACCTGTGGTTCAACGCACTGTGGGAGACGATCAGTTCGGAGCTGGTGCTCACGGGCTGACGTCCCCCACGGGTCGTTCCGGTGCGGTGCGGTGACTCATCGGGCGGGCCCCGTCATCAGCAGCGCGAGCACGACGGCTCCCGCGGAGCTGACGGCCGGGCTCTTGGCCTTGACGCCGACGGTGAGAAGGATCAGGCCCACGAGGCCGGCCGGACCGTACTTCCACTGGACGAGCTGTTCGAAGGCGACGACGAAGGCGGCGGAGAGGAGAGCGAGGGCGGGCATCGGTGTTCCCCCTTCGGAAGTCCGGAAGCAAAACTTCCGCCAACTTCAAGAAGTTGGCAACCAACTCTGCTTAAGTTGTCCCCACTTGGCCCCTAGTTATAAACAACTTTCAAGCAACTCCCGTCAGATGGATCAAAGTTGTAGCGTTTGGTTGTGACCCAGGAGAGCGTGGCGAAGAACGTGGCAGCGAACGGCAGCAGGAGGTCATCGCCCCAGGAGATCGCCGACAGCCTGCGGGAACGCATCCGAGCCGGCGAGCTCAAGCCGGGGGACCGGCTGCCCACCCAGACTCAACTCGCCAAGGAGTTCGGCGTGGAGCGCGGCGCGGTCCGCCAGGCGTTGCGGGCCCTCCAGGACGACGGTCTCCTCAGCGACGTCAGCAAGGGCAGCCCGCCACGGGTCGCCACCCCGGCCCCCGCCCGCGGCGAACCCCAGCCGACCATGGTGGGCCTGGCCCCGCGGCTGACCGAGGCGTTCTCGGCCCGGCGGGTCCGTGTCGACGTGGTCTGCCACACGGCGGAGACGCTGATGGTCGCCATCGGCGAGCCGCTGCGCCTGATCCACGAGGGCCGCATCCACCCCGAGTCGATCGACGTCCGCATCCTGGTCCCGTCCCGGGACATCGAGCTGGCGTTCCCCGTACCGGTCGAGGCCCACGGCGACGACAACCCGGTCCACCAGCGCTGGCTGGCCATGCGCAACGCCCAGGGGCAGGTCCTCCAGCACAACCTGCGGGCGCTGCGCTCGACGCACGGCATCGACGTGCACGTCACGTTCCGGGCGCTGCCCTTCACGCCGCCGGTGAAGCTGTACCTCCTCAACGAGGAGGAGGCCCTGATCGGCTACTACATGCTGACCAGGCGCGAGGAGGAATGGGGCAGCCAGACCCTGGACATGTACGACGTCCTCGGCTCCCAGTCCCTGCTCTTCTCCTTCGTGGAGCGGACGGGGCGGCGGGACGCGGCATTCGTAAAGGAATCCCAGAAGTGGTTCAACGCCCTCTGGGAAACCATCACGACGGACCTGACACTCTCCTAGTGACTCCTGATGCGGCGCAGACTGATGCGGTGACAATCGAGACCGAGAACGATCCGGGCGAACTTCGCGATCTGGCCAGACGCGCGCGGGTGGTGCTCTGGGACTTCGACGGGCCCATCTGCCGGCTGTTCGCCGGTCATTCGGCGGAGCAGGTGGCGACCGGCCTGGTCTCCTGGCTCGAGAGCCGGGGCCTGCACGGCCTGCTGACCGACACCGAGCGCGAGTCCCTCGACCCGCAGGTCGTGCTGCGGGCCGTGGACCGCCGGCACCCCGGCAGCGACCTGGTAGCCGAGCTGGAGGAACGTCTCACCCAGGAGGAACTGCGGGCCGCTTCCTCGGCGTGGCCGACCGCGTACGCGGACCCGCTGATCCGCACCTGGACGGCCGTGGGCGCCCGCCTGGCGATCACGACGAACAACTCGCCGCGCGTGGTCCGCACGTACCTCGAGCGCCGCGGCCTCGTGGACTGCTTCGCTCCCCATTTCTACGGCCGGACCCGGGAACTCCGCCACCTGAAGCCCGATCCCCACTGCCTGAACCGGGCGCTGAACGCGATGGGGGTGGCATCGGGCGATGCCCTGATGATCGGAGACACGCCCTCCGACCACGAGGCCGCCGGGCGGGCCGGGGTGCCCTTCCTGGGCTACGCGCGCAACGGAAGGAAGGCCAAGCTCCTGAGGGCGGCCGGGGCCGACGTGGTGCTGGAGTCCCTGGAGCCGCTGTTGAGCCTGCTGCGCACGTAGACGCGTCCGAGCGCCCTCAGTGGCGAAAAGGCACGGGGGAGGTTGGAGAGGGGCGAGGGGTGGCCGGGTGTAGCATTCCCGCACCGTGCAGCGATTGAGTCAAACGCTCGTCCTCGTTCGTATGTGAATGGGCCAACCGGTCCGCCATCGAACTGGTTCGCGCCACCTCATGCAGATGGGTGGCAAACCCCCTTGTCGGCTCACTCCGCCATGCGCGGCACCGGCCGCGACCTTACGGTTTGCCTTACCGTCCCCCCTTCTCGTACTTCCGGAGCGGCCAGTGGGCGCACCCCCTCGTCCCCGTCCTCCGCACGGGGAGCGCGCCTCGCACGACGCCCTCTGCCGGGCCTTCGTGCAACGGGCCGCCGAGACGGGGGAGGCGACCGGCGGCCACCATCACCGGAACTACGTCCTGCCGCTCACGGAGGACATGGCCCGCCTGGCCGGGCGTGAAGCGGGCACGACGGTGACCGTCCGGATCCGGCGTCCGGACGCGCTGCCCGTCGCCATCCGGACGTGGCAGGACGAGGCGCAGATCCTCGACGCCGTCCGGGGAGTCCTCCCCCACGTGCCCGAGTGCCTGCTCAAGCTGGACGGATTCGCCGTCCACAGCTTTGTGGACGGTGTTCCGCTCTCCGGCGTCTGCGGCGACGGCAAGCCCGTCGACACCCTGCTCGTCCAGGCCCTGGCGGGTCTGCTCGCCCGGATGACCCACGTACGGCGTGGCGCGCTGCCCGCCCTCCCGCCCGTCTGGCCACGCAACGACACGGACAGCCAGGGCTTCCTCCAGACGCTGGTCCATCTGGCCGACCGGCAGATCAGACGGCCCAACCGCGCGGCCTTCGGCGGTCTGTTCGCCGCGCTCGGCATCCCCGAGGACGCGCTCGCCGGGCTGGCCGGACGGGTTCCCGCGATGGCCCGGCGGCCGTACAGCCTGCTCCACGCCGACCTGCACCGCGACAACGTGATCGTGTCCTACGCGGGTGAGGCGCCCCTCGTCTGTGTCGACTGGGAGCTCGCCACCTACGGCGACCCGCTGCACGACCTCGCGACGCATCTCATCCGTATGCGGTACCCGGCCGAGCAGTGGGGCGAAGTGGTCGACGCGTGGGCCGGGGCCATGCAGGGCGTCCGTCCGGCCGCCGTCAACGGCCTCGCCAGGGACCTCCGGCACTACCTGGCCTTCGAGCGGGCCCAGTCCGTCTTCCCGGACGTGATGCGGGCCGCCCGTTCCCTGGAGGAATCGTTCACGCAGACGAGCCTGGACGAGGCGACCGCGGAGGTGCGCCGGGCCCTGGAGGCGGCGGCGGAACCGCTGCGTCTCACGAAGGTGCCGCGCGGGGGCGAGACCAGGCGGGCCCTCTTCCGGTGGCTGGCGTCGCGCACGAACGGGGACCTCAGCGGCCGGGCCTGGATCGCGAAGGCGTTCGAATGGAGGCCCGACCGGCGCGTGCCGGAGCGCCCCGGATTTCCGTCCACCGCGGTGCGGCAGGCCCTGCTGGCGGAGGGAGCCGCTCCCGCGGGCAGGGTGTTCAAGGGAACCGCCCACCTGAACACGGTGGTGTCCGTGCCGGGCGTCGACTCACCCGTGGTCGTCCGGCGGAAGCTGCCCGAGGTGTGCCGGCGGGAGCGAGGCTTCCTCAGCGAGCACGCCGTGCTCAGGGCGATCGAGGAGTCGTCCGCCGACGTGGCGGCGCCGAGGGTGCTCGCACTGGGCGAGACGCCGCAGAGCGACACCATCGCCTTCCACACCTACGTCGGGCCGAGGGACGTCGGACGGCCCCCCGACCACCCCGTCCACGGCCTGCTGCCGCACGAGGCCGACGGCCTGGTGGACCAGCTGTGCGCCCTGACGCGGGTCCGGTACAGACAGGTCGACCCGACGGCCGGCGACGGCCGGTTCCACCACTGGCTGCGGGAGCAGCTCGTCGCCCTGGTGCGGGACCTGCCGAAGGAGTCGCAGCAACTGGCGCGCCACCTCGGACTGCCCGACGCCGACCGCCTGCGGCTGATCCTGTCCCGGCACGAGGTGAGCGAGCGCGAGCCCGCCCTGCTGCACGGAGACCTGAACCCCTGGAACCTCGTACGCCGTGACGACCACCTGGCGCTGACCATCATCGACTGGGAGATGGCCGTGGTCGGCGATCCCCTCTACGACCTCGTCCGGCACATGCACCTCACGCCGACCCGGCCGGAGATCAGGGAGCGGATGTTCCGCCGCTGGGAGCGCCTGCTGCCGGCCGAGTACACCCACGACTGGCGCAGGGACCGGCAGGTGTACCGCTGGCTGGAGATCGTGCGCTCCGCCTACGTCGACCTGGACCGCATCGTGACCGGAGCGAGCCGGGACGCCCCCAACGTCCGGCGGGCGGTGGACTCCTACGCGGTGACCCTCGCCGCGGCCACCGCCTCCCTCGGCCTCCCCACGCCCTCCACGGCGAACCCCTGCCTCGCCCGCGCCTTCGCCTAGTCTCCCGGCCGCTGTCCGGCACTGCGTAGGCTCCCGGGCATGAGCACCCCCGGCCTGCGTGAGCGCAAGAAGCAGCGGATGTACGAGACCGTGTCGGACATCGCCGTGCGGCTCTTCCTGGAGAAGGGGTTCGATTCGGTGTCCGTCGCGGAGGTGGCGGCGGCGGCCGAGATCTCCAAGCCGACGCTGTTCCGGTACTTCCCGGCCAAGGAGGATCTGGTGCTGTACCGGATCGCCGACCACGAGGGCGAGGCCGCCCGGGTGGTCGCGGAGGCCGGGACCGCGCCCGTGGAGGCGTTGCGGCGGCACTTCGTGGCCGGGCTGGAGCGGGGGGATCCGGTGACCGGGCTCAGCGACCATCCCGACGTGCTCGCCTTCCACGCCCTGCTGTACGGGACGCCCTCCCTGGTCGCCCGGGCGTACGCGCACCAGGAGCGGTCGGAGGCCGCGCTCGCCGAGGTGCTCGGGGGTGACCTGGACGCGCGGCTGGCGGCCGGGCAGATCATGGCCGTGCTGCGGGTGCTCGCCCTGGAGAACTGGCGGCGGATCGCGGCGGGGGAGCGGGTGGCGGACGTGCGGCCGGACGCGGTGGCGGCCGCGGAGCGGGCGTTCGGGCGGCTCACGGCCGGGCTGCCGCCGAACCTCCACAGTGAAACTCGGTAAATTATTTAACTCGGTCACGTTTTCGCGTACGCTCGGTGGAATGACCTCGACCGAGCCCGCCCTCCAGCACGCCCTCGACACGGAACGCGCCCACCACGAGCGCTGCCGGACCGCCCTCGCCGCGATGGTCGAGGGCGCCGGTGAACAGGTCGTCATCGGTGAGGACGTGTCCGCGTCCGGGGCCGATGCCGAAGTCCTCGGACACCGGCTGCGCAGCCGGGCGAAGGCGCTGCGGGAACTGCCCGAGGGGCCGTTGTTCTTCGGAGCCCTGGAGAGCGGGGACGGGCCGTTGCACATCGGGCGGCTGCGGATCTCCGAGCACCCGGCCGAACCGCCCCTCGTCGTCGACTGGCGTGCGCCCGTCTCACGCGCCTTCTACCAGGCCTCGGCCCGCGACCCGCAGGGCGTCGCCGTGCGGCGGCGGTTCGGCTGGGCGCCCGGCAGCCGGGGCGACTCCGCGGACCTCACCGGCCTGGAGGACGAGCACCTGGAGCGCGGGGAGACGCGGGACAGCGAGATCGTCGCCCGGGAGATCGAACGGCCCCGGGTCGGCCCCATGCGGGACATCGCCGCGACGATCCAGCCCGAGCAGGACGACCTCGTACGGGCGGACCTGGCGGTGTCGGTGTGTGTGCAGGGCGCGCCGGGCACCGGCAAGACCGCCGTCGGGCTGCACCGGGCCGCGTATCTGCTCTACACGCACCCGCAGCGCATCCGGCGCGGCGGCCTGCTGATCCTCGGCCCCAACCGCACCTTCCTCTCGTACATCGCCGAGGTGCTGCCGGCGCTCGGTGAGACCGGTGTGCGGCAGTCGACCCTGGGGGAGGAGATCGCCCGGTGCCCGGTCCGGGGCGTGGACGAGGAGCCGGCCGCGGTCGTGAAGCACGACGCCCGGATGGCCGAGGTGCTGCGCCGGGCCCTCTACGCGCGGGTGCGCCCAGACGGCGGCGGGACGTCGCTCGCCGTGCCGGACGGGTCGTACCGGTGGCGGGTCCCGGCGGGGGTGCTCGCGGAGATCGTGGACCGGGTGCGGCAGGAGGAACCGCCCTACGAGGTCGGGCGGGAGCGGGTGCGGGCGCGGATCGTGCGGTGTCTGCGCGAGCAGGCCGAGCGGCGGGCCGGGCCGCCCACCGCCGCCTGGGTGCGGCGGATCGAGCGGGCGCGGCCGGTGTCGGCGTACGTCGACACCGTGTGGCCGCGGGTGCGGCCCGAGGAGGTCGTGGCGGAACTGCTCGGCGACGGGGACGTGTTGGCGGCGGCTGCCGAGGGGCTCCTCGACGCCGGTGAGCAGCGGGCGCTGCTGTGGCGGCGGCCGCCCCGGTCCTGGAAGTCGGCGCGCTTCTCGGCCGCCGATCTGGTGCTGCTCGACGAGGTCGCCGGGCTGATCGGGCATCCCGAGGGGTACGGGCATGTCGTCGTCGACGAGGCGCAGGACCTCTCCCCGATGGAGTGCCGGGCCATCGCCCGCCGGGCCCGCTTCGGTTCGCTGACGGTGCTCGGCGATCTGGCGCAGGGGACGACACCGTGGGCGGCGCGGTCATGGCGTACGGTCCTCGCGCACCTGGGGAAACCGGACGCGGACGTGATCGCCCTGACCACCGGCTTCCGGGTGCCGCGGGCGGTCGTGGGGCTCGCCAACCGGCTGCTGGAGCGGCTGGAGGTGGACGTGCCGGCGGCCCGTTCGCTGCGCGGCGACGGGGAGTTGCGGATGCGGGAGACGACACCGGACGGCGTGCCCGGGGCGGTCGTGGCGGCCGTGCGGGACGCGCTGGTCCGGGAGGGCTCGGTCGGAGTCGTCGCGGCGGACGGGGACGTTCCCCGGGTGCGGGCGGCCCTGGACGCGGCCGGCATCGAGGCGGCGGGCCCACACGAACTCGGCGCGCGGGTCGCGCTGGTGCCGGCGGGCGTGGTCAAGGGCCTGGAGTACGACCAGGTCGTGGCGGTCGAGCCGGCGGCGATCGCCGAGGCGGAGGAACGGGGGCTGCACCGGCTGTACGTGGTGCTGACCCGGGCGGTGTCACGGCTGGAGGTGGTGCGGGGGAAGCCACTGCCCTTCTAGGGGAATCTCCGACGGCTAGGGTCCCGTGTCATGGCTGACGTCGACGCGTTCACGGAGATACCCACGACCACGCTGGCCGATCTGCTGGGCCGCGGGCAGGTCATGGACATCGGCATCCGGCCGCTGTGGGGGCCGGTGCCCCGGGTGGCCGGACCGGCCTTCACCGTCCGGTGCCCTCCCGGCGACAACCTGATGCTGCACGCCGCGATCCACCGGGCCGGGTCCGGTTCCGTCGTCGTCGTGGAGTCGGGCGACCTGGACTACGCCCTGGCCGGCGGCAACGTGTGCGCCGTCGCCCAGCGCCGGGGTATCACCGCGTTCGTCGCCGACGGGCTGATCCGCGACCTGGCCGAGGTCCGGGACCTGCGCTTTCCGGTGTTCGCCCGCGGTGTCATCCCCATCCCCGGCACCAAGTCGGCCGCACGGCCGCTGAACGAGCGGGTGCGCTGCGGCGGGGTCGAGGTCGAGGCGGGCGACACGGTCGTCGCCGACGAGGAGGGCGTCGTGGTCGTCCCCGGGGCGCGGCGCGAGGAGGTCCTGGCCGCGGCCCGGGCCAAGCTGGCCAAGGAGGCCGCGGAGTCCCTGGACGACTGGGAGTCGGCCCACCGCGCGCGCATCGGCCGGATCCTGGCGGACCAGGGCTTCGAGGACTGACCGGGCTGCCCCGGCCGGCCTGCCCCGGCCGGGCGGTCGCTACGCCGCGGCGAAGGGTCCTCCGTCTCCGAAGGCCAGCTCGTGGAAGCGGTCGCCGATGTGGCGGTGGGTGGCCGCGTCCGGGTGGACGTGGTCGGGGAGGGGGTGGGCGGCGGCGTCCTTCTCGCCGTAGAGGTCGAGGCCGTCCAGGTAGTGGAGGTTCGGATCGTCGGCGGCGCGCTGTTCGACGATGCGTGCCAGCTCCTCGCGGATGACGGTGAGGGTGAGTTTGCCCAGGGGCGTCTCCGCCGGGTCGCCCATGGCGGCGAAGACCAGGCGGCCCTTGCCGATCTCCTCGCGGTCCGGGGCGGTGGGACCGGGCGTGTCCTCGTGGATGGCGCAGTGGATGGGGGAGACGAGCAGCAGCGGGGTGTCCGGGTGCCCGTCGCGGATCGTGTCGAGGAAGCCGTGCACGGCGGGACCGAACGCGCGCAGCCGCATCGCGTCCTGGTTGACGATGTTGATGCCCATCTTGACGCTGATCAGGTCCGCCGGGGCGTCCCGCATGGCGCGCGCGGTGAACGGGTCGAGCATCGCGCTGCCGCCGAAGCCGAGGTTGACCAGCTCCGCACCGCCCCGCAGTGCGGCGATCGCGGGCCAGATGGCCGTGGGGCTCGCGGCGTCGGAGCCGTGGCTGATCGAACTGCCGTGGTGCAGCCACACCCGGCGCCCCCGGTCCGGCGCGGGCGCCACGGGGGCGTCCGCGCGCAGGGCGACCAGCTCGGTGGTCTCGTTGTGCGGCAGCCAGATCTCGACGTCCTTGTCCCGCGCGGGCAGGCCCGTGAAGCGGACCGTGCCGACCGGACCGGACGTGAGCTCTCCCTGCCAGGTGGCCAGGTCGACGGTCAGGACGTTGCCGTCGGTCCCGGCGGCCTGGCCGGCCGGGCGGCCGTCGACGAGCAGGTCGTACAGTCCGTCCGGGCGCGACGGGAAGCCGGTGTAGTCGCGCTTGGTGCGCAGCGTGTCCAGCTCCACGGCCGTCGCGGCGGTACGGAACACCAGCCGTACGCCGGAGGGCTGGGCCTCGGCCATCGCCAGCTGCGCGTTGGTGTTCTGCGCGCGGGCCCGGGCCGGCAGGCGGTGGGGGAGCAGACCGTGCTCGGTGCGCTCCACGTCGAGGGCGCCGCGCAGCAGGTCCGCCGTGAGCGGCGTGGTGATCCAGTCGTGCTCGGTGTGCATGGGTGTCAGCCTCGGGGGTCGGTGGGGGCCGCGGGCCAGTTCCGCAGCAGCGTGTCGAGGGCGTCGAGGATCCGGGCCCAGGTCTCCTCGGTGTCCGGGGCGCTGTGGCTGAAACCGCCGCCGAGCTCCAGGCTGACGTAGCCGTGGAAGACGCTGCCGAGCAGCCGGACCGCGTGGGTCTGGTCCGGTTCCGTCAGGTCGTAGCCGCGCAGCAGCGCCCGGGTCATCTGCGCGTGCCGGACGCCGGCGCTGGCGGCCGCAGTCTGCGGGTCGAGCCGCAGCTGGGCCGCGGCGTAGCGGCCGGGGTGTGCCCGGGCGTAGTCGCGGTACACGTTCGCGAGGGCGGCCAGGGCGTCCTTGCCGGCCCGACCGGCCAGGGCGTCGGCGGCGCGGTCGGCGAGTTCGGTGAGGGCGAGCAGGGCGATCCTGGTCTTCAGGTCCTGGGAGTTGCGCACGTGCGAGTACAGGCTCGCGACCTTGACGTCGAACCGCCGCGCGAGCGCGGAGACGGTGACCTGGTCGAAGCCGACCTCGTCGGCGAGTTCCGCGCCCGCCTCGGTCAGCCGCTCCGGCGTCAGTCCCACGCGTGCCATGAGGACCCTCCCTTCTGCCTGAAGGTAGTGTGCATCTGCCTAAAGCCTTTAGGCAAGTAGGCCTGGCCTTTCGGGACGGGGCCTTTTGCCGCGCCGCGTCTTCCCCCAGGGCTTCAGAACGGAGATCACCGTCATGAACACGTAGGCGGACAGCGACACGACCGGCCCGAACAGCACGTCACCGGCGTCCGGCAGCGGCCCGCCCGCGGCGACGGCGGTGACCGCGGAGTTCACCCCGGGGCGCAGGGCGAACACCGTGGCGGTGGTCGTGGCGAGGGTCAGCCAGAACTTCGTGTACACCCACCGGTACCTGGCCAGACCCCACACCGTGCCCAGCGACAGCACCAGGCCGCTGAGGAGCGTGAGCAGCGCGACGGGGATCAGGAGCCAGTCGGCGAAGAGCTTCATGGCACGGACGGACGCCTCCACGGTCACGGCGGATCCGTCGGAAGCCGCGGTGGTCCCGAGCGCGAGCAGCCCGAGCGAGAGCCCGAGCCAGCTCGCGGAGGCGGTGACGTGGACGACCAGCACGGCCCGGCGGGCGGGGCGACTGAGTTTCGGGTTCGGCTTCACGCCGTCACCGTGCCGGGGAAGGGGCGGTACGGGCGTCTTACGGCGGGAGTAAACCGGCGTACTGGCATCGGAGTACGCGGTGTCAGTGCCGTCGCCTACCTTCGCGGCATGACCGAGCCCTCCCACGTCACCGCCGTCCGCGACTCCTACGACACCGTCGCCGCCGACTACGCCCGACTCGTGCCGGAGCCGGCCGAGCTGGACCCGGTCTCCCGCACCCTGCTGGCCGCCTTCGCCGAACTCACGGCTTCCCTCGGACCGGTCGCCGACCTGGGCTGCGGCCCCGGCAAGGTGACGGCACACCTGGCCGCCCTGGGAGTCCCGGTGTTCGGCGTGGACGTGTCGCCGAAGATGATCGAACTGGCCCGGGCCGCGTACCCGGAACTCCGCTTCACCGTCGGCTCGATGACCGCACTGGAGATCGGCAGCGGCGAACTCGGCGGCATCCTGGCGTACTACTCCACCCACCACACCCCGCCGCAGTGGCTGCCGACCGTGTTCGCCGAGTTCCACCGCGTCCTCGCGCCCGGGGGCCGGCTGATGCTGGCGGGCCATGTGGGCGACGGCGAACACCTGCGCCCGACGCGGGCGTACGGCGACCATCCGGTGTCCTACGAGTCGCACCTGCTGCCGCCGGACCGGATCGCGGAACTGCTCGCCCGGGCCGGGCTGGTGGTCACGACACGGGTGGTGCAGGAGCCGGAGGGCGGGTCGAAGCGGCGGGCGGGGACGTTTCTGGCGTGCAAGCCGCAGTAACGGGACGGGCCCGGTGGGGCGGGGTCCTCAGCCGTTCGGCTCGTTCTCCTCGGGGGTGTCGCCGACTGCCTCCGGCATCCCGATGACGTAGGTCCCCTTCGCGGGCAGGGTGGCGACGAGCCCTCGTTTCCGGAGTTCGACGACGGCGCGACGCACCGTGCCGATGCTCACGCGGTACAGATCGGTCATGGCGCGCTCGCCCGGCAGCGCGGCCCCCTGCGGCAGCTTGCCGGACGCGATGTCCGCGGCGATGGCGTCGGCGAGTTTCACGTACTCGTAGCGCGGGAGCTCTGTCATTCCCTCACTGTGCCGCAGAGGGCGCCTCGCACCGCACTAAGGCGTAGAGAGAGCAGAGGCATGTGGCATGTAGTGGGACGCAGTTACCGAGCGATCCTCCGACCGAGGAACGTCTTCAGGTCCTTTCGCTTCCCTCCGGTGCCGCACCGGTTGGCTGCTCGACGACGAAGGAGCCCTTGCCTCGCACGGTGACGATCAGGCCGCGCTCACGGAGTTCCTGTGCGGCCCGTCGCGCGGTGAGTCGTGCTACGCCGTACTCGTCGGCAAGGTGGTTCTCGGAAGGGATGGGCCTGTCCGGCGCCAGCTCCCCGGATGCGATCTTCCCGGCGATGACGTCGGCCAACTGCATGTAGAGCGGTCTCGCGCTCATCGGGTCCAGAGTGGGCTTCGACGCTTCGGTATCGCTCATACGTCCAACGTAGAGCGGTAGACACCTGCCCGATCGTGTGGATCCCTCTGCACTTGTATGCAGAGGGCTATATACAGGTGTAGCGTCGAAGACCGAAAAGACCCCGGCGAGGTGGCTAGACCTCCCGGGGCACGGCCAACGCTTACAAGGAGCGTCGACATGCACGACCTTATCCCCCGGGCCCTTCAATGGCTGCGCCTTCTCTTCGCCCCCGGCACCGGGAAACGGCGTCGGTGCCGCCCCCGCAGGAACCTCTTCCCCCACGTGCACCTCACCCTCGTCAGCTGCCCCTCCGCATCGCAGCCGCCGCAGCTCCCCCGCCACCGCTCCCCGTACGGCCTGCACGGCCCTCTCGACGGGACCGCCTCTTCCCTCGTCCGCCCTTACCTCGCCGCCCATGAACAGGAAACCGCTCTGGAGGAACGCCGCCGCCCGGCCCTTGTGAAGGTGGCCGCCTGATGGAACGCCCCACGGGTCCGGCCCACGTCACGCCGCCACCCCGGCT
The DNA here is from genome assembly GCF_040302345.1 of Streptomyces sp. NPDC126510. NCBI lineage: Bacteria > Bacillati > Actinomycetota > Actinomycetes > Kitasatosporales > Streptomycetaceae > Streptomyces > Streptomyces sp. NPDC126510. The sequence continues at coordinate 127,465 of NZ_JBEORR010000024.1, read as the reverse complement.
TCTGCCCTGGCTCTCCGCGGAAGGCAACCCCTGCTACCTGGTGACCGACGACAACGGCAGCCACCTCTCCCGTCTCGCCGACGACTTGGAAGCCGTCCAGCTCGCCACCGGCACCGACGTGCTCCGCCTCGCCCGCAAGGTGCTGGACGACCCGAACTCGCCGTACACCGAGGTCCGTTTCGCCGGCCTCCGTCTCGCCGAGTGCCTGACCGACGCGCTGCGGGTCGCCGAGTCGCGGGGGATGCGTGTGCCCGGGCCGGAACGCTGAGGACGCCTGAGAGGGTTACCCGCCGTGCGTCCACACCCGCAACGGCCCCACCGGTTCGAAGCCGTGCCGGAGTGCGACTGCCACATCGTCGCCCTGCTCGTAGCCGACGACGGGCAGGGTGGGGAAGAGACGGGCGAGTGCGTGCAGGACGAGAGGCCAGGCAGCGTCGGGCCCGCCGTCCGGCCCGAAGACGTTGGAGACGCCGACCACCTGCTCACTGCGGCTCGCGACCGCTCCGGCGACCACTCTGCCCTCGGTGTCGCCGGCGGAGCGTCCCAGGATCACGAAGGTCTCCGGATCGGCGAGCAGCCCGGGCCGGAACAGGTCCGCGTTCCCCGCCCCGTCGTCCCAGGCCAGCGCCCAGGCACGCAGCGTGGCCGGGTCGCCCGCCACGTCCCATTCGAGATCCGGTGCCGCCGTTGCCGACCCGGCGGGCCGGTGGATCCACTGCGCCTCGAAAAGTACCCGGAACCCGGCCTCCGCCAGGTCGAGGTCGGCGAAGCTGTCCTTGACCGAGGCACCGGGCGAGGCCGTGTCGATCCGGGCGGTGAGCGCGTCGGGGTCGGCGTCCGGCCCCAGCGTCACGGCGTCGGGGTAGAAGAGCGGCGTCCGCACCGGGGCGGCCCAGGCGTCGGGCCCGAACCCGCCCGGCACCCCGTGCGCCCGGCACATCGCCGCACACCACTCGGCGTTGTTCCGGGCGGCGGCCCGGACCAGGGCTTGCCGCGAAGTCGTCATGACGTGGATCAAACCGATGGCCGGCCCGGTCCGTCCACAGATTTGATGGTGCCACCCCTTTGCTGGTGCTGCCCCGACCACTGCTGGAAGGACTCCACCCTGTGCCTGCTTCCCTTGCCGCGTCCGGACCGGCCGTCGCGCTCCTGAGCGGGCTCGGCGCGGCGGACATCGCCCACCCGGGCGGCACCCTCCTCGCCCACCTCACGCGGGTGCAGAGGCAACTCGCCGCGTGGGACGCCCGCCCGGCCCTCCAACTGGCGGGACTGTGCCACGCGTTCTACGGCACCGACGGCTTTCCGGACGCCCTGCTGCCCCTGGATCGCCGTGGCGAACTCGCAGCGGCGGTCGGTGCCGAGGCCGAGGCTCTGGTGTACCTGTACGCCTCGTGCGATCGAGGGGCCACCTATCCGGCGCTGGCGGAGGCCGACGGACCGTTTCACGGCCGGTTCACCGGCCGGAGCCACACCCCGGAGCCGCAGGCGCGGCGGGACTTCGCCGAGTTGTCCGCCGCCAACGAGATCGACCTCGCTCGCCTCGATCCCGCCTTCCGTGACCGGTGGGGCCCCGAACTCCTCGACCTCTTCACTCGCGTCCGCCCCCTGCTGAGCGAACCGGCCTGGGCGGACTGCCAGGAGGTGCTCGCCGGATGAAGTTGACCGCGATCACCCTGGACTGCGCCGATCCGCTCGCCCTGGCGGTGTTCTATCAGCAGGCCACCGGAATGGATCTGCATCCGGAGTCGGACGCCGACTTCGCCGCACTGGAGGGCGAGAACGGCCTCTCCCTCGCCTTCCAGCGGATCGACGACCACCGGCCTCCCAGCTGGCCCGACCCTGCCGTTCCCCAACAGCTGCACTGCTGTTTCCGGGTCGCGGATCTGGACGAGACGGAGACACGGCTGCTGAAGCTGGGCGCCGGCAAGCCGGAGCATCAACCGAACGCGGACAGGTGGCGGGTGCTCACGGATCCGGCGGGGCATCCCTTCTGCATCGTCGGGGGCCTCGCCGAGCCCGAATGAGGCGGTCGGTCAGTCCGGTGAACGAACCCCCGGGCCGAGGGGCGGCGGCTCGGTCAGGATGGGTTGCATGACCTCGTCGAACACACCGCGCACACCGCACACACCGCACACACCGAACCCTCCGGCCTCGGTGGCCACCTCACCCACCCTGTCCACCACGGAGATCACCACGCCCCGGCTCCGGCTGCGCAAGGCGCACGACGCCGACCGCGCCGGGCTCATCGAGCTGCAGACCGATCCCCAGGTCCGGTTACACCTCGGTGGCCCGAGGCCGCGGAGTGCGGTCGAGCAGCACTTCGAAGCGATGGGCGTCGCCCACGTCACCGACGAGCCCCGCACCTTCGTCATCGCCGACCGGACGACCGACGACCTCGCGGGGGTACTCCTGATCCACCGACGCCCCGCCGACCTCCCCGGACACGTCACCGAGGAGGGCGGGGAACTGGAACTGACCTACGTCTTGCGCCGCGCCGCCTGGGGTACGGGACTGGCCTTCGAGGCAGCCACCGCCGCGTTGCGAGCCGCCGCCTCCGAACTGCCCGATCAGCCGGTCCTGATCGTGACCCAGACGGCCAACACCCGCTCCCTCGACCTGTCCGCCCGCCTCGGCTTCCGACGTGTGAGCACCTTCGAGGCCTACGAAGCCGAGCAGACCCTCGCGGTGGCCGGTCTGCACTCGTTCCTGGCCTGATTGTTCTACGTGGCCGGCCGTACGGAGGAAGGCCACTCACGGACGATGACTTCTCTCCGGAGTGCCGGTCTTCGTTATCCATGGTGGGATGCGCCGCATGAGCGACTCGCTGTCTGCCCGTATCGAGCAGTACTACTCCACCGTGCCGTTGCTGTTCTCCGAGACCGAAGAGTTCGGTCCTCTACGGCTGTTCGTGCGCAGGAAGCCAGGTGCCCCGTACTACGGCGGTCCCAGTCATGCCCAGCCCACCGCGGAGGGGGCCTCGGCGGTCACCGCCGCTGACATCGCCCGGGTGAGGGCACGGCAGCGCGAGCTCGGCGTGCCGGAGGCTTTCGAGTGGATGGCCGAGGCGGCACCGATGCTGCGCTCCCGTGTCGAGGCCGCCGGCCTGCCCGTGGCGGAACGCCCACTGATGGTGTTGGATCCGCGCCAACGGCTCCCCTCGCGGCCGCTGCCGGAGGGCGTGACGCTCCGCGTGCTGACCGCCGACGACCCCGCGTTGCCCGCGGTCCTCGCCCTTCCCCGCCTGGCCTTCGCGAAGGAGGGCACGGTGATGGAACCGGCAGGTCGCAAGGAGCTGGCGGAGGTGGCCGGGGAACTGATGCGGGACGGCACGGTGGCAACGGTCCGCCCCACTCTCCGCGCCGGACACAAAACGCTGGTCGCCGCCTTCGCCCCGGACGGCACCCCGCTGGCCGCAGGCCACTACCACCCGGCGAACGCCACCACCGAGATCGGCGGCATCGGCACCCTTCCCACCGCCCGCCGCCAGGGCCTCGCAGCCGCCGTGACGACGGCCCTGGCCGGCCACGCGCGTGACCACGGAGTGACCACCGTCTTCCTCGCCTATGCGCAGGACGCCGTCGCTCGCATGTACGCACGCCTGGGCTTCCGCCCTGCCGGCAGCACTCTTCTGATCGCCAACCAACCCGCACGTTCCTAGCCCCGCTCTCACCGACCGTGGGGCTGATTCCTTGACCTCAAGTGGGATCGAGGTCTTAGCGTGCCGTGTACGTGATCACCGGTTGGCGACAGGAAGAGATGACGATGATCCTCGTGACCGGCGCGACCGGGAACATCGGAAGTGCTCTCCTGGGGGAGTTGCACCTGGCCGGTGCCGCACCCGTGCGAGGTCTGACTCGTGAGGTGCGACGGGCCGCGTTCCCCGAAGGGATCGTGGCCGTCGAGGGCGATCTCGCGCGGGCGGAGTCACGGAAGGCCGCGCTGGAGGGAGTGCGCTCGCTGTTCCTGCTGTCCGGCATGGGGGCGGAAGCGGAGGTCCTGGCGGCTGCCCGGCAGGCAGGCGTGGAGCATGTGGTGCTCGTGTCGTCGATCACGGTGCAGACTCATCCACATCTGCCCGCGGCCCGCGAGATCCAGGTCGTCGAGCACTTGCTCAAGGACAGCGGCATGGCCTGGACCGTCCTGCGGCCGACGCAGTTCGCCTCGAACGCCCTGTGGTGGGCGCAGTCGATCCGCGATCAGGGCGTGGTCCGAGCGCCGTACGCGGACATCGGTCTCCCCACCGTCCACCCCGCGGACATCGCGGCGGTGGCCCGTGCGGCGCTGACCGAGCCGGGCCATCGGGGGCGGACGTACGCACTGACCGGGCCGGGACGCGTGACGGTTCGGCAGCAAGTCGCGGCCATCGCTGCCGCGTCGGGGCGGGATGTGGCCTGCATCGAGATCAGCCGGGAGGAAGCCCACCGGCAGCTGGCTTCCTTCTTGGAGGAGGAGACCGCGGACGCGGTCCTCGACCTGATGGGCGGGGACGTCAATGACGCATTGCTGAAGGTGCACGACACCGTCTCCCGGGTCACCGGGTCCGCGGCCAGGTCGTTCCGGCAGTGGGCGTCGGACCATGGCGCCCTGTTCCGCTGACACGACAGTCGTGCCGCGTCAGGACGTGCCGGAGCAGGCGGAGGGGCGACAGCCGAGTGCTCTGGCGCACTTTTGCAAGCGGGTGCTTGCAATAGTTAGCGGAGTGCTGCACTGTGGAGGCATGGCATCGCTCAACGTCGGCAATCTCGGTGACTATCTGCGCGAGCAGCGGCGCACTGCGCAGCTGTCGTTGCGGCAGCTCGCCGATGCCGCCGGGGTGTCCAATCCGTATCTCAGCCAGATCGAGCGCGGGCTGCGCAAGCCGAGCGCGGAGGTGCTGCAGCAGGTCGCCAAGGCGCTGCGGATCTCCGCCGAGACGCTGTACGTCCGGGCCGGCATCCTCGACGCCGAGCGTGATCGGGACGATGTGGAGACGCGTGCCGTCATCCTCGCCGACCCGACGCTGCACGAGCGGCAGAAGCAGGTGCTGCTGCAGATCTACGAGTCCTTCCGCAAGGAGAACGGGTTCGGGGCCGACGACGGTGCGGACGGGGCGGGCGGTGCCGGCGTCGTCGGTGTCGTCACCGCAGACGGTGCGGTGAGCGTCGACGGGGACGCTCCCGGCACCGGGATACCCGCGGCCGGCCCGGCCGACGGCGGTCGGTCCGCCCGGCGCCGCAGCCGCAAGAGCGCCGAACAGAGCGACAGCACGAACGACGACGGTACGACCGCCACCCGCCGCACCCGCAAGAGCACCGGCGGCAGCGACACCGATCCGCAGCAGACGGCCGGCTGAGCCGGACCAGGGCATGGGCCGCCCGCCGCGGATCACACAACCCTCAGCCGAATCCTCAAGCGATACAGAATCCGGGAGGACCATCACCATGGCCATCACCGACGACCTGCGCAAGACCCTCAGCAACCCGACCCCGCTCTACTTCGCCGCAGGTACCGCCGACCTCGCCCTTCAGCAGGCCAAGAAGGTGCCGGCCCTGGTGGAGCAGCTGCGCTCCGAGGCCCCCGCGCGGTTCGACGCCGTACGCAACACCGACACCAAGGCCGTCCAGGAGAAGGCGTCCGCCCGGGCCAAGGAGGCCTCCGCCCGCGTCAAGGAGACGCAGGAGACCCTGCAGACCAAGGTCACGGAGTTCATCGGCTCCATCGACGTCGACATCAAGAAGCTCGGCAGCACGATCGACTCCGACCTGAAGAAGTTCGGCGAGAGCGCCCAGGACTTCGCGCTGCGCGGCGTCGGCGTGGCCGCCGAGTACGCCGTCAAGGCCCGCGAGACCTACGAGAAGGTCGCCGAGCACGGCGAGCAGGCCGTCCGGACCTGGCGCGGCGAGGCCGCCGACAGCATCGAGGACGTCGCCGAGGGCGTCGAGGAGCTGGCCGTGGCCGTCGAGCCGAAGCCGAGGCCGCAGCCGGTCGAGGTCAAGGAGGAGCCGGCGAAGCCGGCCGCCGCCGTCCAGGCGAAGAAGGCCCCCGTCGCCAAGAAGGCCCCGGTGCGCAAGCCGGCCACCGCCAAGAAGACCACCCCGCCCGCGAAGTAGTACGGCGGAGCGGCCACAACGGGCCGGGCACCCTGAGGGTGCCCGGCCCGTTGTACGGGTACGGTGACCGGGTAGGACGAGCCGAGTCAGGTGGTGGACGTTGTGCTGATGCAGGGCTTCGCAGGGTTGATGTGGCTTCTGAGCATGGCTCTGATCGTTTTCAGCGGCTTCGCGTTGTTCGACGCGGCTGTGCGCCGGGAGGACGCCTACCGAGCGGCCGACAAGAAGACCAAGCCCTTCTGGCTGATCGTCCTCGGGATCGCCTTCGTGGTGAACCTGCTCTTCCCGATCCTGTCGTTCCTGCCGATCATCGGCCTCATCGCGACGATCGTGTACATGGTCGACGTGCGGCCCGCGATCCGGGCCCTCCCGGGCGGCGGCCGCGCCGGGCGCGGCTCCAGCAGCGACGGCCCCTACGGCCCGTGGAACGGCGGCCGGTAAAGACCCTCGGAGCGGGAGGGCCGGCGCTGCGGCGCCCGGCCCAGCACGACCGGGAGGCTACGGCACCCGGCCCAGCCCGTCCGGGAGCTACGGCACCCGGCCCAGCCCGTCCGGGAGCTACGGCACCCGGCCCAGCCCGTCCGGGAGCTACGGCACCCGGTCCAGCAGCAGCACCGCCACGTCGTCCGTCAGCTCGCCGCCGTTGAGGTCGCGCACCTCGTTCACCGCCGCCCGCAGCAGCTGTTCGCCCCGCAGGCCCTCGGCGAACTGGCGGCGGATCATCTCCGTCATGCCGTCCTGGCCGAGCCGCTCCCGGCCCCGGCCGATGTGGCCCTCGATCAGGCCGTCGGTGTAGAGCATCAGACTCCACTCGGCGCCCAGCTCCACCTGCATACGGGGCCAGCGGGCGCCGGGGAGCAGGCCGAGGGCCGGTCCGTTGTTGTCGTACGGCAGCAGGCGGGCCGGCTTGCCCGGGCGGGCCAGCAGCGGCGACGGGTGACCCGCCAGGCACAGCCCGGCGCGGCGGCCGTCCGGCGCGATGTCCACCGTGCACAGGGTCGCGAAGATCTCGTCGTCGGCCCGCTCGTGCTCCAGCACCTGCTGCAGCGTGCCCAGCAGCTGGTCGCCGCACAGGCCCGCCAGCGTCAGCGCCCGCCACGCGATCCGCAGCTCCACCCCGAGCGCGGCCTCGTCCGGGCCGTGCCCGCAGACGTCGCCGATCATGGCGTGCACCGTGCCGTCCGGCGTGCGCACGACGTCGTAGAAGTCGCCGCCGAGCAGCGCGCGCGAGCGGCCCGGGCGGTAACGGGCGGCGAACCGCAGCGAGGAGCCCTCCAGCAGCGGCGTCGGCAGCAGGCCGCGCTCCAGGCGGCGGTTCTCCTGCGCGCGCAGCCGGCCCTCGGCGAGCCGGCGCTCAGCCGACTCGGAGCGCTTGCGCTCCACCGCGTAGCGGATCGCCCGGCTCAGCAGCCTGCCGTCCAGCTCGTCGCGGAAGAGGTAGTCCTGGGCACCCACCCGCACCGCCTCGGCGCCGCGCTCGGCGTCGCCGGACGCGGTCAGCGCCAGGACGGCGTGCCGGGGCGCGAGCTCCAGCACGTGCCGGAGCACGGCGAGCTCGTCCTCGGAGTCGCCATGGCCCGGCGCGGGCAGCGCCAGGTCCAGCAGGATGCAGTGGACGTCGTCGGTCAGCAGCCGGCCGGCCTCCGTCAGGTTGCGGGCCGTGCGGACGCGGATCGGCTTGCCTGCCTGGTCGAGCATGTCCGGCACGATCGGCGAACCGGCCGGATCGTCCTCGATCAGCAGCAGCGTCAGGTTGGTGTGGGCGGTGTTGTTCTCCACCTTGTCCGTGGTGTTCCCGGCGGTGTCCTGCGTGCGGCCTGCGGGCGAGGCGTCCTTCACGGGCTCCTCGGCCGAGCCGCCGCGCGGGGACGCGGCCTGCGCCTGACCACTCTCCACGGCCGGGATCGCTCTCTGCCGCGGTATGGGTACGGGCATCGTCTTGGGTTCCTTCCCTCCCCCCGAGGGCACGGTGGGGCGAGGGACCTCGACCCACCGAGCGGGACCATAGCGGGTGTCGGCGCCGCATTGGAATGGTGTGAGCCACGCCGCTGTGCCATCGGCCCGTGTCATATGCCGCGATATGCGCAGCAGTTGGACAGCTCGGAGATGCTGCGGGGATGACGAACGTCACGTCAGCGCGCGGTTTGCTCGTGGCGCGGCGTGCGGTGGGTCACGTGGGGCAGGTCACCGCGGATGTCCGATATCCGGTGTGCGGCGCCCGGCTGTTCGGTGTGCGGCCCTGTGCGGTCCCCCGTACGTCACTCGCCCGCCGTCCGCGTTCAGCCGGCGTCGGCGTCCGGCCGCACCACCCCGAGGATGGGCATGGTTCCGGCGCCCGCGATGGTCACGGTCCGCCCGGGGCGCGGCGCGTGCACGATCGCCCCGTCGCCGATGTACATGGCGACATGACTGGCGTCGTCGAAGTAGATGATGAGGTCGCCGGGGCGCATGTCCTGGATGTCGATGTGCCGCAGCCGCTTCCACTGCTCCTGGGAGGTGCGCGGGATCCCGCGCCCGGCGGAGATCCAGGCCTGTGACGTCAGGCCCGAGCAGTCGTAGGTCCTGGGGCCCTCGGCGCCCCACTGGTACGGCTTGCCGATCTGGGCCGTGGCGTACTTCACGGCCTTTTTGCCCTGCTCGGAGGCCTTGCCGTTGATGTCTTCGAGGATGCCGGAGCCGAGCCAGGCGGTCTGCGCCCTGTTCGCGGCCTCCTTCTCCAGCTCGGCGAGGCGCTCCTGCTCCTCCTTCTGCAGGGCGGACTCGAGCTTCTCCGCCTGCGCGATCTGCTTCTCGATCTTCTTCTGCGCGGCGGCCTTGGCCTTGCGGCCCGCCTGCAGCTTCTTCAGCTGCGCCGAGGCGTCCTTGGCGTACTGCTCCAAGTCCTCCTGGGTGCGGGTCACTTCGCCCAGCAGGCCCTTGGTCGCGTGGTGGCCCTCGCGGACCCGGCCCGCGCCGTCGAGGAAGTCCTGCGGGTCGTCGCTCAGCACCAGATGGGCCTCGGGCGGCAGTCCGCCGCCGCGGTATTGGGCGGCGGCCGCGGCACCCGCGCGGTCCTTGAGCTTCCGGAGCTTCTCCTGGCCCTTGACGATCTTCTTGGCCAGCTCGACGACTTCGGCGGACTGCTTGTCGGCCTTCTCGTCGGCGGCGTTGTACTCGTCGGTGGCGCGGCCCGCGGCGCGGTAGAGCGTGTCGAGCTTCTTGCGGACGGCCTCGAGGTCCTTGGCGGGTGCGAGGGCCGGGCCCGCGCTGGGGGTGGGTGAGGGGGTGGGGGTGGCGAACGCCGTGCCCGGTGCCGCCAGCACCGTGACCGCGCAGACCACGGCCACCGCGGTCGCCATCAGGCCACGCTTGCCCGTTCCCATACCTCAGCCCCCAAACTGATTAACCATCAGTAACTTGTGGTTCGCCTGGGGATGCTGCCACGTCGGCTCGGAAAGCGACAGAGGTAGTCCTTCCCGCCACCCCGGCGGCGGTATGCCCCGGCGTGACGATCTCCCCGTCTGTGTGACGAAGGACTCAAAGAGATCGTTCCAACGGGCCGTGTCGGGACGGGAGTGATCAGGCGCCCGGGGCCAAAGCCTCCCAGCGCACCGTCACTTCGCCCTGCCGCCATCGCGCCGGTCCGTCCGCCACCGGCCAGTCGGCGGTCAGGTCCCGTACCGCGCGGATCCAGCGCTGCCGGGCGCCGTAGGAGGCGTAGGGCGCGGCGGCCGCCCAGGCGCGGTCGAAGTCGCGCAGGAAGGCGTGCACCGGCTCGCCCGGGACGTTGCGGTGGATGAGCGCCTTCGGCAGGCGCTCCGCCAGGTCGGAGGGACGCTCCAGGGAGGCGAGCCGGGTCGCGAAGGTGACCGTGCGCGGTCCCTCCGGGCCGAGGGCGACCCATACGTGCCGGCGCCCGATCTCGTCGCAGGTCCCCTCGACCAGCAGTCCGCCGCGCGACCCGGTCGCCGGGTCGGCCGGTGCGAGCCGTGCGCACAGCCGCCACCACACGGCCGCGACCTCGCCCTCCTCGTACTGCCGCAGCACGTTCGCCGCGCGGACGAGCAGCGGTCGCTGCGGGACCGGGATCTCGAAGCCGCCGTGCCGGAAGGCGAGCCCCGCCCGTTCGTAGGGCAGCGCCGCCGCGACCCGGGCCGGGTCGATCTCGACGCCGACCACGCGCGCGCGTGGCGCGACCGTACGCAGCCGCTGCAACAGCTCGACGGCGGTCCAGGGGGCGGCGCCGTACCCGAGGTCGACCGCCACCGGGTCGGGGGCGCGGCGCAGCTCGACGCCGTGCGTGGCCGCGATCCAGCGGTCCATGCGGCGCAGCCGGTTGGGGTTGGTCGTCCCACGCGTCACCGTGCCGAGGGGGCGGGTGGCGGCGCGGGGTGTCATGCGTACGAGGGTATGCGGCCCCGCGCCGCCCCTGACGCGACCTCCTGCGGCCCGGGTGGATCCCCGTGCGGCCGTGCCGGCCGGCGGAGCCGCCCGCCCTCGAACGGTTGAGCGACAAGCGGTAATGATTCGGTAAAACTACCGAATCGGGAAATGGAGCGCCTCGCTCCGGTGTTGCACCCCGTCGGAGGGCACCGTGCGCCCTGCGAAGGCATGCCCGGAGCGAGGAGGAACGCCACGTGAGCCAGTACATCGGCAGGCTCGGCCGGCGCTCCGCGTCGTCGCCGGCCCGGCTGCGGCTGCACCGCAGGCCCCGCCGCGTCGCCATGCTCTCCGTGCACACCTCGCCGCTCCACCAGCCGGGCACCGGCGACGCCGGCGGCATGAACGTCTACATCGTCGAACTCGCCCAGCGTCTCGCCGCGCACGGCATCGAGGTCGAGATCTTCACGCGCGCGACCGCCGCCGCCCTCCCGCCGACCGTCGAGCTGGCCCCCGGCGTCCTCGTCCGGCACGTCGACGCCGGCCCCTACGAGGGCCTCAACAAGGAGGACCTCCCCGCCCAGCTGTGCGCCTTCACCCACGGCGTGATGCAGGCCTGGGCCCACCACCGCCCAGGCCACTACGACCTGGTCCACTCCCACTACTGGCTCTCCGGCCACGTCGGCTGGCTCGCCGCCCAGCGCTGGGGCGTCCCCCTGGTGCACGCCATGCACACCATGGCCAAGGTCAAGAACGCCAACCTGGCCGACGGTGACACCCCCGAACCGGCCGCCCGCGTCATCGGCGAGACCCAGATCGTGGCCGCCGCCGACCGCCTCATCGCCAACACCGCCGAAGAGGCCGACGAACTGGTGCGGCACTACACGGCCGACGCCGACAAGGTCGCCGTGGTCCACCCCGGTGTGAACCTCGGCCGCTTCTCGCCCGCCGACGGCCGTGCCGCGGCCCGGGCCCGTCTCGGCCTGCCGAGGGACGCGCTGATCCCGCTCTTCGCCGGCCGCATCCAGCCGCTGAAGGCCCCCGACGTGCTGCTGCGGGCCGTCGCCGTCCTCCTCGACGAGCGCCCCGACCTGCGTTCGCGCATCCTCGTGCCCGTCGTCGGCGGCCCTTCCGGCAGTGGCCTGGCCAAGCCCGAGGGCCTGCAGAAGCTGGCCGCGCGCCTGGGCATCGCGGACGTCGTACGGTTCCGCCCGCCGGTCGGCCAGGAGCAGCTGGCGGACTGGTTCCGCGCCGCCTCCGTGCTGGTCATGCCCTCCTACAGCGAGTCCTTCGGCCTGGTCGCCATAGAGGCGCAGGCGGCCGGCACTCCGGTGCTCGCGGCGTCGGTCGGCGGCCTGCCGATCGCCGTGCGCGACGGGCACACCGGCTTCCTCGTCCGCGGCCACGACCCGGCCGACTACGCGCGCGTACTGCGCGACTTCGCCGACGACCCGCAGCTCGTGCCCCGGCTGGGCGACCAGGCGGCCCGTCACGCCCAGTCCTTCGGCTGGGACACGGCGGCGGCCGCCACGGCGGACGTCTACACGGCCGCGATGCAGGCGCACCGCCGTCGCGTACGCTCGCTGCATGGGTGAAACCGATCAGGAACAGCGTGCGGCACAGGTCATCGAGGGAGTGCTCAAGGACGCCGACCTGGAGTGGGAGAGCCCCGAGCGCGGCACCTACGTCGCCCAGCTCCCGGGCACCCGCAAGCTGAAGACGACGCTCTCCCTGCTCGTCGGCCGCCACTCCCTGTCCCTGAACGCCTTCGTCATCCGCCACCCCGACGAGAACGAGCAGGGCGTCCACCGCTGGCTCCTGGAGCGCAACCTCAAGCTGTACGGCGTGAGTTACGCCGTCGACCAGCACGGCGACGTCTACGTCACCGGCCGCCTCTCCCTGTCCGCCGTCACCGCCGACGAACTCGACCGCCTGCTCGGCCAGGTCCTGGAGGCCTCCGACGGCGCCTTCAACACCCTGCTGGAGCTGGGCTTCGCCTCGGCGATCCGCAGGGAGTACGAGTGGCGGGTCTCGCGGGGCGAGTCGACCCGCAACCTCGACGCGTTCGCCCACCTCACCCAGCGCCCCGAGCGCTAATCAGGCCCGGTACCGCCCCGGTAACGTCCCGGGGGCACCCCCACCAGCCTCCGGAAGTGCCGGGTGAGGTGCGACTGGTCGTAGAACCCGGTCGCCACCGCCACCTCGCCCGGAGTGTGCCCCTCCAGGAGCAGCCGCCGGGCGCGCCCCACCCGCAGGGACGTCAGGTACTGGTGCGGGGCGATGCCGTAGGCCGTGCTGAACGCCCGGACGAGATGGGCGGGATGGGCGCCGAGCAGCCCGGCCGCCTCGCGCAGTACGACGCCTTCGACGATCCGCTCGTCGAGCAGCTCGCGCAGCCGCCGGGCGAGCACGGGATCGGCCGGCCGAGCGGCGACGGACTCGTTCCGCAGATGCCCGCGCAACCGCTCCCCGACGAACAACAGCCTGCTCTCGGCCTCCAGTTCCGCACCGGGCCGCCCCAGCGCGCCGTGCACCTGGCCCACCCGCCGCCGCAGCAGCGGATCGCGTAGATCGGGCCGGTCGACGGCGGCCCCGATGAACTCGTCCCCGAGGTACGTCCCGTCGAGGTACAGCACCCGCTTGCGGAAGCCCTCGGCGGTGACGGGCGAGCCGTTGTGCGGCACGTGCGGCGGCAGCAGCGTCACGGTGTCGTGCGGGGTGCCGTGCTCGTGCCGGTCGAGGTCGTACCGCACGGCGCCGGTGTCGACGATCAGCAGCGTCCAGGAGTCGTGGACGTGCATCGGATACGCGTACTCGGTGAACCGCGCGTGGAAGACCTCGACGACACCTTCGACGGCGGGCCGCCAGGCGGAGACGATCCGGGAGGACTCGGAGGCCATGCAAAGAACGTACAAGACCCCGGCGGGGACCGGCGGGCACGCTCGGCGCATGGACACCGAACCCTCCCCGGAGCCGATCCGCTTCGACACGAAGATCGCCGTACTGCTGCGCGCGGACCTGGAGCCCTGGCAGCGCCTCAACGTGACATCGTTCCTGGTCAGCGGCCTCGGAACGGAGATTCCCGAGGTGATCGGCGAACCGTACGAGGACGCGGACGGCGTGCCCTACCTCCCCATGTTCCGCCAGCCGGTCATGGTCTTCGAGGCCACGAAGGAGACCCTGACCGCCGCCCACACCCGTGCCCTCTCCCGCGCCCTGCCCCGCGCGGTCTTCACCTCCGACCTCTTCGCCACGGGCAACGACCGCGACAACCGCGCCGCGGTACGAGCCGTGCCGACCGCGGACCTGGACCTGGTGGGGCTCGCCGTGTACGGCCCGAAGAACGCGGTGGACAAGGTGGTGAAGGGGACGCGGATGCACCCGTGAGCCGGGGAGTCGGGCCGGCGACCAAAGTCGCGGGGGCGTAGACCAACGGCTGACGACAGGGCGGACGGCCGCTGAGGAGACTGGCCGTATGGAGGAAGCCAGGAACGTTCCCATGCGGAAGGGCCCCCGCCCGCAGGCGGGCAGGGCGACGGAACTCACCGAATCGGCCTGGGTCATCGTGCTCTTCTGCGTCGCCTGCGGGGCCGTGGCCGGCGCGTTGCTCCCGCTCCTCGCCCGCCTGCTGCTCGCCCTGCCGTGGGCGCCGCTCGAAGGGCCGGCCGAACTGCTGACCTCGGTCCCGGAACCCGCCCTGACCCTCGGTACGACCGCGGTGGGTGTGCTCGGCGGCCTGCTGCTCGGCTTCATGGGGGTGCACGAGTCGCTGTCCGTCCGCGTCCACGACACCCACGTGACCCTGGCTGTCCGGGACAGCGTCCAGGACTTCACCCGCGACGGGATCTCCGTGTTCTTCCGGGACGGCAAGCAGCTCGTCCTGCTCGGCCCGGACAGCCTCGAACTGGCGCGGGAGAACTGCGGCCTGAACTGGCGGCGCCTGGCGGACACCCTCACCGCACACGGCTACCCGTGGGCGGAGGAGGATCCGCACCGCGCCGAGTTCCGCCGCTGGGTCCCCGGCATCCCCGGCCTGCCCACGGGCGCGGACGCCCTGCTGCGGGCCCGCGCGCAGGTTCGCACGGAGGAGGGCGGCGCCGAGGACGCCCGGGAGTTGCGCGGGGAACTGCTGCGGCTGGGGGTGGTCGTGCGGGACGAGGACCGGCGGCAGTACGTGCGGGTCGTGCGGGGTGAGGGCGGGGGGTGACCTCGCTACGGCCCTGCGCGGCCACGCGCCGGGCCGTAGGGCGTGCGGGGCCGGTCAACGGGTGGCCCCTTCGGTCCTGGTGGTCCGGCGCCGGGCTCAGGGTGTGCAGGCCGCGGCGATCGACACGCTGTTCTCGTACAGGTGGTGCCGGGTGATCCGCCCGCCCTCGACGGTGAGCCGCAGTGCGAAGGGTCCGGCGAAGGGCTTGCCGGTCGCCCGGACGGTCCCGGAGAGATGCCCCATCAACACGGCGTCCGTCCCGTCGACGAGGAACGTGTCGACGGAGGCGCGGGCGTCCTCGGGGACGGTGTACCGGGCCAGCTCATCGGCCTGCGCCGCGCACTCGGCGGCGGTGGACCGAGGCCGGATCCAGGGCACGGCGGGGTTTTCGGCGAGCACCCAGTCGACGGTGTCGGCGAAGAGAGCCGTCAGCCCCTCGGTGTCGCCGGCGAGCCGGAGCTCGAGGAACTTCCGGACGGTGGAGCGGGTGGCTTCGGCGGTGTCGGCAGGTGTCATGGCACCCAGCCTGCCGGGGTGCGTGGGGCGCGTCGATTACCTCGGAGGTAACCCCGCCGCCTTCCAGGTGCCACCGGCGTGGGCTGCCGGAGGACCCGAAGGTGCCGTACCCGGAGATGGGGGTCGGGGTGGGGGTGGGCCGAGGGAGCACCCTGCTCCTAGAATCGAACGCATGAACGACCCGGAGTCGCGGCTCGCGCTGCTCCGCTTCCTGCAGCGCGTGCAGGAGCGCGACCTGGCACGCACCCGCCGGTGGATCGCGGACGAGGAGCGCCGCCAGACCGAACGCCGGCGCGGTCTCCTGGCCCGGCCCCCCGCGCCGGACTGGCTGATCGAGCACGGCCTGTCCGGACAGGAAGCCGTGTACGTCCATGTCGGCGGCTGCTGGAACGCGGGCCGGCGAAGCAAGGGCGTCGACCGCGACCATGCCCGGCGCGCCCTCGCCGACGGGGTCAAGGCCTGCCCGCAGTGCCGACCGGACACGGAGCTCGGGTTCGTGGACGGGTAGTGCGGCCGGTTGTGGAGGGGGCGTCGTGGGCGGCCGTTCCCGGAGAGGGGGAAACCTGCCGGCGTCGGCCGCGCAGCTCTGGATCATGATGCTGGTATGTCTGCGCACCAGTCCGCGAACCCGTCCGCGAATCCGACCGCGAACGAGCCCCCTGGGGCACCGGCCGTCACCCGGCTCTCCAGCTACACGAAGACCGAGCAGGACGAGATCCTCGGCAGCGGCGACGACCCCTTCGGCGTTGCCGCGGCCGGTCTGACCTGGCTCCCCAAGGAGGACCACTTCGGCGTCCGGCTCGACGGCCGGCTCGTGGCCCATGCCGGTCTGCTGCGACTGCCGGTCGCGGTCGAGGGCGAGCAGGCCGAGGTGATGGGCGTGGGCGGAGTGGCCGTAGCGCCCGATGTACGGGGCAGCGGCCTGGCCCGGCTCGTGCTCGCGGCAGCCCTCGACCACGCTCGCACGCAGGGCCCTCGGCACGCGCTCCTGTTCTGCCGGCCTTCCCTCGTGCCGCTGTACCAGCGCCTCGGATGGCACCCGCTCGACACGGACGTACTCGTCGAACAGCCCGGCTCCGGCGTGGTGACCATGCCGCTGCGCACGATGGTGACGCCCCTGCACGACGACGCGCACTGGCCTCCAGGGCGGGTACGGCTGTACTCCCTGCCGATGTGACGGGCCGGTGGGTCACGAGGTCGCGAGCCTCAACGACACCTCACATGAGGACGCGGCATCCCGCCGGGACGGCCGCCACGCCCGACGGCAGGTCCCGCCTCACCCCGCACCGACCTCCGGCTGCGGCCGCACCCCCACCGACGGCTCGGCCACCTTCTCCTCGCCGGGCAGGCGCCGCATCAGCACGGCGTACCCCACCCCGGCAGCCGTCCCCACCACCGCGCACAGCCCCCACAGCCACGCCGCCCCGAACCGGTCGATGACGAACCCGGACAGCAGCGGGGCGACGAGTGCGGCCACCGACCAGGACATCGTGTACATGCCCTGGTAGCGCCCGCGCCCGTGCACCGGGGACAGCCGTACGACGAGACTGGTCTGCGTCGGCGCGTTGACGATCTCCGCCAGGGTCCACACGCACACCGTGAGCGCGATGACGCCCAGGGACCCCGCGAAGGCGGTGAGCGCGAAGCCGTACCCCGCGAGGACGGACGAGACGATCAGCAGCCGGCGCGGATCGCGGTGCTGGATGAAGCGGGTGACCGGGATCTGCAGGACGACGATCAGCACGCCGTTGACGGCGATGGCCATGCCGTACTCGGCCGGGGAGAAGCCGGCCTCGCCCATGGCCACCGGCAGCCCCACCGAGCCCTGCTGGAAGACCATCGCGACGAGGAAGGACAGTCCGACGACGCTCATGTACCGCCCGTCGCGCAGGACGGTGCGCAGGCTGACGGAGTCGTCCCGGACGCCCGCCGTCACCACCCGCTCGGCCGGCTTGGACTCCGGCAGCCGCAGGAAGACGAGGATCGCGCAGGCCAGCGTCATCCCCGCCTCGATCAGGAATCCGGCGCGGTAGCTGACCTCGGCGATGAACCCGGCGGCCATGGAGGAGACGGCGAAGCCGAGGTTGATGGCCCAGTAGTTCAGGGAGAAGGCGCGGATACGGTCCTCGGGCCGGACGATGTCGGCCATCATCGCCTGCACGGCGGGCCGCGAGGCGTTGCTCGCCATGCCGACGAGGAAGGCGACACCGGCGATCGCGACCGGGTCGCGCACGAAGCCCAGCAGCGCGACGGACACGGCGGTCGAGGACTGCGCGATCAGCAGGGTGGGCCGCCGGCCCAGCCGGTCGGTCATCACCCCGCCGCCCAGCGAGGAGACCACCCCACCGAGCCCGTGCAGGGCGGCGACCAGACCGGCGTACGTGGCGGAGTAGCCGCGGTCGAGGGTCAGGTACAGCGCCATGAACGTGGCGACGAAGCCGCCGAGGCGGTTGACGAGCGTGCTGGTCCACAGCCACCAGAACGCGCTGGGGAGACCGGACACCGTCTCCCGGACGGCGCGTCGGGCACGCAGGGCGTACGGCATGGATCCCCCGGGAAGCGACAGGCGTGGATGGCGCATGTAAGCAGCACTGGCGGCATGCGCAAGTTACAAGGGAAGCTACAAGTGGATGGTTGACGGGGGCCACTCAATTAACAGATCCCGTCAAACGTCCGCCTGCCGGGCAGCCACGCGAACGGGCGAAAGCGTGGATTACGCTCTGAGGCATGGCCGACGCACCGTACAAGCTGATCCTCCTCCGCCACGGCGAGAGCGAGTGGAACGCGAAGAACCTGTTCACCGGCTGGGTGGACGTGAACCTCAACGAGAAGGGCGAGAAGGAGGCAGTCCGCGGTGGCGAGCTCCTGAAGGACGCCGACCTCCTGCCCGACGTGGTCCACACGTCCCTCCAGAAGCGCGCGATCCGCACGGCCCAGCTGGCCCTGGAGGCCGCGGACCGTCTTTGGATCCCGGTCCACCGCTCGTGGCGCCTGAACGAGCGCCACTACGGTGCCCTGCAGGGCAAGGACAAGGCGCAGACGCTCGCCGAGTTCGGCGAGGAGCAGTTCATGCTGTGGCGCCGGTCGTACGACACCCCGCCCCCGCCGCTGGACGTCGACGCCGAGTACTCCCAGTTCTCCGACCCGCGCTACGCGACCCTCCCGCCGGAGCTGCGCCCGCGCACGGAGTGCCTGAAGGACGTCGTCGTCCGCATGCTGCCGTACTGGTTCGACGCGATCGTCCCCGACCTGCTGACCGGCCGCACGGTCCTGGTCGCGGCCCACGGCAACTCGCTCCGCGCCCTGGTCAAGCACCTCGACGGCATCTCCGACGCGGACATCGCGGGCCTGAACATCCCCACGGGCATCCCGCTCTCCTACGAGCTCGACGCCGACTTCAAGCCCCTGAACCCGGGCGGCACGTACCTCGACCCGGAGGCGGCTGCAGCGGCTATCGAGGCGGTCAAGAACCAGGGGAAGAAGAAGTAAGCAGCGCTGTAGAAGCCCCCTACCTGCGGGTTGTCCGCTGGTAGGGGGCTTGTTGTTGTGTTCGGGCCGTCACAGTACTTAGGTCTGCAGGTGACGTGGCGTCGTAGGCCTTACGGCGAAGGCGAGTTGGGGGGTTACACCCTGCCGGTGAGCCACGTGAAAGGAACGCGTAGAGCGGTACACTCGCCACAGCTTTCTCACAGCGGCGGGCCTCAAAAAAAAGCCCTCGAGGGTGACTCTCTGCGTACGGAAGAGTACGCACAGCGTGACGAGTCCTTATCTGGACCTTACTTCGAGGCGCTCCCCCGACAGTAGAGGCCCGTGGGAGGGCCTTCATCGAGGTAAGGGCCCCGCAGTGACCTTTCACATTCCCCCGGTCAACGGTCTCGTTGTCGCGGTCAGCGTCCTCATCGGCTGCATCGTGTACCACCGAAGCAGCGGCGCGCATGAGGGGCGAGCCACTAAGGGTGACCTGGCCATGGCAATCACGGCCGTCGGAGCGTGCGTTCTCATCCTGAGCTTCTTGTTCGGTCTGGGGGACGGTGGAGCACCTACGAGTGATTCACCTGCTCCGGTGCCGACGGTTTCAGCTCCGGCCCTGACCACGGCTACACCGTCTGCTATGAGCAGTCCGTCCCGTTGATAACTCACCCAACTGACCACGGCAGGCGAGCACGAGCCCGGTTGCGCGAAACCATTCGTGAGGGGATCTCGCGCAACTGCTCAATGCCTCATCAGGCCATGGGCGCTGTTTCGAAGACGGCGGCGACCGCCCTGCGGGTGCGCTCCTGGCTGGACGGCATCAGGTGCGCGTACACGCGAAGTGTCAGACCTGGGTCCGAGTGGCCGAGGTACTCGGCCAGGGCCTTGATGTTCTCCCCGACGTCCAGGAGCACCGAGGCGTAGAAGTGGCGGAGGGCGTGCATGCCGTTCTCGCGGGACTCGGCGTAAGACTCGCCCGGCTTGCGCTCGGGGATCACGCCGGCCGAGGCGAGCGCCCGCTTCCACACTTCCTCGTTGAGGGACGTCCGCCAGACATGACCGCCACGCGGGCCGGTGAAGATCAGCCGCTTGGTCACCGGAGGCCCGTCCGCCACCTTCCATGGCAAGGTGATCTCCACCGGCGGGAACCGCTTCATCTGTCCCCGTAGGGCATCAGCGACCGGACCGGGCAGCGGCACGTCCCGCAGCTTGCCGCCCTTGGGTGGGGCGAACACGGGCTTGCTGCGGCTCAGCTTGAGCTGCTGGACCACGTGGAGCGTGCCCGCCGCAAAGTCGATCGCGTCGACGGCGATGCCAAGGATCTCCCCCTGGCGGAGACCGCAGCCGCCGCCGAGGTGGACCATGGCTTGGCGTATGAGCCACGGACGCCGGTCTCCGCGTCACGCCGAATTCCACGTCGCCACTGCAGGTGAGCCGCGTCAGCCTCGGTCACCGAGCAAGACCGACGTTCGCGGCGTCGGTCGGGAAGGCACCTTCATGCTCACCGTAGTCAACGAAGACGGCGCCACGCGAGATGGGTCGTCGCTGCTGGACGAGATCGTCAGGGAGGGCGCCCGCAGGATGCTGGCCGCCGCGCTGGAAGCCGAGGTCAACGCATACATCACCGAGTTGGCCGACCAACGGGACGAGAACGGGCGGCGGCTGGTAGTGCGCAACGGCTATCCCCAGCCGAGGAAGGTCACCACCGCGGCCGGGACCGTGGAGGTGAAGGCTCCGCGGGTGAACGACAAGCGCACCGACCTCGATACAGGCGGCGAAATCCGGGGACCCTCAATTCCCGCCCCCCTTGGCCGCCGTACCGTCAGTTGAAGCGGTGTCCGGGCCTTCCGTAGGGGCGGCAGCTCCTACAAGGAAGCCAGGATCTCGGCGAGGCAAACGGTGTCCGCCAGCCGGTTCACGGTGACGGACGCTCCCTGGGGCGGATACGTGGGATGCTTTGGAGTTCTCGTGCCACCCCCTCCGGATCCAAACAAAGAGGTCCTGATGTCCCGTCGGCATGAGCCGTCACCGCCGTTGTCGCCACTGCCGTCGATCACGCTGCGCGGGTACGGCGAGACCATGTGGTTGGAGGGCCGGGCCGTAGTTCTGGAGCAGAAGGGGCTGCGGCGGCGGATACCGGTCGAGGCCGTGGAGGAGGCGCGAGCCGTGGGCCGGGGGCGGCGCTCGGTCGAGATCGCGCTGTGGGGCGTGGACGACGCTCCGGGACTCGTGTTCACCCTGGAAGGCCGCGACGCCACCCAAGCGGGCCGGCTCGTCGAGGTGACCAACGGGGCACGGTCCAGCAGCGGTCCGGCGCACGGCGGGGCGGCCCTGGTCGAGGAGCGGCCGGTCAGCACCTCCGGCCGGAAGAAGGGCTTGGGGCTGACACGCCGTGAACGCGCTGCGGGAATCGTTCTCCTTCTCGTATACGTCGGCGGACTCGCCTTGCTGGCGTGGGCCGGCGAACCACAGCAGGCGGCGTGGTGGCTGCTCGGGGTGGTGCCCGCCCTCTTCGGTCTGCTGATCGTGGTGCCCTCGCTCCGGTGGGCGTGGAAGCGGTGGACCGTGCGCAGGCGGGGTGTCACGGTCGTCGCGGCATTCGCCCGGAGAGAGGGCAAGCGGACGTTCTTCCGGTATACCGACCTGGAGGACAGGACGCACGAGATCGAGCCCGACTACGCGGCCAGGCGCATTGGCGGAAACCCGAGACGCATCGAAGTCGTCTACGACCGTCAGCAGCCCGACAGGGCCGTCTGCTCACTGACAGCCTCGACACTGCTGTGGCGCACAGCGGGCGTGACGCTGGCCGGCGGACTGCTGCTGTCGCTCGCGTTCGTCATGATGCCCCTACAACTGATCCTCCTGGTGCTCTCTAAATGATCTGAATGACATCCAACGCTGACATCAACGGCTAAGAACAGCTGCGGATGTCGGCGGTTGCTCGTGGTCCCAATGCACGAAGGAAGGCCCCACCGTGCCGGGGATGGATCGAACTCCTGAAGCGGTGCTCATCTCGGTATGACGAGTCGCAGCCAGTCGGCGAGCGCGGTGAAGTCGGCGTCCGTGAGGCCCTTGGCCGGGTCGACGCGATGAAGCAGTGACGGTCCGGAATGACTGGCATCGACCCACAGACGATCCATGGCGCTGATCTCGTCGTCGACCCAGATGAACGGTCGGCCATTGGCCCACTCGACGAGGTGTCGCGTTTTCCAGTGCAGGCCACGCGGGCCCTCGTCGGCGTGAGAGGTCGGCCACTCCACCAGGGGCAGCCTGGGCAATCCGATGCGTGGGGAGACGACCTCGTTCGCCTCCTCCATCCAGGTCGTAGCCCACACGAGGTGGCATCCCAGGGCTGTGAGGCGAGATCCGAGCCCAGGGTCGAGTCGCGTCAGCAGTGGGTTTCCCGAGGCGTTTGTGGCAGCGGCCTGAGGGCGACCGGACGACAGCCCGAACGGGATCAGTGGACCGTCAACGTCGAGGAAAAGGAGGGGACGCTCCGTCGCGCTTGTCACGATGGCACGATAGCCCGGTGTAGCAGGGGAACGGCCCCCATCGCTGGGCCGTCTCTGGGCCGTCCGGGGTCGCTCGACAGTGGCCAATGACGACCAACGACGACCACCAAGCGCACCGGAACACCGCCCCTGATCAGCAAAAACCCAGCTCCCGGAGATCCCCGACAAGACCCAGGGGAAGAAGAAGTAAGAATGCCGATCAGGCCCCTGAACTGCATTTTATGGCGCAGTTCAGGGGTCTTCGTCTGCCAAACTCGTTTCATTGGGCGTTGCGCTGGGGCGACACGGCAAGGACGAGCGTGCGGAAACCCGGCCGGGTGGATCGGCTACTGCCATCTGCACGGTGATGGAGGCCGAGGAAACCAAAGCCCAGTCTCTACTCCTCCCCGACTTCTGCGCGCCATTCCGAAGGCGCCTTCGGGCCTTGTTGCGGGCCGGTGACTGGCATTGAGGTCTTCTCGGCAACGTCATAGTTGCAGTGTGTGACGGGTGCGGGTGCCCGCTCGCGGCCTAGTTCTGCGGTGCCAGGGTGCGCAGGACGCAGAAGTCGTTGCCCTCGGGGTCTGCCATGACCACCCAGTTTCGGTCTGAGCCCTGGCCCACATCCGTCTTGGTGGCGCCGAGGCCGAGCAATCTGGTCACCTCGTCCTCGGTGCTGCCGTCGATCGGGCTGACGTCGAGGTGAAGTCGGTTTTTCACGGTCTTGCCCTCGGGCACCTGGATGAACAGCAGGGTGGGCGACATCTGACGGACCCGAACATCCTCGACGGTCGGAACCCAGGAGCCGATCTCGACCTTGCCCTCGCTCCGGTCGATCACCTTGAAGTCCAGGACCTCGCACCAGAAGACCGCGAGCCCCTCCGGATCGTGGCAGTCAACGGCCAACTCGGTGAACCTACTTGTCATGACTCTCCCAGATAGTGTGGCGGGGCTCAGAGTGTGCCGCCCGTCCGACAGATTTGAGATCTTCCTGACTAGGGACGTCAGACGGACTTGACCCGGCATCAGATACGCGAAAAACCGTGAAGCCCCTCGGTACCCGGAACCTGTTGGCCTAGGGCCGTTCAAGTCGCGGGCGAGTTGAGTCAGCCGCGTTCAGCAGCTTCGCGAGGGCCTCAGTCCGCCCCGACGGGCTACCGCTACCCGGGATCGTGCACAGGCGTGCGTATGCCCACTTACGCCGTCCTTCCAGGAGCTTCCGCCCGAGCAGCTGGGCCGGCCCGTACGCAACACCCCACGGAGGACGGCCATGCGTGATCAGCTGGGGATGTGGAGACCATCATCGCCAGCGGCATAGCCGTCCTGGGAACGCTGCTCGGTTCGGGGATCACGCTGGCGTTCCAGCAGCGCACCGCCGACAGGGGCCATCGGTTCGCCCGTCAGGAGAAGCTGCGACAAGAGCGACTCGATGCCTACTCCGCCTACGCCGGCGCACTGGTCAACTATCGCCGCTGCCTGGTTCACCTCTGGTTCTGCGAACACGAACAGCCACCACCGGAGGACCCCGACACGGTGCGGATCCGCGCCTACGATCTACGATCCAACGCCCAAGAGGCACTGTTTCGCGTACAGATGCTCACCGACGACGAGACGCTGAGTCAGGCCGCGGAGGACGTGCTCGCAGACGTCACGGTGCTGTCCAAGGCAGACGGCAGAACGGAACTCGATGACGTCAGGGGCAGGACTCGTGACGACATCAGCCGACTGGTCAGGGCGGCCAAGCGGCACCTCTGACGGGCTTGCTGACGGGCCGGCGCATGACCCACTGCTATCTCACGTTGTGGGAGAACCAGCCGTGGGAGCAACTGCCGCATCTGCCGTTGCTGCCACGGGTCCACCCCTCACACACAACGCAGACCAGGCAGTTCAGTATGTCCGGTCCACCCGCCAGCCCCGCGCTCTCCAGGCGGGACATGGCCGTCCTGCGCACCTCGTCCAGCTGAGGTTCCAGCTGTGCGAGGTCGTCCGCGTTCTCTTTGAACGCTTGCTCCTGTGCGTCGGTCAAATGCGTGTTGAGGCCCACTGTTCTCCCTCATTTCGCCGTAGAGGAAGCCGTGTATTCATAGCCATTGTCGCCCAAGTCGGACACAGGGGCATCTGATGCAAGGCGCACCACTGGTGCTCCGGCCATCATCCTCACGACGCGAACCCCTGTGCCGCTCGCAGGATGTCGCCGGGGGCCGTCCCGCACTGGGCCCGCCCGAAACGTGTTGATCACCTTGAAGTCGCGGAGACGGAAACGCGTGGGTTCGCCGATTCCGTACGGAGAGATGACGAACCCACTCGCCTGTCAGCCTCGCATGCGGTGTTGGAAGTGGGTTCGACGCGGGGTTGAGATTCGTCGGTTGGACGCTTGAGGGACCTGACGCCGATCCGACTGCCTGGACCGTGAAGTCGACGAGGAGCCGGTCGCCGAACAGGAACCGCTCGGCGGCTTCCTGATCCAGTTCTCCCTCTTCGAGGCCTCCATGGGCGTCGACTACCTCGCTCTGCCCGGCAAGCTCACTGCACCACAGGTCGAGCAACTCACCGAAGCGCTGCACCTTGTGCCCCTGCGTCCCTTCTGGCCCTGGGCACCCACCCACATTCGGTGTCTGGGCCGGCGCCACCCACCGAAGCGCCCTGGCACCGCTGGCCGGTCTCCCTATCGACTGGAACCGCTTCGATGGCTGATGGTCCTATGAGACCAGCCGGCGGTCCGCCGTGGTGATCACCTCAGTTGCCGGGTGGTCAACGGGGTGGTCGGGCCGTCCGCTCCGGGTACGCGCAGCGACGAGCGCATGGCGGTCTGATGCCCGTGGAGGGGCGGTGGGTGGACCGGGTCGGGCTGACGTCCGGAACCCAGCAGGCCGGCAGACGTTCCAAAGCCCAGCACATCGGCCGGCGCCCCGATATTCGGTGGCGGGCCCGTCCCACTTCGGCCACCATGCCCGCATGGTCTCAGGTGAGCACACCGGCGAAGCAGTGACGCCCGCGGCAGCGGACACGACTCGGTGGACACGGGCGACCGTCTACCCCGACATGTGGGTCGACCCCGACGACGACCCCCGCGAGACCGACGCCCAGCCCGTCGACGAACGCGGCATCCTCCTCGACTACCTGCGCAACTACCGCCTCACCTTCGAGATGAAGTGCGCGGGCCTGGATGCCGAGCAGATGGCCCGGCGATCCGTCCCGCCGTCCACGATGTCCCTGCTCGGACTGGTGCGGCACCTGACCGAGGACGAGCGGCACCTGCGCCGGGTGATGGCCGGCGAGGACGCGCCGAAGCTGTACCGCACGGAGGAGGACCGGGACGGTGACTTCAACGGTGCCGTCGCCGACCAGGCGGTCGTGGACGCGGCCTGGCGGCAATGGCGTGCCGAGACCGAGCGCACCGACCGCTTCCTGGCCGGCATCACCGACCTCGGCACCCGCAACGCGGGCCACTCCGACTACGGCCCCGAACCCGGCGGGCAGATCCAGCTCCGCGACATCCTGGTCGCGCAGATCGCCGAGTACGCCCGGCACTGCGGCCACGCCGACCTCCTGCGCGAACGGATCGACGGCCGCGTCGGGCAGTGAACATCTCCCTGGGAAAAAACTTCTGCGGCGATGTCGAGAACCCGCGTCCGGCTCCGTCCCCGGGGTGAAAGCGGCCAAGATGGGCCGCACCGGCACCGAGGAGAACCACCATGGCGAAGTACCTGCTGCTCAAGCACTACCGAGGCGCCCCGTCCCCGGTCAACGACGTACCGATGGACCAGTGGACGCCCGAGGAGATCTCGGCCCACATCCAGTTCATGAACGACTTCGCGGCGCGGCTGGAGAAGACCGGCGAGTTCGTCGACGGCCAGGCGCTCGCCCCCGAGGGGGCGTGGGTCCGGTACGACGGTGAGGGACGCCCGCCGGTCACGGACGGGCCGTTCGCCGAGACCAAGGACCTCATCGCCGGCTGGATGATCATCGACGTCGACGGCTACGACCGTGCCGTCGAGCTGGCCGGGGAACTGTCGGCCGCCCCCGGGGCGGGCGGGAAGCCGATCCACGAGTGGCTGGAGGTGCGCCCGTTCCTGACCGCCCCGCCCACCATTCCGGAGTGCTCCGTCCATGGATGAGGTACTGCTCCGCAGCCTCACGCCCAGCGTGCTCACGATCCTCGTCCGCCGCGGAGCCGATTTCGCGGCGGCCGAGGACGCCGTGCAGGACGCGCTGATCGAGGCGTTCCGCGTCTGGCCGGCCGACTGGCCGCGGGACCCGAAGGGCTGGCTGGTCACCGTGGCCTGGCGGAAGTTCCTCGATCAGGCGCGCGCGGACAGCGCCCGCCGCCGACGTGAGGACCTCGTAGAGGAGGAGCCGGCGCCCGGACCCACGTCCGACGTGGACGACACGCTCCAGCTGTACTTCCTGTGCGCCCACCCCTCGCTGACCCCGTCGTCCGCGGTCGCGCTCACCCTGCGCGCCGTCGGCGGGCTCACCACCCGGCAGATCGCGCAGGCCTACCTGGTGCCGGAGGCGACCATGGCGCAGCGGATCAGCCGCGCCAAGCGCACCGTCTCCGACGTGCGGTTCGACCAGCCCGGCGATGTCGCGACCGTGCTGCGCGTCCTCTACCTCGTCTTCAACGAGGGCTACTCCGGTGACCTCGACCTGGCCGCCGAGGCCATCCGGCTCACCCGGCAGCTCGCGGCCGCGATCGACCACCCCGAGGTGTCGGGGCTGCTCGCGCTCATGCTGCTCCACCACGCCCGGCGCGCCGGCCGTACCGCGCCCGACGGCGGCCTGGTGCCGCTCGCGGAGCAGGACCGCGGCCGGTGGGACACGCGCCTGATCGCCGAGGGCGTCCGGATCCTCCAGGCGGCACTCGCCCGCGACCGGCTGGGCGAGTTCCAGGCCCAGGCCGCCATCGCGGCGCTGCACGCCGACGCGCCCACCGCCGCGGAGACCGACTGGGTGCAGATCGTGGAGTGGTACGACGAACTCGCGCGCCTCACCGAAAGCCCGGTCGTCCGGCTCAACCGGGCGGTGGCCGTGGGCGAGGCCGACGGACCGCGCGCCGGTCTCGCGGCGCTCGCGGCACTGGACGACTCGCTGCCCCGCTACGACGCGGTGGCGGCCTATCTCCACGAACGCGACGGTGACCCGGAAACGGCGGCCCGGCTGTACGTCGAGGCCGCCCGCAAGGCCCCCAACCTCGCCGAACGCGACTACCTGACTCGCCAGGCGGCCCGCCTCAACGCCGGCCGGCGGCGCTGACGGGCCGTGTCCGGCGGCACCCGGCGGGCGGGGACGCGACGCCGGGAACCGCGGGCCGGGCAGGTCACCGCACCGTCAACGGCACGGGGTGCACCTCGTCCGCCTTGTGCCCGGCGCGCTCGTGAATGCGCTGGACCGCTTCGGCCGAGGGGGCCTCGGAGAGGCAGTAGACATGGCCGGACTCCGGATCCGCCCAGGCCATCTCGAAGTGGACCTGCTCGTCCTTCTCTATCGCGAGGTCCGCGTTGTGGGCTTCACGCAGCTGCTCTTCCGTGATGCCCTCCATGCCGCGATGGACATCCATGAACTTGGGCATGCCTCGCGCCTCCTTCCTTGCCTACCTCTCATGCTCCGCCCGCACGGCCACCCGGGCGACCCCACACCGAGGGGCCCCGGCGACACCGCCGGGGCCCCACAGGTCGTACGGACGACGAAGCGCCGGCGTCAGCCGCACTGGCAGGGGCTGCCCGACTGGCACCCGCAGCCGCAGCCCGAGCCGCAGCCGCACGCGGCGATCAGGGGCAGGCTCCTGATCTCGGCGGGCTGCTCGGTCTCACGCTGCCGGGCGGGGTCGGGCGTGGTGCTGGGGGATTCGGCCATGGGTCCCTCCTCGAGGCTGGTGCCTGTGCCCATTGGATGCCCGCCCCGCCGGGCGCATCAACGGCGCACTGAGGCGTCCCCGCGCCCCGGCCCCGGCCCTGGCGCCCGGCTCCGACCCCGCTCCCGGGCGGCCTCAGCCGACCCCTCGACCGGCCCCCCGACCGGACCGACCGGACCGCCCCCCGACCGGACCGACCGGGCGGCTCCCCGACCGGACCGACCGGGCCGTCAGGCGCTCTCCGCTCCCGGGGCCGCCTGGATCTCCGGCTGCACATCCGCCTGGAGCTCGTCCGCGTGCTCGCCTGTCACCAGGTACACCACGCGCTTGGCGACCGACACCGCGTGGTCGGCGAACCGCTCGTAGTAACGGCCGAGCAGCGTGACGTCCACGGCCGTCTCGATGCCGTGCTTCCAGCGGTCGTCCATCAGGTGCTGGAAGAGCGTGCGGTGCAGCAGGTCCATCTCGTCGTCGTCCTGCTCAAGCTGGAGCGCCAGGTCGACGTCCTTGGTGATGATCACCTCGGCGGCCTTCGCCATCAGGCGCTGCGCGAGCTGGCCCATCTCCAGGATGGTGGCGTGCAGATCGCTCGGGACCGCGCGGTCCGGGTAGCGCAGGCGCGCGAGCTTCGCCACGTGCTGGGCGAGGTCGCCCGAGCGCTCCAGGTCGGCCGACATCCGCAGCGACGTGACGACGATGCGCAGGTCCGTCGCCACCGGCTGCTGCCGCGCCAGCAGGGCTATGGCCCGGGCCTCCAGGTCGTGCTGCAGCTCGTCGACCCGCTGGTCGGCCTCGATGACGTTCTCGGCCAGCTTCAGGTCGGAGTCGAGCATGGCGGTCGTGGCGCGCCCGATCGCCGACCCGACCAGCCGGGCCATCTCCACCAGACTGTCGCCGATCGAGTCCAGTTCCTCGTGGTACGCGTCCCGCATCAGGCTTTCCCTCTCGTACGTCTCAGTCGGGGGTCCAAGGGCCGGGGCCCACCGGACAACCGGCGGTACGACCGTCGTATTACCGGCGGTCCGAACCCCACGCTCCCACGTTCCGCCTCGTACGCGTCCGTTTCCGGCATCCCAAATGAACCAATACTGGCTCCAAGGTGAACTCTGGGCGACGAGTGTTCGAGCTCGCACCCCGACGGCTGTGGAGGGTGCCCGAGCCATGCCTAACCTGGGTGCATGGACGTGAACGCGGCGGTCGCCGCAGCGGCTGCGATCGCCGGGGTGCTCACCGGTGTCATCGCCATGCTGGCGTTCCGCTTCAGTGAGCGCGAGCAGAAGCGCCCCACCCGTAGCTCCCTGCACACCGATGCGATCCTGCCGCCCGGCGTGGACACGGTCCTGTCGGTGCTCCGGTCGTCCGCCGTCGTCCTCGACGAGGCCGACGCCGTGGTCAAGGCCAGCTCGGCGGCGTACGCCCTCGGCCTGGTCCGTGGCGGCAAGCTCGCGGTCGAGCCGATGCTGCAGATGGCCCGGGACACCCGGCGGGACGGCGAGATACGACAGGTCGAGCTGGACCTGCCACGGCGCGGCACCGGACGCGGAGAGGCCCTGGCCGTCTCCGCGCGGGTCGCGCCGCTCGGCTCCCGGCTGGTGCTGCTGCTGGTGGAGGACCTCACCGAGGCCCGCCGCATCGAAGCGGTCCGCCGCGACTTCGTCGCCAACGTGAGCCATGAGCTGAAGACGCCGGTCGGAGCCCTCTCGCTGCTCTCCGAGGCCGTGATGGACGCCTCCGACGACCCCGAGGCCGTCCAGCGGTTCGCCGGGCGCATGCAGATCGAGGCCACCCGGCTCACCAGCCTGGTGCAGGAGCTCATCGACCTCTCGCGCGTGCAGAACGACGACCCGCTGGAGGACGCCGAGCCGGTCCGCGTCGACGAGCTGGTCGCCGAGGCCGTCGACCGCTGCCGGCACCAGGCCGGCGCCAAGCAGATCACGATGGCCGCGGGGGGCACCGCCGACCTGCGCGTCTGGGGAAACCGCGGCCAGCTCGCCGCCGCGCTCGGCAACCTCGTCGAGAACGCCGTCAACTACTCACCCGCCCGCACCCGCGTCGGCATAGCGGCCCGCAGTGTGAACGCCCCTGGCGGGGACCACATCGAGATCGCCGTCACCGACCAGGGCATCGGCATCTCCGACAAGGACAAGGAGCGCATCTTCGAGCGCTTCTACCGCGTCGACCCGGCCCGCTCCCGTGCCACCGGCGGCACCGGACTCGGGCTGGCGATCGTGAAGCACGTGGCCGCCTCGCACGGCGGGGAGGTCACGGTGTGGAGCGCCGAAGGCCAGGGCTCCACCTTCACCCTGCGGCTGCCTGAGGCCGGTGCGGCCCGCGGCGCACAGCAGCAGCCCGCCCGAGAGACACGCGCGGGAGGCGCGGGCCTCGACGAGGAGGCCGGGCGGTCCACCCCCACATCCCCCGAATCAACAGCGTACGAAACGCTTCCCGCCCCGGAGGTCCTTCCGTGACCCGAGTGCTCGTCGTCGAGGACGAGGAGTCCTTCTCCGACGCCCTGTCGTACATGCTCCGCAAGGAGGGCTTCGAGGTCGCGGTCGCGACCACCGGGCCCGACGGACTCGACGAGTTCGAGCGCAACGGCGCCGATCTCGTCCTGCTCGACCTGATGCTGCCCGGCCTGCCGGGCACAGAGGTGTGCCGCCAGCTGCGCGGCCGTTCCAACGTCCCGGTCATCATGGTGACCGCCAAGGACAGTGAGATCGACAAGGTCGTCGGACTGGAGATAGGAGCCGACGACTACGTCACCAAGCCGTTCTCCTCGCGCGAGCTGGTCGCGCGGATCCGTGCCGTGCTGCGCCGCCGCGGCGAGCCCGAGGAGGTCACCCCGGCGGCCCTGGAGGCCGGTCCGGTCCGCATGGACGTCGACCGGCACGTGGTCACGGTCGGCGGCACCAAGATCGACCTGCCGCTCAAGGAGTTCGACCTGCTGGAGATGCTGCTGCGCAACGCCGGCCGCGTCCTGACCCGCATGCAGCTCATCGACCGCGTCTGGGGTGCCGACTACGTCGGTGACACCAAGACCCTCGACGTCCACGTCAAGCGCCTGCGGGCGAAGATCGAGCCGGACCCGGGCGCCCCGCGCTACCTGGTGACGGTCCGCGGTCTCGGCTACAAGTTCGAGCCGTAAGCCGGCCGCGTACGACGGCGACACGAAGGGCGGGGCCTCTCCCGGGAGAGGCCCCGCCCTTCGTGTCGCGTCTGCTCAGTGCCCGGCGCCGGCGCTCGCGGAGGCCGCGTCGGTCGGCGTGCCGGACGCCTGGTGGCCACCCGGCGTCTCACCGCCCGCGGGCGCGCCCGACTCACCCTCGGCGGGAGAACCGGACGGCGAGCCCGAGGGCGAACCGGACGGGGACGACGAGGCGCCCGGCGCGGCCGGCACCTCGGTCGGGCCCCACTCCTTGAAGTAGTGCTCGGCGGGGACGACGAACGCCTGCAGGCCCACGGCACCCGTCTTGCTGAACGTGAAGGTGACCTTCTGGGCGTTGCCGTCCCGCACGGCCTCACGGCTGCTCGGCAGCATCGCCGTGGCGTTGTCCTTGCCACCCAGGATCAGCGAACCGCCGGGCGGGATGCTGAGGCTGCCGCCCTTGGCGGGCTTGAGCTCGGCGGTCTTGCCGGTGCCGGGGAGCGTGATGGACTCCAGCGTCTCGGCCGTCCTGCCGGAGTTGAAGAGGGTCGCGGAGATCGCGGCCGGGCCGGTCGACTCGAGGTCGGGCTGCGTGATGACGATCGCGTTCTGGACCTTGATGTCTCCGACGCTCGTCGCCGCGTTGTCCGGCTTGATCTCCAGCGTCTGGGCATCGGTGCCGGCGCCGCACGCGGCGAGCGAGGCGATCGAGAACGCGATGGCGGCCGCGGCGAGAGTGCCGCGTCGAAGGCTGCTGCTCACGGCGGCGGCAACTCCTTGACTCGAGCGGAGCGGCCGAAAAGGCCGCTCTAAGTGTCTGTCAGCGGGCCTTAGGTTACCGAGCCGTCCTCGTCCGGCCGCACCCGACCCCCCGGCACCGTTGATCCCACCTGAGTCTCACGTGACTCCCGTGATCCCACCTGAGTCCCACACGACTCCCGCGTCAACATTGGTGTGGTGTCCGTCCGGCATTCACATAAGAGACCCGGGCGGCACCGCAAATGTTCCGTGAAGGAATGCGCGGGCGCCCCGGAATTGATCACCGACGGCCCGCCGGGGCACCTTGTGATCAATTACGGATTCGACCGGAACCCGGCTCGGGCCGCCGAACGGAGTAGCGGAAGTCGATCATACGGAACCAGACATATGGGGATGTTCGGCCCTCTGGAGGATGCTCCGGATGTGTGTAACGTACGCGTTTCACTCGCCCCGAAGAGCCGCTCCCACCTGCGAATACCTTCTTCCGATCCCTGTCCGAAGCACGTTCCTGTCAGAGTTGTCAAGCCCCGAGATATGCCCTGACCTGCGAAAACGCCATTCAGAACCCGCAGTTTCCGTGTTACTCTGGATAGCCACGGAAGGGGTACCTGTCACATGACGTTCAAGGTTGGCGACACCGTGGTCTATCCCCATCACGGGGCCGCGCTGATCGAGGCCATCGAAACTCGCCAGATCAAAGGCGTGGACAAGACCTACTTGGTGCTGAAGGTCGCCCAGGGCGACCTGACGGTACGTGTGCCAGCGGACAATGCGGAGTTCGTCGGCGTGCGTGATGTGGTCGGTCAGGACGGGCTGGACCGGGTCTTCGAGGTGCTGCGCGCACCGTACGCCGAGGAGCCCACGAACTGGTCCCGTCGTTACAAGGCAAACCTGGAGAAGCTCGCCTCGGGCGATGTCATCAAGGTCGCGGAAGTGGTGCGTGACCTGTGGCGTCGTGAGCGCGAGCGCGGACTCTCCGCCGGTGAGAAGCGCATGCTCGCCAAGGCCCGCCAGATTCTGGTGAGCGAGCTCGCCCTGGCGGAGAACACCAACGAGGACAAGGCCGAGGCTCTGCTCGACGAGGTGCTCGCCTCCTGAGGCGAAGCCCGTCGCTCAGCGCTCTGCGCCGATCGAAGCTGCTGATCAAGGCTGCTGGTCGAAGCTGATCAAGCGCGCGCCTGCACATCGAAATGCCGCGGTGCCCGATGACGAAATTCCTGTCGCCGGGCGCTGCGGCATGTTCGTACCCCGGCGCCGATGCGCCGTCACCCCGGAATGTGTTATCACTCACGCCCCGGTGTTCAGGGGTGCCGGGCCCGGGCAGCCGGCTCGACCAGCGTCACGGAAGGGTCCGGTCGAGCGCGTCGCGCCCGGCACTCCTCCAGGCCATACCCACGCCAGGCCAGCACACAAACCTGACAGGAACCGATGTCTGACGATTCGCGTCCCTCGCCGTCCGCCGGCCCCTCCACGGCCCGAACGGCGGCCGTGATCCCGGCCGCCGGCCGTGGTGTCCGGCTGGGCCCGGGCGCCCCCAAGGCGCTCCGTGCGCTCGGCGGTACCCCCATGCTGATCCACGCGGTCCGCGCGATGGCCGCCTCCCGCGCCGTCGGGCTGGTCGTCGTCGTGGCACCGCCCGACGGCGCCGCCGAGGTCAGGTCGCTGCTCGACGCGCACGCCCTGCCCGAGCGGACGGACTTCCTCGTCGTCCCGGGCGGGCGGACCCGCCAGGAGTCCGTGAAGCTCGGCCTGGACGCGCTGCCGCCCGGCCACGACATCGTGCTGGTCCACGACGCGGCCCGGCCGCTGGTGCCGGTGGACACGGTCGACGCCGTGATCGAGGCCGTACGGGACGGCGCCCCGGCCGTGGTCCCGGCGCTGCCGCTCGCCGACACCGTCAAGCAGGTCCAGCCCGCCGGCACCCCCGGCGAGCCGGAGCCGGTCGTCGCCACGCCGGAGCGCGCGCTGCTGCGCGCGGTGCAGACCCCGCAGGGCTTCGACCGGGCCACGCTGGTCCGGGCGCACGAGACGGTGACCGGCGAGGTCACCGACGACGCCGGCATGGTCGAGCAGCTCGGCCGCACGGTCGTGGCCGTCCCCGGCCACGAGGAGGCCTTCAAGGTCACCCGCCCCCTGGACCTGGTCCTCGCGGAGGCGGTCCTCGCCCGCAGGAGGCTCAACGATGGCTTCTGACCAGCCTGTTCTGCCCCAGGTGGGCATCGGCACCGACATCCACGCCTTCGAGGAAGGCCGTGAGCTGTGGTGCGCCGGCCTGAAGTGGGAGGACGCCGGCCCGGGTCTGGCCGGCCACTCCGACGCGGACGTCGTCGCCCACGCCGCCTGCAACGCCCTCTTCTCCGCCGCCGGCCTCGGCGACCTCGGGCAGCACTTCGGCACGGGCCGCCCCGAGTGGTCGGGCGCCTCCGGGGTCACCCTCCTGACGGAGGCCGCGCGCATCGTGCGCGAGGCCGGCTTCCGGATCGGCAACATCGCCGTACAGGTGGTGGGTCCCCGCCCGAAGATCGGCAAGCGCCGGGACGAGGCGCAGAAGCTCCTGTCGGAGGCGGCCGGAGCCCCGGTGTCGGTCTCGGGCGCGACGACGGACGGGCTGGGCTTCCCCGGCCGGGAGGAAGGACTGATGGCCGTGGCCACGGCCCTGGTCGTACGCACCGGCTGAGGGCGGGCGCTCGGGGCGTTCCCGTTGTGTGTGTCACGAATCCGGACGCCCCGAGGGGAAGTACCCGAGGCACACCCCGTGGCCCACTACCCTGGAGGGGTGACTATTCGCCTGTACGACACCAGCGCCCGGCAGATCCGTGACTTCTCCCCGCTCCAGCCGGGTTGCGTCTCGATCTACCTGTGTGGTGCCACCGTGCAGGCCGCCCCGCACATCGGCCACATCCGCTCCGGGCTGAACTTCGACATCATGCGCCGCTGGTTCGCCTACCGCGGCTACGACGTCACGTTCGTGCGGAACGTGACCGACATCGACGACAAGATCATCACCAAGTCGGCCGACCAGAAGCGCCCCTGGTGGGCCATCGGCTACGAGAACGAGCGGGCCTTCAACGACGGCTACACCGTGCTCGGTTGCCTGCCGCCCACCTACGAGCCGCGTGCCACCGGCCACATCACCGAGATGGTCGAGATGATGCGCGGCCTCATCGAGCGCGGGCACGCCTACGAGGCCGACGGCAGTGTCTACTTCGACGTCCGCTCCTGGCCTTCCTACCTGGAGCTGTCCCGGCAGGACCTCGACGAGATGCGGCAGCCCGCCGAGGAGGGCATCACCGGCAAGCGCGACCCGCGCGACTTCGCCATGTGGAAGGCCACCAAGCCCGGCGAGCCCGACTGGGAGACGCCGTGGGGACGCGGCCGGCCCGGCTGGCACCTGGAGTGCTCGGCGATGGCGCACAAGTACCTCGGGGCCGCCTTCGACATCCACGGCGGCGGCCTTGACCTGGTCTTCCCGCACCACGAGAACGAGATCGCCCAGGCCAAGGCCTACGGCGACGAGTTCGCCCGGTACTGGGTGCACAACGCCTGGGTCACCATGAGTGGCGAGAAGATGTCCAAGTCGCTCGGCAACTCGGTCCTGGTCAGCGAGATGGTCAAGCGCTGGCGCCCCATCGTGCTGCGCTACTACCTCGGCACCCCGCACTACCGCTCGATGATCGAGTACAGCGAGGAGGCGCTGCGCGAGGCCGAGTCGGCGTTCGCGCGGATCGAGGGCTTCGTGCAGCGCGTCGTGGAGAAGGCCGGCGTTGTCGAGCCCGCCGCCGAGGTGCCGCTCGCCTTCGCCGAGGCCATGGACGACGACCTGGGCGTGCCGCAGGCCCTCGCCGTGGTGCACACCACCGTCCGGCAGGGCAACAGCGCGCTGGCCGCCGACGACAAGGAAGCCGCCGTGGCCCGGTTCGCCGAGGTCCGCGCGATGCTCGGCGTGCTCGGCCTCGATCCGCTGGATGCCCAGTGGGCCGGAGAGGGCGACCGCGGCGAGGACCTGCACGGCGTGGTCGACACGCTGGTGCGCATGGTCCTCGACCAGCGCGAGGCCGCCCGGGCCCGCAAGGACTGGCCCACCGCGGACGCCATCCGCGACCAGCTGAGCCAGTCCGGCCTGGTCATCGAGGACAGCCCGCAGGGCCCGCGCTGGAGCCTCGGCCCTCGCTAGCCCGGCCGCGGCCGGAAGATCGATTGTGCCGTCCGGGCCTCCGGGCGGCACACTTCACAGACGTACGCACTTCACCGCCTCACGGCGACAGCAGAGACAGGTAGGTCATGGCAGCCAACAACCGCCGCATGTCCGGCAAGAAGGGCGCGCAGGTCGGCAGTGGCGGCCAGCGGCGCAAGGGTCTCGAGGGCAAGGGACCCACCCCGCCCGCCGAGATGCGCAAGGGGCACAAGAAGAACCGCGTCGCCAATGCCAAGGCGAAGCAGGCCGTCCGCCGGCCCACCGTGCGCGGCCGCGGCGGCAAGGGCACGTCGGAGCTGGTCGTCGGGCGTAACCCGGTCCTGGAGGCGCTGCGCGAGGGCGTCCCGGCCTCGACCCTCTACGTCCAGCAGTTCATCGACAACGACGAGCGGGTGCGCGAGGCCCTCCAGGTCGCCGCCGAGCGTGGCGGCATCAACCTCATGGAGGCCCCGCGTCCCGAGCTGGACCGGATGACCAACGGCCTCAACCACCAGGGCCTGGTCCTGCAGGTCCCGCCGTACGAGTACGCGCACCCCGAGGACCTGGTGGCCGCCGCCCACGACGAGGGCGAGGACCCGCTGATCGTCGCCCTGGACGGCGTCACCGACCCGCGCAACCTCGGCGCGGTCGTCCGCTCCGTCTCCGCCTTCGGCGGTCACGGCGTCGTCGTCCCCGAGCGCCGCGCGGCCGGTATGACGGCCGGTGCCTGGAAGACGTCCGCCGGTGCGGCGGCCCGCACCCCGGTCGCCCGCGCCACCAATCTGACCCGGGCCCTGGAGGCGTACAAGAAGGCCGGCATCACCGTCGTCGGCCTGGCCGCCGACGGCGAGTCCGAGATCGGTGAGCTTCCGGCGCTGGACGGCCCCGTCGTCATCGTCGTCGGCAGCGAGGGCAAGGGGCTGTCCCGGCTGGTCGGGGAGACCTGCGACCACCGGGTGCGGATCCCGATGCCGGGTGGCGCCGAGTCGCTCAACGCCGGTGTGGCGGCGGGGATCGTGCTGTACGAGGCGGCTCGCCGACGCCGCTGAACAAGCGTCCGGAACTTCACCCGAACGGGGTAATTCCGGTGTCATCGGGGCGACAAGGGCAAGCTTGACGGGGTCCGGACAGATCCGGCGGGTCAAAGCAGTGTCCTAACGCGACGTCACTCGGTTAGATGAGTGTGGACACCAGAACACCCCGCACACCCACGGGGGACCGCTCGTCGGGACTCGACGACGCTCCCGCGCTGAGCATGGTGAAGGTGCCGAGCGACCCGGCGCAGGTCATCGTCAATCACGCGAGTTTCCGCGTGCAGTTGGGCGTCTCGACGCGTCGCGTCCAGTCCGCCCGGGTCGCACGGCATCTGACCGCCACCGAGGACACCGCCCGCATCCCCCAGGTGAGGGGCGGCGCGGACGGGGCCACCGCCCGCCGCCGGCCCGTCGTCTGGAGCGGCAGATCCGCCCCCGACGACACCGGCGCGCACCGGCTCCTGCAGGCCGTGCGGCACGAGAGCGTCCGCCACGCCGACGAGCCCGCATCCGACGCCGGAGCCACCCAGGTGATCTCCCGCGTGGGCCCGGGCTACGACGGCCCCGGATACCAGGGCGCGGGCTACGGCGGCGACGGCTACGAGGGCGATCTCGCCCAGACCGTCGAGACCCCGGTCGTCGGCCCGCAACGCACGCACGATCCCGCCGACGGCGCCCGGCTGCTGCCGCCCATGCGCACGGTCGGCAGCGCCTACGACGAACCCGCCTACGCCGACGGCGGGTTCGAGGAGTCCGACACCGAAGCGGACGGCCTCGGGCGCCGGGGCAAGCGGCACGGCGACGACCCGGCCCGGCACGCCTACTACCCCGGGCGCCGGATGAACCTCGGCGTCGTCCTGCTCCCGCTGCGCGTCTTCCTCGGCTTCATCTCCATCTACGCGGGCATGGGCAAGCTGTGCGACCCCGTCTACTTCGAAGGCGGCAAGCGCGGCTCCATGGTCAAGTGGCTCAACACCCTGCACCCGTGGGAAGTCGCCGAGCCGCTGCGCCAGTTCGCCCTCGAGCACCCGGTCGGCGCCGGCCTGGTCATCGCCTTCGCGCAGGTCATCGTCGGCGTCCTGACGGTGCTGGGCTGCTGGCAGCGCGTCGCCGCCTGCCTGGGCGCCCTGCTGTCGGCGGCGCTGCTGGTCACGGTCAGCTGGAAGAGCGTCCCCGCCTACGAGACCCCCGACATCATCTACCTCGCCGCCTGGTCCCCGCTGATCATCGCCGGCGCCCCCGTCTACTCCGTCGACGGCCGCCTGGCCGGCAGTGCCTGGCGCCGTCTCGGCCCCCGCGCCGACATCTGGGACCTGCGCCGCTACGTGCTGCGGCGCGGTGCCCTCGTCACCGCCATCGCCACCGGCGTCACCCTCCTCGTCGGCTCGCTGCTCGGTGGCGCCGTGCGGGACGCGGACCGGGTCGTCGTCCCGGGCCCCGGCGAGGCCCCGCGCAACGAGCTGCCCGGCTCCCCGCTCCCGGGCGAGCCCGGCAAGCGCAAGCAGAAGCAGACCCCGTCGGCTTCCTCCTCGCCCACCCAGGGCGCCACGGCCGGCTCGGCGAGCCCCAGCGCGGGTACCACGACCAGGCCCGGGGCCACCCGCGACACCGGCACCGTCACCGGCGGTTCCCCCAGTCAGACCCAGGGCACCGCGGGTCAGGCACCGCCCCGGCAGACCTCCCCGGCCGACCAGGCCCCGAGCACCACGACCGGCCCCACCTCCGGCGGCACGGCGACGGGCGGCTCGGGCTCGACGGGCGGCTCGGGCAGCGGAGGCTCCTCCTCCACGGGCCGCCCGGGCCTGGTGGGCGGCTTGCTGGGCTAGCACCCGAACCAGAACGCCTGAAGGCCCCGCATCACACTGACGCGGGGCCTTCTCACGCTAGGCGGGCGACATCGGTGTCCCGGCTCCCTCAGGGGGCCCGGCGGCGATGATGGAGTCGAGGATCGCGTGGGACGCCTGGAGGTCCTCGATGGCGCGGGTGATGCGCTCGCCCTCCTGGCGCAGCTGGGCGAGCAGGTCCGGACAGGTGGGCATGAGGCGCTCGTCGTCCGCCCGGATGCACGGCAGAACCTGAGAGATCAGAGCGGTCGGAAGGCCTGCCGCCAGCAGACAGCGGATGCGGCGCACTGTCTCGACGTCCGACTCGCCGTAGACGCGGTAACCGCTGGGCAGCCTGTCGGGCGCCAGGAGTCCTTGCTGCTCGTAGTAGCGCAGCAGTCGCTCATGGACGCCGGTGCGCCGCACCATCTCCTTCATGCGCATGCCGGTCGCCTCATTCCCGCTCTCCTCTTATCGCGCCGCGATTTGACTCTGACACTGATGTCGGAGTTTAGCGTCGGCGCCATGACCACTGATCACGCGCTTCCCAGCTCTCACCTCGACGTTCTCGTGCAGGGGCGCGGCCCCGCGCTGCTGCTCGCGCACGGCGCGGGCGGCAGCATCGAGGGGAACTTCGGCCTCGTCCTCGAGGATCTCGCCCAGGACCACACTCTGGTCGGCCCGCACTACCCCGGGGCCGGTGGCTCCGCCGTGGCCGTCGGACCCCTGAGCCTGGACGATCTCGCCGATCGCCTGGTCGCGGCCGCCGTCGCGGCCGGGCAGGACTCGTTCGCCGTCCTCGGGGAGTCCCTCGGCAG
Source organism: Streptomyces sp. NPDC126510 (assembly GCF_040302345.1). Taxonomy (NCBI): domain Bacteria; kingdom Bacillati; phylum Actinomycetota; class Actinomycetes; order Kitasatosporales; family Streptomycetaceae; genus Streptomyces; species Streptomyces sp. NPDC126510. Next base: position 87,725 of record NZ_JBEORR010000024.1, on the reverse strand, counting down.
CGCCGTGGCCGTCCGGATCGCCACACGGCACCCCGACCGTGTGCGGGCCCTCGTCCTGACCGCCGGCTTCGCTGCCGCCGACCCCGTCCTGGCGCTCGCCGCCCGGCTGATCAAGTCCCTGGCAGCCGCGGGTCGGTGGGAGGACGTGGCACGGCTCGCCCTCCTGTCCTGCATGCCCCCGGCGGACCTGGCGGACCTCGAACCGGCCGCCCTCGACGAACCGGTCGCCCGGACTCTGGCCGCGATGCCGCCGGGCATGCTGGACCACTTCGACCTGGTCTCCCGTGTGGACGTCCGGGCCGATCTGGCGCGGGTGTCCGCCCCCACCCTGGTGGCGGCGCCGACCGGCGACCGGCTGGTGCTGCCCGAGAGCTCGTACCGTCTGGCGGAAGGCATCCCGGGCGCCCGGCTGATCGAACTGCCCGGCGCCGCCCACATCCTGAACCCGGCGGACCGCGCGACCTGGCTCCGCCACGTACGCGAGTTCCTCGCCGCGCTCCCCGCCACGTCGGCGTGAGCGCACCACTCCTCACGGATCAGGCCGGTCCGCTCCTGACGTCGCCGGGCCGACGCCGGGCCGGCCTGCTCGTGCTCGCCACCACGACCTTCGTCGTCGTCACCACGGAACTGCTGCCGGTCGGGTTGCTGACGCCGATCAGCGACGATCTGGGGGTCGCGCGATCACGGGTGGGGCTGCTGGTCACCGTGTACGCCTTCACCGTCGGCCTGACGGCGGCTCCGCTCACTCACTGGACCGCCGGCTGGCCGCGCAAGCGCCTCTACATGACCGTGAGCGGGGTCTTCTCCCTCGGCACCGTGCTCTCCGCGGCCGCGGAGAGCTACCCGGTACTGGCGATCGGCCGGTTCCTGTGCGGCATGGCGCACGGCGTCTTCTGGTCGATCGTCGCCGGATACGCGGCCGCTCTCGCCCCGCCCGGCCGCTCTGGCCGCACGACAGCTGCCGTCTTCGCCGGGAACTCGGCGGCCCTCGTGCTGGGTGTCCCCCTGGGCACGGTCCTCGGCGGCGTCGTCGGATGGCGCGGTGCCTTCTGCGCCGCTGCGGTCCTCGGTCTCGCGGCACTCGCCGCCGCCCAGCGGTTCTTGCCCGGCATTCCCCACCGCCCCGCCCCGCCGCAGTCGACGGGACCCGGCGGCGCGCTGCGCCTGCCCGGCCTGCCCCGCATGGTGGCGGCGACCGCGCTGCTCGTCCTCGGGCACTTCACCGTGTACACCTACGTGACCCCCCCTCCTGCGTGACGCCGCCGCCTTCGGTGAGGCCGCCACCAGCATGCTCCTGGCCGTGTACGGACTGGCGGGCTTCCTGGGGACATGGCTCGGCGGTGTCCTGGTGGACCGTCGCCCGCACACCGTCCTGCTCGGCACCATCGCCCTGCTGGCCGGCTCACTGGTGCTGCTCGGTGCGAGCGTCCGGCTGCAGCCACTCGCCGTGGCGGCCGTGGCCCTGTGGGGCGTCGCCTTCGCCGCGTTACCGGTGACGTTGCAGTCGGGCGTCCTCCGCCTGGGAGCCACCGCGCCCGACGCCGCGTCCTCCTGGTACGTCTCCGCGTTCAACCTGGGCATCGGGGGAGGGGCCCTGGCCGGGGGGCTGCTGAGCGCCTTCCCGGTGGGGGCGCTCCCGTGGATGGCGCTGATCTCCGTGGCACCGGCCTTCGTCGTCGCCTGGACCACCCGGGCGGCTTTCCCGCGTCCACAGTCGCGGTAGGTGCCGTATGCACTGCGGCAGAGCGGAGCGAACAGGGGGCGCGGGGAACCGCGTGACGAGCCACGACGAGCGGTCAGCCGCCGGCGGAAGGCAACCGGCCGGGCTGTCGGCGCTCAAACGCCCGCAGTTCCTTGAAGAAGGGCAGGCTCCTCGCCCACCGGCGCAACCGGCGGAGCCCTCAGCGTCCCAGCGCCGTCAGTTCCTTCGCCGCCTCGGTCAGGTCTTTGGCCGTGTCGATGGCCCGCCAGTACGACCCCTGGGGGATCGTGAACCCGGCCAGGCGCCGCTCACGGGCCAGATGAGGGAACGTCGTCCGTTCGTGGTCCCCCCGGTGCGGCAACAGCCCGGCGAACTCGGGGGAGAAGACGTACACGCCGGCGTTGATCTCGAACGTCGACGGCGGTGCCTCGATGAAGTCGGTGATGCGCCCGAAGCCGTCGGTCTGCACCGCGCCCCACGGCAGCCGGGGCCGCGCCAGCGCCAGGGTCGCGACGGCGTCCCGCTCGGCGTGGAAATCGGCCATGTCCCGCAGCGAGAACCGCGTCCAGATGTCGCCGTTCGTCGCGTACCAGGGCCGGTCGGGGTGGGGAAGGTGCGCCGCGGCGTACTTGAGGCCGCCGCCGCGCCCGAGGGGCTCCGGCTCGACGACCGTCGTGACGGAGACGGGCAACTCGGCGGTCTCCAGCCACTTCTGCAGCACCTCGGCGAGGTGACCGCAGGAGACCACGACGTCCGTCACACCCTCGTCGGCGAGCCAGGACAGCTGATGGCCGATGATCGGCGTCCCCGTCCCGGGGATCTCGACCATCGGCTTGGGCCGGTCGTCGGTGTAGGGACGCAGCCGTGAGCCCTGGCCACCGGCCAGAACGACGGCTTGAACGGGGCGGGACGCGGCGCTCGGATCGCTCATGGACACGAACTGTACGTGGCGTCCCGCCCGGGACTGCGGCCGACGATCGATCCCGCGTCGGCCGTTATGGACTTCCCACCCGGTGGCAGGGCGGTGTGCTCAGCTGTGCGCGGCGGCGACGCCGGTGGCGAAGGCGGTGTCGCAGACCGGGCGCGCGTAGGACTGGGCGCGGGTGGGGCCGTAGACCGCGACGGCGGCCTGGCCGAGGGCGCGGGCGATGGACGCGCAGTGCTTCGCCAGCGACGGGCGGCCGTTGACGGCCTGCTGGAGGTGGCTGAGGGCGACGCCCGGGTCCTCCTCCTGCAGTTCGGTCAGCAGCTTGTCGCGCAGGATCTCCTGAGGCGCGCGCTTGGCGGCTCGCGGTGTGCCCACGGAGGTGTCCGCGGCGGTGAGCACCGGGTCCGTGGAGTTCCCCGACCAGTTGACCCGGGTGACCGCGAGTGTCCCGGAGAGCACCAGGACGACGGGCAGGACGAAAGCGAGGGTGCGGCCGATCCGGCGGGCGTGGCCCCGGCCGCGTCGCGTCTGTTGGTTCATGGAGTGCTTCACGCGTGTGAGGGTAGCGCCCGGTAATGGTTTGTAGACATTTAGTCACCGGTTCGGGGGATGAGAAAGGGCCGCTTTCTGGGTAGGGGGTTGACGCACAACGCTCGAAACGTCCGGTCTGCCGGGGTATTTGTCGACAACGAGAAGGGCCCCACGGCACGCCGCGGGGCCCTCTTCGTCAACCTGGGTGATTCACCCGGGGTTGTGCGTTCGCTGGTTGATCAGTCGGACAGGCGCGCACCGGTCGACGTCGAGAACACGTGGGTCTCGCCGGAGCGGGGCACGACGTGCAGCTGGCTGCCCTTCTCCGGGACGTCACGGCCGCTGACGCGGACGACGAGGTCCTTGGAGTCGTCGCCGACCTTGGCGGTGCCGTAGACGTACGCGTCGGCACCGAGCTCCTCGACGACGTTCACCGTGACCGCGAGGCCCAGCTCGGCGTCCGCGCCGGCCACCTCGAAGTGCTCGGGGCGGACGCCGACGGTGACGGTCTTGTCGGTGGCGGCGGCGATCGCGTCGCGCTGCACCGGAACGACCGACTTGCCGAACTTCACGCCGCCGTCGGTGATCGGCACCTCGACGAGGTTCATCGCGGGGGAGCCGATGAAGCCGGCCACGAAGAGGTTGGCGGGCTTGTCGTACATGTTGCGCGGGGTGTCGATCTGCTGGAGCAGACCGTCCTTGAGGACCGCCACGCGGTCGCCCATCGTCATGGCCTCGACCTGGTCGTGGGTGACGTAGACGGTGGTAATGCCCAGGCGGCGCTGGAGCGAGGCGATCTGCGTACGCGTGGAGACACGGAGCTTGGCGTCCAGGTTGGACAGCGGCTCGTCCATGAGGAAGACCTGGGGCTCACGCACGATGGCCCGGCCCATGGCGACACGCTGGCGCTGACCGCCGGAGAGGGCCTTGGGCTTGCGGTCCAGGTACTCGGTGAGGTCGAGGATCTTCGCGGCCTCTTCGACCTTCTGCCGGATCTCCGCCTTGTTCACGCCGGCGATCTTGAGCGCGAAGCCCATGTTGTCGGCGACGGTCATGTGCGGGTAGAGCGCGTAGTTCTGGAACACCATGGCGATGTCCCGGTCCTTGGGCGGCAGGTGCGTCACGTCGCGGTCGCCGATGCGGATGGCTCCGCCGTTGACGTCCTCGAGCCCCGCGAGCATGCGGAGCGAGGTGGACTTGCCGCAGCCGGAGGGGCCGACGAGGACGAGGAACTCGCCGTCCTCGATGTGAATCTCCAGCGCGTCGACGGCGGGCTTGGTGGAACCCGGGTAGATCCGGGTCGCCTTGTCGAACGAGACAGTGGCCATGGTGAATGAACCCCTTCTACCGGCAGGAACGTGCCGGACGATCCGAGTAGGAAGGCGGTGCCACGACGGTGATTGCCGTTGTGGTGTAGTCCACGCGTGTGAACTGGCTCAGGACGGTACCCGGCGTTCACACGTCTGTCAGTAGTTCCGGGCCTGTGAACTTCGCGGAAATTTTCGAGGCGGCACATTACGGCTGATCGGACCTGTTCGTTTCTGGTTCCCCGTAGCGGTCCGCGAGCACCGCGACCGCCCGGGCCACCGCCTGCCGGAGCCCGGGAGGACCGAGCACCTCCGCCTCCGGGCCGAGCCGGAGCAGATCGCCCACGGCCACCGCCTCCGACTCGACGGTCAGCTCCACCTCCACCCAGCCGTCCCCGTCGGGCGGGCCCGCGCTCTCCAGGGCGTGCGCGCCCGCCGCGCCGAACTGCATCGGCAGCAGCCGCCGCGCGCGGGGCGAGATCCGCAGCCGGGCGGTGTCCTGGCGCAGGGCGGCCTCCAGACGACGGGAGGACTCGGCCCAGCACGCGGCGAGGTCGAACCCCACGGGACGCTCGAAGACCTCGCCCGTGTCCTCCACGGCCAGCACGCGCGAGACCCGGTAGGTCCGCACGGTCTCCTCCGCCAGGGCGACCAGGTACCAGATGCCGCCCTTCAGGACGAGCCCCAGCGGCCGCACCTCCCGGCGCACCTCGCCGCGCCAGCGCCGGTAGTGCAGCCGCAGCACCCGCCGCTCCCACACGGCCGCCGCCACGGCCTCCAGACACGGCACCGGGTCGGCCTCCCGGAACCAGGCGGGCGCGTCCAGATGGAACCGCTCCTGCACCCGCCGCGCCTGGCCGGCGAGCTCCGCGGGCAGTGCCGCCTGCACCTTCAGCTGGGCGCTGGCCAGGACCGCGCCCAGCCCGAGGTCCCGCGCGGGACCGGGCATCCCGGCGAGGAACAGCGAACCGGCCTCGGCGTCGGTCAGACCGGTCAGCCGCGTCCGGTACCCGTCGACCAGCCGGTAGCCGCCCTCGGGCCCCCGGTCGGCGCACACCGGCACGCCGGCCGCCCCCAGTGCCTCGACGTCCCGGTAGACCGTCCGCACCGACACCTCCAGCTCGGCGGCGAGCTCGGGCGCGGTCATCCGCCCGCGGTTCTGGAGCAGCAGGAGCAGGGAGAGGAGCCGGTCGGCGCGCATGGAGGCCATTGTCGCGGCATGCGCCGCCGTACCTGACAGGAGATGTCAGGTACGGCGTCCAGGCTGGTCGAGGACATACGGAGCCGACCGAGAGGACCACCCATGCCCGGCACCACCCTCACCACCACCACCGGCCACTTCACCTTCGCCGACTGGCAGGAACGCGTGATCGGCCCCGGCGAGGACGCGAACCCCCGCCTCGCCCACGCCTCGGTCCGGAACACCTTCACCGGCGGCATCGAGGCAGCCGGGACGATCTGCGAGTACGCGATCGTCTACGTCACCGCGAAGGCCGGATCCTTCAGCGGCATGGAACTCCTCACCGGCCGCGTCGACGGTCGTGAGGGGAGCTTCGCGGTGGAGGAGCGGGGGTGGTTCGGCGAGGACGGGGCCGTGCACTGCACCTTCGAGGTGGTGCCGGGGTCGGGGAGCGGAGAGCTGACCGGCCTCACGGGGAAGGGCGACTTCACCGCACGGCCCGGTGAGACGGCGGTGGCGTATCGGTTCGCCTACGAGGTCGGGGAGGCGGCCGAGGGGACGGAACGCCGTGGCTCGGCGTAACGGGCTCTGTGTACAGTGGTGCCGCCCTCACGCGCGGCAACGCGGTGCACGGCACCCGCCTCCTTAGCTCAGCTGGCCAGAGCAACGCACTTGTAATGCGTAGGTCGTCGGTTCGAATCCGACAGGGGGCTCTGGTGAACCCCAGGTCGGGTGTGGTCCGACCTGGGGTTTTGTCGTCAGCGGAGGCGGCGGCGGCGCCGGGCACGGGCCGCGCGGGTGTCGGCGGTCTCAGTTCTGGTCTCAGTGGGGCCCGGATCCGGGGTCGAGGGCGCGGGCACGAAGAACTCGCCCATGCGTCGCATGGCGTCCTTGGACAGGTGGAGCGGCCTTTCACGTATCGCCGGGGGCCCGCACGGCTCCCTACATTGGCTGATGCTTGGCAGCGGCGGCACGTTCGAGCACGCTGGACGTGCAGGCCAGGATCTCTGATTCAGCCCGGCGGATGAACTGCTCGATTCGACGCATGGCAGCGTGGGCAGTTGAGGTGTGAATCAACTGCTTCGCCAACCTCAAGTTTCCCTCACTAGATCTACTATCGACTGACTGTCATAACTGTAACGCTGTATGTTCCTCTCAGGCCGCCAATCCAGGCGGCATGGGAGGGGAATCCACTTGCCTAGAACACCGGCGCGACGCTTACTCGTTTCGGCCACAGTGTTGGCCCTCGGGGCAGTAATGACGGCTACTTCCTATGCGGTTGAGGAGCCGGTTGGTACACCTCCTGAGGGAGTCACGCCAGAAAAAATTGTCACCCAGGAGACGAGCAGCACTGCGGTCGAGGGGCCTGTGATGTCGGCCCAAGAGATGGCCGCCGAGAGGGAGCTCAACGCTCTGCCAGAAGCGACGGGCGAGGGTGATGTAGGGACGCAGCGTTGCGACAACCCCTACAAGAAGTGGTACGCGCTTTCGGGTCGGAAGAAGGACTATTTCATCCCGTCCTGGTGGAACGGCACCTCATACAAGGATGGGCCGGGTGGGACGATGACGGTCGAGGTCACGAGATCCGGCAAGATCAGCCTTGAGTTGAGCGGGACCATCACGGCCGAGGCCGGCGTTCTCCTCGCGAAGGCCAAGACGGAGTTTGGCGCCAAGGTGGTTGGCGAGCTCGGCATTGGAACGGGGCACAAGTACTCCCGGCGCATCAAGAGCGGGTACTACGGGCACATGCAGTACGGCTCCTGGGGTGAGAGGTATAGCTGGGTAAAGTACGAGACGAGTGCCAACCGCTGCGGCAAGAAGAAGCTTGGGTCCGGTAGCGTGAAGATGCCGACCAGGGAGGTCGGATGGCGTTATTGGGAAACTCGGACATGATCTACGGAAAATGGTTCACGCGCCGCGGTGCTACCCTCCTCGTCCCGATCCTGTCTGCTGCCTTCCTCGTTGGATGCAGTGGCGAGCCTGAGGATAACGGCGGGCCGTCAAAAAATCCCAAACCCAGCGCTTCCCCCTCTGTGACAAATGACCAGAGGAAGGTCCTCGAGAAGCGGGCGGAAGAGGCGCTAGGGGTTGTAGAAATCGACGAACTTGACGACCTGTTTGTGCAGTCGGGATTCGAGCGCGTAAGCGACGGAATCCACCACCGCCCGGCCTTGTCGAGCGGCAAGTCCTACGCGCTTGCTGTTGTCTGCTCAGGGGTGGGGGAGGTCCGCCTCACTGTGACCATGAAACGCCCAGAGCGGCAGACCGTGGCATGCGACAGTGTCCCAGTCCGTCAACGTATTATGGATGTCACCGCGCAAATCGAGATTGATGTCGAGGGGCTTGCGGGATCATCCGGAATCGTTGGTTGGCGGATTGATGAACTAGCCAAGTAGGCATCAGGAACGACTGCGGTCCGCATCAGATACTTTGCTGCGGACCGCAGTTGCCTGCACGGGGGAGAACCGCATATGTGAATCCTGGTGAGCGTACATGTGACATTTGCGGAGTGATCCCGGGTCCTTACTGCTCCTAGGGCTAAGCCGTCCCGCAACAGCCGCAGCCGTCGGCATGGGCCTGATGTTTTGGGCGTCTCGGCCGCCCGGACTGGTTCGCGACCGTAGCCAACTCGTCCTGGTCTCAATCCTGGTCTCAATAGGCCCTGATTCCACTGACGTCCGTTGGCGTCCCGCAAAGTCGGAGACCTGTCTGAGCGGCGATGTCTCACGCTTCGCGGACTCCGGCGGACACCCCCGGACCAAGATCGGACAACTTGTAATGCGTAGGTCGTCGGTTCGAATCCGACAGGGGGCTCCCTGAACCCCAGGTCAGAGATCATCTGGCCTGGGGTTTTCGCGCGCCGCCGGTCTTCGCCGGATGCCCTCGGAAGTATTCCGTCGTTCATGCCCTGACCGCCCGACGGCCGAGTGGACGCACCGGAACATCGGGTGTGCCACTGGTTGGTGAAGTCGTACAGCTTGAACATTGTGCGGGGCGCGTCGGCGCCGGAGCAATCCGTTCGCGAATTCGGAAAACTGTTGGCCGGGACCATCCTGCGGGATCAGATCTTCACGCAGTTCGACCGGTGCCGGATCCGCGCCGGAGAGCAGGGAAAGTCGCTGCGCGTACTCCTGCGGCCGGACGGCCCGCAGGTCTCGCGTATCCCGTGGGAGTACATGGTCGATCCGGCTCGCCATGACTATCTCGCGCTTCGCGTACCCGTGGTGCGGGACTTGCGGCTCATGAACCCGATCTCGCCGATGCCCTTGGCCCTGCCGCTTCGGGTACTGGGTGTCTCGGCACTCCCGGAGGACCTTCCGCCGCTGGAGGCGCAGCAGGAGCGGGATCGGATCGTGCAGGTCCTGCAGAAAGTGGAAGTTCACTGGTTGCCCGGGGACCGTTATAAGGATCTCGAGAGGGCGTTGAGCAGCGGCACGTGGCACGTGCTCCACTGCGTCTGTCCCGCGAAGAGGTGAAGGTCCGCCAAGGCACTCTGGAGTGGGCCACACCCGTGCTGTTTCTCGCGTCCGAGACGGTACAGATATTCGCCTCGCAGCCGACGCCCCCGAAGGGGGAGGGCGGGTCACCGAGGCCGCATACGCCGCCCGGCGGCTCCCCGCCGGCACCCCCGAAGTCGCGGCCGGTCGCCCAGGTCGGTCCTTGCGGGCACATGGCACTCGGGCCCGCGAACCTCCTGGCCGTCGCCTGTGATGACGGCGTCGTCCGGGTCTTGGACACGGAACGCGGGGAGCTGGCCGCCCAGTGCATGCCCGTGCAGCGCGAGAAGCCGGTCCGGCTGGCCTGGAGTCCGTGGCGACGGCACGTGGCGAGTCGGCACAAGGACGGCACGGGTCCGACACCTCCACCGAGTACATGCCCGCGCCATGACCGTAGGGTGCCGCCCTCCGCGCGGACGGGCCGCCCTCGAAGCGTGGTTGGGTGCCCTCCTTCTGGCGGCGGTCGCCGTCGCCACGGCCCTTGCGGATCCCGCCCGACCCGGTCCGTTCCCCGCCTGCCCGTTCCGGGCCGTCACAGGACTCGACTGCCCCGGCTGCGGGAGCCTGCGTGCGCTGCACGAACTCACCCGCGGTCACATGGCGGCGGCAGCGGACCACAACGCCCTGCTGCTCGCTTTTCTGCCGGTCGGTGTGGTGGTGTGGCTGCGCTTCGTCTTCGGCAGGTTCCGGCCACGCGTTCTCCCGGTGTGGTGGGGGCGGGCCGCGCTCGCCGTGCTGCTCCTGTGGAGCGTGATCCGCAACCTTCCCGTCTTCGGCGGCGTACTGGCCTCCTGACCCGAACACCTTCGTCGATGGGCTGACTCAGTCGCGGAGCCACTGTGACCGGGGAGCGGGCCGATGGCGGAGCCGTCGGGCGATCTCCAGTCGGGCGTCGTCGATCGGGCGGCCCTCCTCGATGTCCCACAGGGTGTTCTGGAGGAGGCGGGCGAGGGTCCAGGCGCGGGCGCGGTCGCGGTCCAGGGTGAGGATGTCGGTCATGGCGTCGAAGCGCCAGAGGATGTCGTCGGGGTCGTAGCGGTTGTCCAGGGCGGGCCACAGTTCGAAGCCGGGGTCGCCGGCGAGGGGCTTGGGGTCGATCGCGAGCCAGGGGGCGCGGCCGGAGGCGAGGACGTTCTCGTCGTGGAGGTCCCAGTGCAGGAGGCGATCACCCGGCTCGTCCATTACCTCGCGTACGGCGGCCGCGCAGTCGGCGACGAGGCGGCGGGCCTCGGGGTCGGGGATGCGGCCCAGGGCCCGGGGGGTCCGTTCGAGCATGCCCTGGGCGATGTCGCCGAGGCGGCGCAGGCCGGGTGGGGCCGGGAAGGACGTGAGGTGGGCCAGGAGCTCGGCGATGGTGACCACGGCCTGGTGGGCGTCCGGCACCTGGGACAGCATGCGGGTCTCGTCGAGGCGTTCCAGCAGCATGGTGCCGGTGGGCTCGTCGTGTTCGAGGAGGCGGACGGCTCCGTCGCCGTCCCAGGCGCGCAACGCGACCGGTTCGCCCTCGCTCTCCTCGTCGAGGATCTGGAGCTTGAGGACCGCCGGGGTGCCGTCGGCGGTCCGGATGACCGGGACGACCAGGGCGGAGACGCCGTGCATCGGGGGACCGTCGGGCTTCAGGTCCCAGTGGCCGAGGAAGCGGGCCGTCTGCTCCGGCAGCCCGGCGATGAAGGCGCGGCCCGCCTCGCCGTTGAACTTCTCCTGTGATGCCGCCAGTTCCCGGGGAATGTCGATCACTCCCGGCACGGTAGTGGGGGGCGCCGGGGCGGGCATGCGAATTTCGCCGGGCTCCGCACCCCCCAAGCCGGGGCGGGATCCCGTCCCCTCCTGTACCGGGCTTTCCGTCTCCTCCCGTACCGGGCCTCCCGTCCCCCTCCGGTACCGGGCTTCCCGTCCCCTCCCGAGCCGGGGCGGGACCCCGTCCCCTCAGGCCGGGGCGGGCCCCCCGCCCCTCACGTCGCCGGTTCCGGTACGGGCGCGTCGGCCGGTGCGCCGTGTTTCGGGGCCTTCGTCGTCACCATCAGGCCCGCGATGAGTGCGGCCAGCAGCATGATGCCGGCGGCCCACCAGATGGCGACGGTGTAGCCGTGGACGACGCCTTCGCGGACGACCCGGGTGCGGTCCGAGGGGTTGGTGAGGTGGGCCGTGACGTAGGTGGCGGTGCTGGTCGTCGCGATGGTGTTGAGGAGGGCCGTGCCGATGGAGCCGCCGACCTGCTGCGAGGTGTTGACCGTCGCGGACGTCACGCCCGAGTCGTGCGGGGCGACGCCCGCGGTGGCGGTGGCGAAGACCGGCATGAACGTCAGGCCCATGCCGAGGCCGAGCAGCAGCAGCGCGGGCAGGATCTCGGTGGCGTAGGAGGAGTGCGTGGTCATCCGGGTGAGGATCACCATGCCGCCCGCCGCCAGGAGCATGCCGGGGACCATCAGCATGCGCGGCGGCACGCGCTGGAGCAGCCGGGCGGAGATCTGCGTCGAGCCGATGATGATGGCGACCGTGAGGGGCAGGAAGGCCAGGCCCGTCTTGACGGGGGAGTACACGAGCACGGCCTGGAGGTAGTACGTCATGAACAGGAACAGGCCGAACATGCCGATCACGGCCAGTGCCATGGTCAGGAAGCACCCGGCGCGGTTGCGGTCGCGGATGATGTGCAGCGGCAGCAGCGGCATGGGTGCCCGGGACTGCCACCACACGAACACCGCGAGCAGGACGGCGCCCCCGGCGAACAGCGACAGCACCATCGGGTCGGTCCAGCCGCGGGACTCGGCCTCGCTGAAGCCGTAGACGATTGCGACGAGGCCGCCGCAGCCGAGCAGGACGCCGGGGACGTCGAGGCGGGCGCCGGCGTGGCCGGGGCGGTCGTGCAGCAGGGCGAGCGCGCCGAGGACGGCGGCGATCGCGATGGGCACGTTGACGTAGAGGCACCACCGCCAGCCCAGGTACTCGGTGAGCAGACCGCCGACGATGAAGCCGAGCGCGGCGCCGCTGCCGGCCAGGGCGCCGTAGATGCCGAAGGCCTTGCCCCGTTCCCTGGGGTCGGTGAAGGTCGTCGTCAGCAGGGACAGCGCGGAGGGGGCCAGAAGGGCGGCGAACACGCCCTGGAGGGCGCGGGCGCCGAAGAGCATGCCCGCTCCGGTGGCGGCGCCGCCGAGCGCGGAGGCGGCGGCGAAGCCGATCAGCCCGATGACGAAGGTCCGCTTGCGGCCGACCAGGTCGGCAACCCGGCCGCCCAGCAGGAGCAGTCCGCCGAAGGCGAGGGTGTAGGCGGTGATGACCCACTGCCGGTTGCCGTCGGACATGCCGAGGTCGCGCTGTGCGGACGGGAGGGCGATGTTCACGATGGTCGCGTCGAGCACGACCATCAGCTGGGCCAGGGCGATGACGACCAGGCCCCACCAGCGGCGCGGGTCGGTGTCCACGGGAGGGCCGTCCGCGCCTGTCCGGGTGACACTCATCTGGTCAGAAGACCATGGATCGGAGCGGCCTGCATCCGCGCAATCGTCGCCGCCTGCGGGGCGTCGGGTCATGGCTCCAGAACCACCTTCCCGGTCGTGCCGCGGGTCTCCAGCGCGCGGTGCGCGGCCGCCGCCTCGGCGAGCGGGAAGCGCTGCACGGCCGGGGTGAGCCGGCCGGCGGCGGCCTCGGTGAGGGCGCGCAGTTCGAGGGTGCGCAGGGGGTCGGGTCCGCCGGCCTTGCCCAGCATCGCCGGGCCGAGGACCTGCTCGGAGACGCCGTCGACGAGGTAGGGGCCGCCGGAGTGGATGCCCTCGCCGGACCAGCCGAAGACGATGTGCCTGCCGCCCGGGCCGAGGAGGGCGACGGCCTCGCGGGCGATGTCCCCGCCGACCCCGTCGAAGACGACGGTCGCGGCCCTGCCGCCGAGATGGGCGCGGACCTTCGCGGGCCAGGCGGGGTCCTTGTAGTCGACGGCGAGATCGGCGCCGCCCGCCTGCACACGGGCGGTCTTCTCCGGCCCGCCCGCGAGGCCCACGACGGTCGCGCCGGCGTTCTTGGCGTACTGCACGAGGAGGGTGCCGATGCCTCCGGCGGCGGCCGGGACGACGACCACGGAGTCGGGGCCGAGGTCGGCGAACTGCAGGATCCCCATCGCGGTACGGCCCGTGCCGATCATGGCCACGGCTTCGGCGAAGTCGAGGTTCCCGGGGATCTCGTGCAGGCGCTCGGCCTCGGTGACGGCCAGTTCGGCGTAGCCGCCCGGGACGAAGCCGAGGTGGGCGACGACCCGCTTGCCGAGCCACAGCCCGGCGACTCCTTCGCCCAGGGACTCGACGACGCCGGCGACCTCGCGGCCGGGGACCGTGGGCAGGGTCGCCGGCTCGTTCGCCGGGCCGCCCGGCATGCCCTCGCGCAGGGCGGCGTCCAGGAGGTGGACGCCCGCCGCGCGTACGGCGATACGCACCTGGCCGGGACCCGGCCGGGGGTCCTCGACCTCCTCGTAGGTGAGGTTCTCGGCCGGGCCGAAGGCGTGCAGGCGGATGGCGTACATGGCGACTCCTCTGGAGGGCGTTCGCTTCCTCTGACAGGGCGTTCGATGCGACCAGCCTTCAACCTCAAGCTTGCTTGAGGTCAAGCTCGCGTCGGCCGAGAGCCAGGGAGACCGCAGTCAGGGCGCTGTTGAAGGACACCTCCGACAGCACTCCGGGGGCCGCGACCTGGTCGCCGGCGAGGTAGACCCCGTCGCCCCGGTCCACGGCCGGCCGGTCGCGCCGGCTGGTGCCGGGCAGGTCGACCGCGCCCGTACGGCCGTTCGCCACCGACTCGCGCCGCCAGGTGAGCCGCTCGCGCCAGCCCGGGAAGCCGAGGTCGAGCAACTGCTCGGCGCGGGCGGTGCCGTCGGCCTTGGACTCGTGCGGGGCGAGGGGGATCTGCCCCTTGATCAGCTGCTCCCCGGCCGGAGCGAGGCTGCGGTCCTGGGCGGTGAACCGCTCCAGCCAGCCCGGTGCGTCCAGGTCGGAGACCACGAAGGCGTCCCCGCGGCGGGTGCGCACGGCCAGGTCGACGAGGGCGGTACGGCCGCTCGGCCAGCTCAGGGAATCGTCGCCGAGCAGGCGGCGGGCGGCGTCGAGGGAGGTGGCCACGACGACGGGTGTGTCGGTGGGGAGCGATTCGACGCGGGACAGGGTCTCCATCCGGACACCCAGGTTCCAGGTGCGGTCGGCCATCCGGTCGATGAGGCTCGCCCAACGGCCGCGCGGGTGGTGCGCCTCGGGCGGCAGCTTGGTGGCCCGGCGCAGCCGCTCCTGCACGAACGCGGCCGACAGCGACCCGGGGTCGTGGTGGAACAGGGCGACCGCCGAGATGGGGGCACCTCCCTGCTCGAGCGAAGCCGAGAGCTTGGGGGAGGGCGGCGGCCCGGGCTCCCTCCTCGCCCGCGATGCCGGTCGCCCAGGTCAGGAAGTCGGCGTCCACGGGGGCCTGCCGGCCCGTCCGGCGCAGCAGCTTCACCAGGGCGAGGGGCGGGGTGCGGCGCAGCACGCCCTGGTGCCGCAGCCGGAGCCGGGCGGCCTCCAGGGGCGGGAGCGGGGCGAGCGGGCCGATGAGGTCGCGCTGCCGGAGCCAGGCCCAGTGCGGGCCGCCGTTGTAGAGGGCGTGCGGGCCCTCGTTGGTGCGGTACGGGCCCTCGGCGGTGCGCGCCCGGCCGCCGAGCGTGTGGTGGGCCTCGTGGAGGGTGACCTCGGCGCCTGCCTCGGCGGCGGTGATGGCCGCGGTCAGTCCGGCGAAGCCGCCGCCGATGACGGTGATGCGGTGCATGACGTGGATCTCCCTCGGGTCGGGGCCGCCTTCCGGCGTGCCTTCCGCAGTACGACCGATCGAGGGCGCCGGAATGTGACATCACCGGTGTCCATGCAGGTCAGGGCGATTGTCAGTGGCGGGGTGCAGCATGGGGACATGGCGAGGAGAGCGGCGGGCGGTACGGGTGTGAAGGGCGCGCGGCGACCGGAGGTGCGGCTGCCGGTGCTGGAGCCGTTCGGGGGCGGTGAGCTGGAGCCGGACGGGGACTACGACGGGCTGGAGTTCCAAGGCGCCGACCTCTCCGGGCAGGACGGAGCGGGCGCCCGTTTCATGGACTGTGCCCTGACGGGCTGCGAGCTGGACGAGACCCGGCTGCGGCACGCCCGTCTGCTGGACTCGGTCCTCACCGGCGTCCGGGGCGTCGGCACCGACCTCGCCGAGGCGACCCTGCGCGATGTGGAGCTGACCGACGCCCGGCTCGGCGGACCGCAGCTGCACGGGGCGGTGCTGGAGCGGGTGCTGATCCGCGGCGGCAAGATCGACTACCTGAACCTGCGCACGGCCCGGCTCAGAGACGTCGTCTTCGAGGGCTGCGTCCTGGTCGAGCCGGACTTCGGCGGCGCGCGCCTGGAGCGCGTGGAGTTCGTGGACTGCGCCCTGAAGGGCGCCGACCTGCACGCGGCGACCCTCACGGACGTCGACCTGCGCGGCGCCGCGTCGCTGGAGATCAGCCGCGGCCTGGACCGGCTGTCGGGGGCGGTGATCAGCACGGCGCAGCTGCTGGATCTGGCGCCGGTGCTCGCGGCGCAATGGGGGATCCGCGTCGAGGGCTGAGGCCCCCTGAGCCGGGGACCGAGGCCGCCTGAGCCCGGCGGCGGCTACGGCAGGCGGGGGTAGCGGGCCTGGAGAGTCCAGATCGCCGGGTTTTCCGCGAGGTCGTCGTGGAGGTCGGTGAGGTCGGCGATCAGGTCGTGCAGGAAGTCCCGGGCCTCGCGGCGCAGTTCGCTGTGGGAGACGGTGAGTGCGGGCTCCTCCGCGCGCATCCAGTCGGCCTCGATGTCCACCCAGCCGAAGCGGCGCTCGAACAGCATCCGGTCCGTCGACTCGGTGAAGTCCAGCTCGGCCCGCTGCGGCCGGGACGCCCTGGAGCCCGCCGGGTCCCGGTCGATCCGCTCCACGATGTCGCACAGCGCCCACGCGAAGTCGAGCACCGGCACCCATCCCCAGGCTGTGGACACCTCGTGATCCGTCTTGGTGTCCGCCAGATAGACGTCCCCGCAGAACAGGTCGTGCCGCAGTGCCCGGACGTCCGCGCGGCGGTAGTCGGTCTGCGGCGGGTCGGGGAAGCGGTTGGAGAGGGCGTAGCCGATGTCGAGCACGGAGGTGATGGTGTCACGCGCCCGTAGGATCGCGAACGTGGCCCGATCTGTACGTCTTGTCCCCACCCTGCCCGCAGCCACCCTGCTCGTCTGCGCCCTCGCCCTCACCGCCTGCGGCGGCGGGGTGCACGGCACCCCGGGCGGCTCCGGCGTCCGCGACCCCTACTTCCCGAAGGCCGGCAACGGCGGCTACGACATCACCCACTACGGCCTGCGCCTCGCGTACGACCCCGGAGCCCACCACCTCACCGGCACGGCCACCCTCACCGCCCGCGCGACGAAGGACCTCTCCGCCTTCAACCTCGACCTGCTCGGCATGGAGGTCGAGCAGATCACCGTCGGACGCGACGCCGCCCGCTGGAACCGCGCCGGGCAGGAACTCACCGTCCGGCCGCGCGGCGACATCGACCGGGACGACACGTTCCGCGTGACCGTCCGCTACTCCGGGACGCCCGAGACCGTCACCGACCCGGACGGCTCCGAGGAGGGCTGGCTGTGCACCTCGGACGGGGCGCTCGCACTGGGCGAGCCGACGGGGTCGATGGCGTGGTTCCCCGGCAACCACCACCCCTCCGACAAGGCGGCGTACGACCTCACGGTGACCGTGCCGAAGGGCCTGCGGGCCGTTTCCAACGGGGAGTTGCGGAGCGAGACGACCGCGCGGGGGCGTACCACGTTCGTGTGGCACAGCGGTGAACCGATGGCGAGCTACCTCGCCACCCTCGCGATCGGCCGCTTCGACATCAGCCGCTCCCGGGCCGGGAGCCTGCCCGTGTACACGGCCGTCGACCCGGCCGAGGCGGCGGCGAGCCGGCCCGTGCTCGGACGGCTTCCCGAGGTACTGCGGTGGTCGGAGCGGCGGTTCGGGCCGTACCCCTTCGCCACCACCGGCGCGATCGTCGACCGCGCGGGCTTCGTCGGCTACGCCCTGGAGACCCAGAGCCGGCCGGTGTTCCCCGGCGCCCCCGGCATCACGTTCCTCGTCCATGAGCTCGCCCACCAGTGGTACGGCGACTCCGTCACGCCCGAGAGCTGGCGGGACATGTGGCTCAACGAGGGATTCGCGACGTACGCGGAGTGGCTGTGGGAGGAGGACCACGGCGGACGGAGCGCCCAGGAGACGTTCGACGAGGTGTACTCCGGTGAGTACTTCGACACGGAGGAGGCCGGGGAGGAGATCTGGGAGTTCCCGCCGGCGGACCCGCCGAGCGCCGCGCGGACCTCCGACCCTCCGGTGTACTGGCGGGGGGCGATGGTGCTGCAGAAGGTGCGGCAGGCCGTCGGGGACGACCGGTTCTTCTCGATCCTCAAGGGGTGGGCGGCGACGCACCGGTACGGGAACGCCGACACCGCCGACTTCACGGCCTATGTCGGCAAGCGGGCGCCCGGCGCGGAGTTGGAAGGGATCTGGGAGGGCTGGCTGTACGGGGAGGGGAAGCCGGAGCGGCCCTGAGGGCCCTACGACGTGGTCAGCTCCTTGCGCAACACCGCGCAGGGGCGCCCGTGCCGCAGATCCTCACGGTGGTCGACGATCTCGTAGCCGAGGGCGGTCCAGAAGGCCAGGGCCTTCGGGTTGTTCGCCAGGACGGCGAGACGGACGGCGTTGCGGCCGGCCGCGCGGAAGCGGTCCTCGACGAGTGCGGCCAGGCGGCGGCCGTGGCCCTGGCCGTGCAGCTGCGCGTCCACCATCAGCAGGCCGATCCACGGGTCCGGGTCGGCCGGGTCGGGGTCGTGGGCGAGGGTGACGGCGATGCCGATGAGCCGGCCGAAGCTGCGGGCGAGCAGGATCTCGGTGCCGGGTTGCTCCCGCTCCGCCGAGAGCGCGGCGGCGACCTGCTCGGGGCGGATGTCCTTCGGGTCGGGGAAGTCGCCGGTCAGGGTGTGAAACGCGTGGTTGGAGGCGTAGAGGGCGGTCAGCTCGGTGAGGAGGGGATCGCCGAGCGGGGCCGGCGGCAGAAGGTCGAGGATCACGTGGGGAACGTACCCGGGTGGGGAGGGTTTCGACGCGCCGTAGGGGCTCAGGTGCTCTGTTCGGTGCGGGCAGGTTGTGGCCGGTGGCGCAGTTCCCCGCGCCCCTGAGGAGGACCCCCGGGCCGGTTGTCCGGCCCGGGGGGTCTCTTCACAACGCTCAGGCGTGTGTCAGACGTTCACGCCGAAGTCCTGGGCGATGCCGACCAGGCCCGAGGCGTAGCCCTGGCCGACCGCGCGGAACTTCCACTCGGCGCCGTTGCGGTACAGCTCGCCGAAGACCATGGCCGTCTCCGTCGCCGCGTCCTCCGACAGGTCGTAGCGGGCGATCTCGGCGCCGCCGGCCTGGTTGACGATGCGGATGTAGGCGTTGCGGACCTGGCCGAAGTTCTGGCTGCGGTTCTCGGCGTCGTAGATCGAGACCGGGAAGACGATCTTGTCGATGTCGGCCGGGAGGGCGGCGAGGTTGACGTTGATCGCCTCGTCGTCGCCGGCGCCCTCGCCCGTGCGGTTGTCGCCGGTGTGCACGATGGAGTTGTCCGGCGTCTGCTTGTTGTTGAAGAAGACGAAGTGGGCGTCCGAGTAGACCTTGCCCTGCGTGTTGACCGCGATCGCCGAGGCGTCGAGGTCGAAGTCCGTGCCGGTGGTGGTGCGGACGTCCCAGCCGAGGCCCACGGTGACGGCGGTCAGGCCCGGAGCCTCCTTGGTGAGCGAGACGTTGCCACCCTTGGACAGGCTTACAGCCATTGTTGGGAGTCCCTTCCCTCGTTTACGTGCGGCGAAGAAGCTGCGGCACCGAAGCTACAGCTACCCCCATGAACGTGGAGAGGGGTACGCGAGGTTCCAGGTCCTTTACTTTCTTTACTCGCCGTTATTGGGATGACGTGGACGGGACAGAAGCGGGAACATGGACGGCATGTCCGGTCACCACGTCATCCGCGGCTCCGTCTCCCTGCCCGAGGCCGAGCTCATGTGGCGTTTCTCGCGGTCGTCGGGGCCGGGTGGGCAGCACGTCAACACCAGCGACTCGAAGGTCGAGCTGAGCTTCGACCTGGCGAAGACCGAGGCGCTGCCGGCGGTGTGGAAGCAGCGGGCCCTGGAGCGGCTGGCCGGGCGGCTGGTCGACGGGGTCGTCACCGTGCGGTCCTCCGAGCACCGCTCGCAGTGGCGCAACCGCGAGGCCGCGGCCGTACGCCTCACCGCGCTCCTGGCCGAGGCCACCGCGCCCCCGCCCAAGCCCCGCAAGCCGACCCGGATCCCCCGGGGCATCAACGAACGCCGGCTGCGGGAGAAGAAGCAGCGCTCGGAGACGAAGCAGGGGCGCTCCGCGCGGAACTGGGGCTAGGGCAGCTTCGGGACGGCTGGGGCTGGGGCAGCTTCGGGACGGCTGGGGCTGGGGCAGCTTCGGGACGGCTGGGGCTCGGGCAGCTTTCGGAACCGCTCGGGCCAGGCGGCTTTCAGGACCGCTGGGGCACCGGCAGTTCCAGGACCGCCACCGTCTGGCCCCCGCTGACCTCCCCGTTCGGGCGGAAGCCGAGTCCCCGGTAGAAGTCGCCCGGGCCGTCGGGGCCCGGGTGCCAGGTGACGTAGAGCTGCGCGCTGCCACGCCGGCGCAGTTCGGCGGCGACGGACTCGACGGCGAAACGGCCGTACCCCTTGCCCTGCTCCCCGGACGCGATGTTCAGCCGCCACAGGCCCGAGCGGCGGACGCTGCCGTCCTCGTACCAGTCGATGTCGAGGAAGGCCATGAGGAAGCCGACCGGGCGGTCGCCGTCGACGATCAGGCGGGGCCAGGCGATGCCGGGATGGACGTAGGCCTCGGCGAGGGACTTCACGACCGGGGCGACCGCGTGCTCCTGGTCGGGACGGACGCGGATGCCGAGGGCGGCGTCGAGATTCGCGGCGGTGATCTCTTCGAGGCGCGGGCCGGTCGTGGTCATGTTCATGCGGGAACCTTAGGCAAGCGGTTCGCGCCCGGGGCAACGGATTTTCTCAGTCCAACTGCCGGTACCGGCCCCGGAAATACGCCAGCGGGCCCCCCTCCGCGCTCGGCACCCCCGCCGTCAGTACGCGGCCGATCACCAGTGTGTGGTCACCGGCGGGCACACGCTGTTCGGTACGGCACTCCAGAACGGCCAGGGCGCCGCCGACCAGCGGGGAGCCGGTGTACTCGCCGCGCGTGAAGGGGATGTCCGCGAACAGCAGCCGGTCGCTGACGCGGCCCTTCATCGCGAAGCGGCCCGCGATGTGCCGCTGGCTCTCGGAGAGGACCGAGACCGCCCACAGGTCCTGCTCCTCCAGCAGCTCGTCCATGCGGGAACCCTCCCGCAGGCTCACCAGCACCAGGGGTGGATCCAGGGACACCGACATGAAGGCCGTGGCCGTCATGCCCACGTCCTCGCCGCCCGGCGCCGTGGGGTCGTCCGGGTCGAGCGGCGCCTCCTGCGCGGTCACCAGGACCACGCCCGAGGCCAGCCGGGACATGGCGGCGCGGAACTCGTCGTTGCTCACCCCCTCAGCATGCCCGGAGGCGGGCGGCGGAATGATCGGGGACGTGGCAGCGGGAGTGTTCGGCACACCCGGAACGCTAATCTCCGCCCCGCGGACCCCGCATCGGACTCCCGCCCGATCACGGTCTTAGGACCACCGGCGGACATCCGCGGCCCCGGGGCGGGTACCGGGGAAATAGCTGTGCGCAATCCGACAAAGTTTGCGTTCGGTAGACGTACGTGAAAACGCAGAAACTCCACTCAATTGTTCAGGTTTGCCTGTGACTTGAGTCACAAGGGGCAGGAATTGTTGACCCTGTGTACCGAGTGAGCAGCGCGCTGTGATTCAGTGGCGGGGAAGCTGCCGGGGCGATACGCCGACGAGAACCCTTGAATCGCTGCGAGTACTCGGGGGGAGGGCGAGCATGGAGACCGAGTCGGAGCCCTACGTCCGTCTTGCGTCCCTGCGACAACTGCACCAGGTCATGGCCGACATGAACACGGCCCGCAGCCTGGCGGACACACTGCAGACCGTCGCGGAGGGCGTCGTCACCGCCCTCGGGTACGAGCTGGCGTGCGTGAACCTCGTACGGCCGGACGGCGACCTCGTCGTCGCCGCCTTCGCCGGAAACCCCGCCGCCGAGGCCCTCATCACCGGCCGGGTCGGCTCGCGCGAGTCCTGGGAGCGCCGCCTCGGCATGGGCGAGCACTGGGGCGACCTGGTGTTCATACCGCACACCGAGGGCTGGGTCCTCGACGACGACGACGTCCCGCAGTGGTACACCGACGGCCCCGCCCCCCGCTTCGAGGACGAGTGGCACCCGGCCGACCGGCTCTTCGCCCCCATGTACGCGCCGGGCCCGCAGGGCAGCGCGGCGGGCGGCGAACTGATCGGCGTGCTCTCCGTGGACCGGCCGCGCAACGGCCGCCGGCCCGGGGCCTGGGGCCGCGAGGCGCTCCAGATGTACGCCTTCCAGGCCGCCATCGCCATCAGCAACGCCCGGCTGCGCGCCAACATGCAGCGCGCGCTGGTCCGCCTGGAGCGCGAGCAGCAGGCACTGCGGGCGAGCGAGGAAAGCTTCCGGCAGGCCTTCGAGTACGCACCGTCCGGCATGGCCATCGCCGAGATGGGCGGCGACCAGCACGGCCGGATCCTGCGCACCAACGACGCGCTGTGCCGGCTGCTGGGCCGCCCCGCCTCCGCGATGCGCCGCTACTCCTTCTCCGATCTGGTCCATCCCGAGGACATAGGCACCCTGCTGCGCACCTCGGCGGAGGGCGGACGCGCGGAGCTGCGCCTCGGCCGCCGGGACGGCACGTACGTCTGGGTCAGCCTGCGCAACAGCGTGGTCGCCGACGCCGCCGACGGCCCGCGTTTCCTCCTCACCCACGTCGAGGACATCGAGGAGCGCAAGCGCCGCGAGCTCCAGCTCGCCCACCGCGCCTCGCACGACTCGCTCACCGGCCTGCCGAACTCCGCGGAGCTGCGCTCGCGCCTGTCCGCCCGCCTCTGTCAACGCGCGTCGTCCCCGCGCACCGCCGTGGAATCCGTCGACGCGGCCTACGGCCATCCCGACTTCGACGTGGTCGGGCCCGGCTTCGACTTCCGGCAGGGCCCCGAGTCCTACGACGCCTACGACCACCACGTGCACACCATCGCCCCGGACGGGAGCCACGACGACGGCACCAAGGGCCTCGCCGTGCTCTTCTGCGACCTCGACGGCTTCAAGTCGATCAACGACCGGTTCGGGCACAACGCGGGTGACGCGGTTCTCATCGAGGTCGCCCGGCGGCTGAGCAACGGCGTCCGCGACGGGGACACCGTCGCCCGGCTCGGGGGTGACGAATTCGTCATCCTGGCCGACGGGCTGGGGCGCGCCGACGCGCAGGACCTCGCGGTCCGGCTGCGCAACGAGATCATCCAGCCCATCCGCGCGGAGGGGCGGGCCGTCCGGGTCGGTGCCAGCTTCGGCATCGGATGGGCACACTGTGGAATGACGGCGGACGAAGTGTTGAAATCCGCTGACGAGCGGATGTACGTCGAGAAACGATCTCGTCCCAAACAACACAGACGCGCCGGGTGAAGCCCTGGTCAGCGAGTTGATGCGGTCTGAGTCACCCGTTTGGGTCTCTGGGAGCGGGTAGGCTCGCTAACTCACCCGTGTACCGCATGCACCGCACCTGACTGAGGAGACCAAGGGATGACGCCCGGCAACAACGGCGCGAGCACGCCCGAGGACGACGACCCGTTCGGCTATCTCTACGCCGACGGGCAGGCCAACGGAGCCCAGCCGCCGTCCGGGGGCTACGGCTACCCGAACTCGGTCAACCGGGTGCGGGCTGTCGGCACCCGCCCGTACGGCCAGCAGCAGGCCGCTCAGACCGCGCCCTACGGCCAGGTCCCCCAGCAGACTGCCCAGGGCGCCGGCCGTCCTAACGCGCATTACGCGGCGCCGGAGACGCTGCCGGGTGGTGCGCAGACCGTGCAGCAGCAGATGCCGGCGGGTGGCGGTGGCGGCCGGGGTGGCCGCGGCCCGAACCACAAGGGCCTGCTGATCGGCGCGATCGCGGTGGTCGCCGCGGTCGTCATCGGCATCGGTGTGGCCATGCTGGGCGGCGACAAGGACAAGGACGACGCGTCCGACGAGGTGGGCACGAACCCGACCCAGTCCCAGGCCTCGAAGCCGAGCCCTTCGGCGAGCAAGGGCGGCGAGGGCAAGGTGGAGCTGCCGGAGACCGACGCGAAGGCGCTGCGACTCGGTGGCGCTGCGACTCTCGCCCAGGACGTCAAGGGCGCCCAGTCCGAGGGCGGCATCTACGTCGGGAACCTCAACCAGGCCGGTTCCTCGGTGACGTGGACCGTCAACGGTGTCCCGAAGGAGGGCCCCTACACGGTCTTCGCCCGCTACAGCACGGTGGACGAGGACCAGGAGATGACCCTCACCGTCAACGGCAAGCCGTTCGGCAACAAGCTCAACCTCGGCAACTTCACGCACACCTCGGACGGCGACTTCGCCAAGGGCTGGACGAAGACCTACGCCTGGCCGACCCTCAACAAGGGCACCAACACGATCACGCTGTCCTGCCAGGACGGCGACAAGTGCAATGTCCTGCTGGACAAGCTGTGGCTGAAGGCGGGCCAGGTCGAGGACTGAGGGTCGGCTAGGCCGCGCTGACCTCTCCCGAGACCGTCACCCTTCCCAGCAGCTCCTCGTACACCCCCCGGTCGAACTCCCCCGCCACCGGTGCCCGCACCGTCGCCGCCGCCAGGGCCGTCGCCCGGGTCAAGCGGTCGGGCCAGGGGAGGTGGTCTGCCAGGCCCGAGAGCAGGCCTGCCACCACCGCGTCGCCCGCGCCTGTCGGGTTGCCTCGTAGCGAGGCCGGTGGGGTGGCTTGCCAGCGGCCGTCGCGGGTTACCGCCAGGAGGCCCGCGGAGCCGAGGGAGGCGACCACCGCGCCGGCGCCCCGGCGGCGGGCGTCCTGGGTCGCGCGGAGTGGGTCGTGGGAACCCGTCAGTTCCGCCAGTTCGTCGGCGTTCGGCTTGATGATGTCCGGGCGGGCTGCGACGCCCCGGCGCAGTGGCTCGCCGCTGGTGTCCAGCAGGACCGGGACCGAGAAGGATCGGGCCGTGCGGACCAGGCCGGCGTACGCGCCCACCGGGACGCCCGGCGGCAGGCTGCCGCACAGAGCCACCGCTGAGACGGAGGGGAGCAGGTCCGCGTAGGCCTCCTGGAAGGCCGACCACTCGGCGGGCGTGACCGCCGGGCCCGGTTCGTTCAGCTGGGTCGTGTCGCCGGTGCGCTCGTCGACCACGGCGACCGTGCGGCGGGTCGCGCCCGCGATCGGCACCAGCTCGTCCACCACGCCCGGGACCGCCGCGAGCTTCTCCTGCACGACCCGGCCCGTCGCCCCGCCCGTGAATCCCGTCACCGTCACCCCGTGCCCGAGGGCCGCGAGCACCCGGGCCACGTTGACCCCCTTGCCGCCGGGGCGTTCCGTCACCTCGGAGACACGGTGCGAGGCGTGCGGCCGGAGGGACCGAACGCGATAGGTGATGTCGAGAGCGGTGTTCAGTGTGACCGTGAGGATCACCCGGGCCGACCTCCCCCGATGCGCTTGCCGACGTGAACGTGCAGGTAGCCCGATCATGCCAAAGAGACGGCGGTCGGCCCAGTCCTGGAGTCGGCCACCGTCTCCCGACTACGGGACGGATCAGCCCAGTTGGGGACCGACCACCCACTCGCCCCGCCGCATCACGCCCTTCAACTCGTAGGCCGAGTCCAGGATCAGCAGGTCGGCGTGTTTTCCGGGCTCCAGTGAGCCGATCGTGTCGTCCAGGCCGAGCAGCCGGGCCGGGTTGGCGGACAGGGCCGTCACCGCGTCCTCGACGGACAGTCCGTCGACGGTGACCGCCCGCTTGAAGGCGCGGTCCAGGGTGAGGGTCGAGCCGGCGATCGTGCCGTCCTCCACCAGCCGGGCCACGCCGTCCGCGACCTCCACCTCCAGAGGGCCCAGCCAGTAGCGTCCGTCGCCGAATCCGGCCGCGTCCATCGCGTCCGTGATGAACGCGACCCGGTCCGACCCGGCGTGGTGGAACGCCAGCTGCAGCGCGGCGGGGTGCAGGTGCGTGCCGTCGTTGATCAGCTCGACCGTGATCCGCTCGTCCTCCAGCAGCGCGGCGATCGGGCCGGGGGAGCGGTGGCCGAGCGGCGGCATCGCGTTGAAGAGATGAGTGGCGACCGTGGCGCCGGCGTCGATGGCCTCCACCGTCTGCTCGTACGTGGCGTCCGTGTGGCCGATCGCCGCGATCACGCCGTGGTCGGCGAGGAGGCGTACGGAGTCCAGGCCGCCGGGGAGCTCGGTGGCCAGCGTGAGCATCCTGGCCTGGCCCCGGGCCGCGTCGATCAGCTTGCGGACGTCCGCGGGGTGCGGGTCGCGCAGGAGGGCCTCGGAGTGGGCGCCCTTGCGGCAGGGGGAGATGAACGGGCCCTCGAAGTGGACACCGGCGATCTCGCCCTGCTCGGCCAGTTCGCTCAGCAGGCCGGCACGGCGGGTGAGGAACTCCATGTCGCCGGTGACGGTGGAGGCGACCAGGGTGGTCGTGCCGTGCAGGCGGTGGGTGTGGATGCCCTTGAGGATGTCGTCGACCGAGCCGGAGGTGAAGGATGCTCCGCCGCCGCCGTGGTTGTGCAGGTCGACGAAGCCGGGGATGACGTAGTGGCCGGTTGCGTCGATGACCTGGGCGTTTTGCGGTGCCGAGCGGGCGATGCGGGTGCCGTCGATGGTCACCTGGCCGTTTTCGACGGATCCGGTGGGGAGTACCACGGTGGCGCCGGCCAGGACCGTGGGTGTTCCCGATGTGGCGGGGTGCGGGTGGGATGTGGCTGGTCGCGCTCCGCGGCGGAGCCGCTTATTGACGCTGTCCCGCGCCCCTGGGGCATCCGTCATCAGGGGGTTACCTCCATACGGTCGGTCGATGCCAGAAGATCCCAGGCCAGTAGGCCCGCGCCGAGACAACCTGCACTGTCACCCAGCGCCGCCGGGACGAGCGACGGCTGTTTCTGGAAGGTGATCCGCTGCCGGATGGCCTCCCTCAGCGGCGTGAACAAGGTCTCTCCCGCCTCCGCCAAGCCGCCGCCGATGATCAGGGTGCGGGGGTCCAGCAGGGTCAGGGCCGTGACCAGGCCGTCGGCCAGGGCGTCCACGGCCTGCTGCCAGACCGCCCCGGCCCTGGGGTCGCCGGAGTCCACCGCCTTCGCGCAGTCCGCCGCGTCCGCGCCGGGGTCGCCGCAGGCCTCGGCCCAGGCCTCGCTCACGGCCGCCGCCGACGCGAAGCGCTCCAGGCAGCCGCGCTGTCCGCACGGGCAGGGCGCCCCGCCGGGGCGTACGACGATGTGGCCGATCTCGCCCGCGAAGCCGTGCGCGCCCGCCTCGACCCGGCCGTCGACGCCGATGGCGCCCGCGATGCCGGTGCCCAGTGCCACGAACAGGAACCGGTCCGCGCCCCGGCCCGCACCGACCCGGCCCTCGGCGAGACCGCCGGTGCGCACGTCGTGCCCGACGGCGACCGGGATCTCCAGCCGTTGCGCCAGCAGGTCGCGCAGCGGTACGTCGCGCCAGCCGAGGTTGGCCGCGTAGGCGGCGACGCCCCGGGCCTCGTCGACGATGCCGGGGACGGCCACGCCGGCGGCGGACGCGGGCGTGCCGAAGTGCTCGGTGCCGTACGCGTGCAGCTCGGCGGCGAAGTCGAGGATGCCCGCGACGACGGCGTCCGGCCCCTGGGCGCGGCCTGTCGCCCGGCGGGCCCGGTGCAGCACCTCGCCCCCCGGCCCGGCCAGAGCGGCCTTCATCCCGGTGCCGCCCACGTCGAGGGCGATGACATGTCTCACGGGAACAGTGTGACCCGGGGACCCGCAAGAGGTCTAGTCCACTCACGTGGTGTAGACCTTGTTCCGGATATCGAAATGTTTCGGCGGCGGTGACGCCGGGGTTGGGGAAGAACAGCAGTGCAGCGGCGGATGGCAGGAACGATCGCGGTGGTGTCCGCACTGGGCATGACGGCGGTCCTCGGCGGCTGCGGCCTCACGGGCGGCTCCGCCGACGTGACCCTGAAACTGGTCGCCGCCGACTACGGCGACAACGCGGCCAACAGCTCGAAGAAGTACTGGGACAAGCTGGCCGACGCGTACGAGGCCGACCACCCCGACGTCGAGGTCGACGTCAGCGTCTACTCCTGGAACGACGTCGACCGCAAGGTCCGGGAGATGGTCGCCGCCGGTGACCCGCCGGACATGGCGCAGATCGGCGCGTACGCCGACTACGCGGCCAAGAACCAGCTCTACAAGGCCGACGACCTGCTCTCCATACCCGTGCAGGCCGACTTCGTCGGGCAGCTGGCCTCCGCGGGCCAGGTGAAGGGCGTGCAGTACGGCATGCCGTTCGCCGCCTCCACGCGCGTGCTCTTCTACAACAAGGCCCTCTTCGCCAAGGCAGGCATCACCCCGCCCGAGTCCTGGAAGGACCTGGCCGAGGACGCCGAGGCGCTCAAGGCGGAGGGTGTGAAGTACCCCTACGCGCTGCCCCTCGGCCCGGAGGAGGCGCAGGCCGAGACCATGCAGTGGATGCTCAGCGGCGGGGGCGGCTACACCGACAGCGTCGACAGCTACGCCATCGACTCCCCGCAGAACATCGACACCTTCTCCTGGCTGAAGGAGGACCTGGTCGGCAAGGGCCTGACCGGGCCGGTCGCGCCGGGCCGGCTCAACCGGGCCGCGGCGTTCGCCGCCTTCGCCAAGGGCGAGGTCGGCATGCTCGACGGCCACCCGTCGCTGATGAAGATCGCCGCCAAGGGCGGCGTCAAGTACGGGATGGTGCCCACTCCGGGCCACGAGGGCCCGAGCAGGTCCACGCTCGGCGTCTCCGACTGGATGACGGCGTTCCGCAAGAACGGCCACCGCGACCAGGTGGGCGACTTCCTCGACTTCGTCTACAGCGAGAAGAACGTGCTGGCCTTCTCCCGCGAGTACGACCTGCTGCCGGTCACCTCCTCCGCGTCCGGCACCATGGCCGCAGCCGAAGAGGACCGGCACCTCAAGCCGTTCCTGGAGGAGCTGTTGTCCTCCGAGCTCTACCCGGTCGGCAAGACCTCCTGGGCGGACGTCAGTTCCCAGGTCAAGCAGCGGATCGGCAAGGCCGTCGCGCCGGGCGGCAGCCCCTCGGGCGTCCTCGGCAACCTCCAGGCGGCGGCGAGCCGGGCGGAGAGTGCGGAGTAGCTCCGCTGTGCTGTCGGTGGCGGGCGTTACGGTGCCGGGTATGGACGAGGAGACGGGTGAGCGGGGGCTCGGGCGCAGGGAGCGGGACATCCTGGCGCTCGAACGCCGGGGTTTCTCCGGGCCCGGTGTGAAGGAACGGGCCATACGGGAGGAGCTGGGGCTCGCGCCTGTGCGGTATTACCAGCTGCTCAATGCCCTGCTGGATGATGCGCGGGCGTTGGCGCATGATCCGGTGACGGTGAATCGGTTGCGGCGGGTTCGGGATTCGCGGCGCGCGGAGCGCTGAGGACTCGGGGGTGTCCGGCCGTTGCGGGGTGCGGGTGCGTCGTGGTTGTTCGCGCAGTTCCCCGCGCCCCTGAAGGGGCGCGACCTCAGCCAAGCCGGTTTGCCAGTGCTCGCAGCAGCCCCACCACACCCTCCGGGCCGTCCACCACCACGTCCGCCCGCTCCCTGAGCTCGGTCACCTCGTCGCTGCCGCTGCACACCAGCAGGCCCGGGGTGCCGGTGGTGCGCAGGGTGTCGACGGCGGTGTAGGCGGGCAGGTCGCCGAGGTCGTCGCCGGCGTAGAGGACGGAGCCGGCGCCGATCTCCCGGGCGAACTCGGTGAGGGCGACGCCCTTGTCCATGCCGGGCGGGCGCAGTTCGAGGACCATGCGGCCGGGCTCGACGATCAGGCCGTGCCGGGTCGCCAGGCCGGTGAGCGGCTCGCGCAGGGCCTCGAAGGCGGCCTGCGGGTCGGCGGCCCGGCGGGTGTGTACGGCCACCGCCCGGCCTTTGTCCTCGACCCAGGTCCCGCTCCCTTCGAGCAGCCCGGGCAGCTCGGCGCGGACCGCGTCGACGCCGGGGTGCGGGTCGGGTGCGGCGACCTCGCCGCTGCGGGCGTCCCACCGCTCGGCGCCGTAGTGCCCGAGGACGACCAGGTGCTCAAGACCGGGCACGTCGGCGAAGCCGCCGTTGCGTACGGCGACCTCGGCGGGCCGGCCGGTGATCACCGCCACGGCGGCCACCTTCGGCGCGAGCGCGGTCAGCGCGGGGAGTGCCTCCGGATGGGCCCGGGCCCGCTCCGGATCGGCCACGATCGGCGCGAGCGTCCCGTCGAAGTCCAGGGCGATCAGTGCCTTGCCGGGATCGGCGAGCAGGGCGGTGAGCCCGTCCTGCCCGGCCTTCGTGAAGGGCTCGGGCAACGCGTTCGCGGTCATCGCCGCTCAGCCCCTCAACGCGTCGAGCTGGTCGACGAACCACTGGGCCGGTGGCAGGGCCGTCGCCGCCGCGGCCAGGCGCTTGGTGCGTTCGGCGCGTTCCTCCGGGCGCATCGACAGCGCCTCGTGCAGGGCCGTAGCCGTGCCCGTCACGTCGTAGGGGTTCACCGTGATCGCGTCCTCGCCCAGCTCCTCGTGCGCCCCGGCCTCCCGCGACAGCACGAGCGCGCAGCCGGCGTCGGAGACGACCGGGACCTCCTTGGCGACGAGGTTCATGCCGTCGCGGATGGGGTTGACGAGGGCCACGTCGGCCAGCCGGTAGGCGGCCAGGGAGCGGGCGAAGTCGTCCTTGACGTGCAGCACGACCGGCTTCCAGCCCGGTGTTCCGTACTCGGCGTTGATCTCGTCCGCCAGCCGCTGCACCTCGGCCGTGTAGTCCCGGTACACCGCGAGGTCCTGCCGGGAGGGGTAGGCGAAGGCGACGTGCACCACCTGCTCGCGCCACTCGGCGTGGGTCTCGAGGAGCCTGCGGTAGGCCAGCAGGCCGCGCACGATGTTCTTGGACAGTTCGGTGCGGTCGACCCGGACGATGGTGCGGCGGCCCTCGCCGATCTCCTCGCGCAGCGCGGCGATCCGCTCCTCCACGTCCGGCTCGTGCGCCCGCTCGCGCAGGAAGTCCGCGTCGGCGCCGAGGCCGTGCACCCCGACCCTGGTGCCGCCGAGCCCGCCCGCGAACCGTTCGGCGCACGCGGTGAACGCCTCCGCCCAGCGCTCGGTGAGGAAGCCCAGCCGGTCCGCGCCGAGCATGCCGCGCAGCACCTGCCCGGCCACGTCGTCCGGCAGCATCCGGAAGTACTCCGGCGGGGCCCACGGCGTGTGCGAGAAGTGCCCGATGCGCAGGTCGGGCCGCAGCTCGCGGAGCATGCCCGGCACCAGCGTCAGGTGATAGTCCTGCACCACGACCGCCGCGCCCCGCGCCGCCTCTTCGGCCAGCGCCTCGGCGAACGCCCGGTTGTACGCCTCGTAGGACGCCCACTGCCGCCGGAACTCCGCGTCGAAGACCGGCTCCAGCGGCGTCTGGTAGAGCATGTGGTGCACGAACCACAGGACCGAGTTGGCGATGCCGTTGTACGCGTCGGCGTGCACGTCGGCCGGGATGTCCAGCATCCGCACGCCGTCCTCGCCGACCCCGCGCCGCACCGCCTCCCGGTCGCCGTCGGAGAGCGCCGAGCACACCCAGAGCGCGTCCGCGTCGGAGCCGATCGCGGAGAGCCCGGAGACCAGCCCGCCGCCGCCCCGTTTGGCGTCCAGCGAACCGTCCTCGCCCACCGTGTACGAGACGGGACCCCGGTTGGAGGCCACCAGCACCTGTGCAGCACCGTTCGTCGAAGCCATAAGCCTCAACCTAGCCCGGCCTCCGAACGCTCAAACGTGCGGATCTGCCGCGCCCGGCCGAAAACGGCCCCGGTCAGGCGGCCTTCCGAGCCTGGTACTCGGCGATCTCCACCATCGGCGGACGCTCCTCGGTGTCCACGGAGTACGTCCGCGGCTCGAAGCCGTCCGTGCCCCTCTCGAACTGGGTCAGGGACGGCCGGATCAGATGCCCGCGGGCCAGCCGCAGCTGGGCCGTGCGGTAGATCGCGGCGGCCATCCGGCCCAGCGCCTGCCCGTCCTGGTGCCGGTGCTTGCGCACCCCGACGTCCACCTGGGCCAGGGCGTCCAGGCCCACCAGGTGCAGGGCGTCCACCAGCATGCCCAGCTCCACGCCGTACCCCACGGGGAACGGCAGCTGCTCCAGCAGCGAGCGGCGGGCCGCGTACTCGCCGCCGAGCGGCTGCACGAAGCCGGCCAGCTGCGGCCAGTGCATGTTGAGCAGCGGGCGCGCCATCAGCTCGGTGACCCGGCCGCCCTGCCCGGTGGCGCCGGCGAGGGGGCGGTCGTACATGGCCTTCACCAGGTCCACGTCCGGGTCCGTGAGCAGCGGGCCCACGATCCCCGAGACGAAGTCGGACGAGAAGTCCCTCAGGTCCGCGTCGACGAAGCAGACGATGTCCCCGCGGGTGACGAGCAGGGAGCGCCACAGCACCTCGCCCTTGCCGGGCACGGCGGGCAGGCGCGGAAGTATGACGTCCCGGTGCACCACCCGGGCGCCCGCGGCGGCGGCCACCTCGGAGGTGCGGTCGGTCGAACCCGAGTCGACGACGACCAGCTCGTCGACGAGCGGTACCTGCTCCATCAGGTCGTGGCGGATGACGGCGGCGATGTCGCCGACCGTCGCCTCCTCGTTGAGCGCGGGCAGCACGACACTGACCGTCTGGCCCGTGCGCTGCTTGGCGGCGAGTATCCGGTGGAGCGGACGATCGTTCGCGGACCAGGAACGGGTGCTCAGCCAGCGCTCGACTTCTTCCAGCACCGTGGCGGCTCCTCTGCGTACTCTCGGCGGGACAGAACGTGATCCATCTCGCGGTTCGGACGACTATCTCAACTGTCCTGGTCGTCGGTTACAGTCTTGAACAAGGCGGATGACCATCGCATGTCCGGGGTCACCCGCCGCCTACAACCACATACAGCTCATCCAGAGGGGCAGAGGGAAACGGCCCGATGAAGCCCCGGCAACCCTCCAGTCGGTACTCGTAGGTCACTGTCGACCACACGCGCGAGGCTCCCGGCTCGGGAAGGTGCCAAATCCGTCTCACGGCGAGATGCGTCGTGAGGAAGATGAGGAGAAAGGGCCTCGCCTCACATGGCTGCGCAGACTGTTGCAAGCACCACTGAATCCACCGTAGACCTCGGCCCCGCCGCAGCGCTCAGCTGCCGCGAGTGCGGCCACCGCGTGCCCCTCGGCCCGGTCTTCGCGTGCGAGGAGTGTTTCGGCCCGCTGGAGATCGCCTACGACTTCTCGGCCTACGACACCGAAGAGCTCCGCAAGCGCATCGAAGCGGGCCCCGCGAACATCTGGCGCTACGCCCCGCTGCTGCCCGTCCCGGCCGACGTGGCGGACAAGCCGAACATCAACCCGGGCTGGACCGCGCTCGTCAAGGCCGACAACCTCGCGCGCGAGCTGGGTGTCGACCCCGGCAAGCTGTTCGTGAAGGACGACTCCGGCAACCCGACGCACTCCTTCAAGGACCGCGTCGTCGCCCAGGCCCTGGAGGCCGCCCGCGCCTTCGGCTTCACCACGCTCTCCTGCTCCTCCACCGGCAACCTCGCCGGTGCCGTGGGTGCCGCCGCGGCCCGCGCCGGCTTCCGCTCCTGCGTCTTCATCCCGCACGACCTGGAGCAGGGCAAGGTCGTCATGGCCGCGATCTACGGCGGTGAGCTCGTCGGCATCGAGGGCAACTACGACGACGTGAACCGCTTCTGCTCCGAGCTGATCGGCGACCCGGCCGGTGAGGGCTGGGGCTTCGTCAACGTCAACCTGCGGCCGTACTACGCGGAGGGCTCCAAGACCCTGGCGTACGAGATCTGTGAGCAGCTCGGCTGGCAGCTGCCGGACCAGCTCGTGGTGCCGATCGCCTCCGGCTCGCAGCTCACGAAGATCGACAAGGGCCTGCAGGAGCTGATCAAGCTCGGTCTGGTCGAGGACAAGCCGTACAAGATCTTCGGTGCGCAGGCCGAGGGCTGCTCGCCGGTGTCCGTCGCCTACAAGGCCGGGCACGACGTCGTCCGCCCGCAGAAGCCGAACACCATCGCCAAGTCCCTCGCCATCGGCAACCCGGCGGACGGGCCCTACGTGCTGGACATCGCGCGGCGGACCGGTGGTGCGGTGGAGGACGTGAACGACGAGCAGGTCGTCGACGCGATCAAGATCCTTGCTCGGACCGAGGGGATCTTCGCGGAGACCGCCGGTGGGGTGACGGTGGGCGTGACGAAGAAGCTGATCGAGAGCGGGCTGCTGGATCCGTCGAAGACGACGGTGGTGCTCAACACCGGGGATGGTCTCAAGACGCTGGACGCGGTGGCGGGCACGGGCCTGACGGCGACCATTCGCCCCAACCTCGAGTCGTTCCGTGAGGCCGGGCTCGTCTGAGCGTCGTTGTTCGCTGCGGGGCGGTGGGGGCTGGTCGCGCAGTTCCCCGCGCCCCTAGGTATCTCGCCCAACCGGAGGTTTTGAAGTCATGAGCGTCACCGTTCGGATCCCCACCATCCTGCGTACCTACACCGGCGGGCAGGCCGAGGTCGCCGCCGACGGCGCGAACCTCGGCGAGGTCATCGCCGATCTGGAGAAGAACCACACCGGGATCGCCGCCCGGGTGCTGGACGACCAGGGCAAGCTGCGGCGGTTCGTCAACGTCTACGTCAACGACGACGACGTGCGGTTCGAGCAGGGTCTGGAGACGGCGACGCCGGACGGTGCCGGTGTGTCGATCATCCCCGCCGTCGCCGGCGGCTGAACCGGTCGACCGGCTTGTTTGTTACCTTCGGTAACGACGGTCACTGAGAGTTTATCGAATTGCCCCCTCCGTGAGAGAAGCGGAGGGGGCAATTCTGTGTGGTTGAGCGGGGTACAGTTGGGGAACGTGGTCCCGATTCCCTGATCGGAACCCTGAATTCCCGCTACGAGCCCGACAAGATGTAGCCAAAGTGTGTATGTCTTTTGCGGCTTTTGTTCCCTTTGTGTGGCCCGACTTGCCCTGAATTCGGGCGAATTCTCCCCACATTCCGGACCCTGCGCGTCCAGAATTCTCGTCCGATTGACCTGTTGCAGACGGCAGTTGGACAGATACATTCAGCCGCGGTCGACGCGTTCCGGCGCACGCCCCCAACCGTGGGGGGTGAGGTCTGACCCGGGTCCGCGAAGTGTGGATCTGTGCAAGGGCCAGTAATAGGGGAGTTAGGCATGGCTCAGGGCACCGTCAAGTGGTTCAACGCGGAGAAGGGGTACGGCTTCATCGCGGTCGACGGTGGTGCGGATGTTTTCGTCCACTACAGCGCGATTCAGATGGACGGCTACCGCACCCTTGAAGAGGGTCAGCGGGTCGAGTTCGAGATCTCGCAGGGCCAGAAGGGGCCGCAGGCCGACATGGTTCGCGTCGCTGCCTGAACGCGCACCACGACCAACGCATCAAGCGACCGGTCTTCTCTGAAGGGCCCGTACCCCCCGGGGTACGGGCCCTTCGGCCTGCTCGGGCACCTGTCGGGCGGTGTTCGCGGGCGGCTGACGCCCCGGCCCGATCCCCGGGAGGCGCTTGCACTCGCCATGCCCGAGTGCTAATCATTGCGTTAGCACTCTGAAGGTGAGAGTGACAACGTAAGGACCGGGTCGGTGAGGCCCGCAGGCCAGGTGGGGAAGGAACCACAAGGCAAGCGAGCCGTCCGTCGCGGGCGCGGGCGCGGTCCGAAGTAATCACCCCCAGTCCTGGAGGGACCACTTCACATGGCCAAGATCATCGCGTTCGACGAGGAGGCGCGGCGCGGCCTCGAGCGCGGCATGAACCAGCTCGCGGACGCCGTCAAGGTGACGCTCGGCCCCAAGGGCCGCAACGTCGTCCTCGAGAAGAAGTGGGGCGCGCCCACGATCACCAACGATGGTGTCTCCATCGCCAAGGAGATCGAGCTCGAGGACCCGTACGAGAAGATCGGCGCCGAGCTGGTCAAGGAAGTCGCCAAGAAGACGGACGACGTCGCCGGTGACGGTACGACCACCGCGACCGTTCTCGCCCAGGCCCTGGTCAAGGAGGGTCTGCGCAACGTAGCCGCCGGCGCCAACCCGATGGCCCTCAAGCGGGGTATCGAGCGTGCCGTCGAGGCCGTCTCCGCCGCCCTGCTGGAGCAGGCGAAGGACGTCGAGACCAAGGAGCAGATCGCCTCCACGGCCTCCATCTCCGCCGCCGACACCCAGATCGGCGAGCTCATCGCCGAGGCCATGGACAAGGTCGGCAAGGAAGGCGTCATCACCGTCGAGGAGTCCCAGACCTTCGGTCTGGAGCTGGAGCTCACCGAGGGTATGCGCTTCGACAAGGGCTACATCTCGGCGTACTTCGCCACCGACATGGAGCGTATGGAGGCCGTCCTCGACGACCCGTACATCCTGATCGCCAACTCGAAGATCAGCAACGTCAAGGACCTGCTGCCGCTCCTCGAGAAGGTCATGCAGTCCGGCAAGCCGCTGCTGATCATCGCCGAGGACGTCGAGGGCGAGGCCCTGTCGACCCTGGTCGTCAACAAGATCCGCGGCACCTTCAAGTCCGTCGCCGTCAAGGCCCCGGGCTTCGGCGACCGCCGCAAGGCGATGCTGCAGGACATCGGCATCCTCACCGGCGGCGAGGTGATCTCCGAGGAGGTCGGCCTCAAGCTGGAGAACGCCACGATCGACCTGCTGGGCAAGGCCCGCAAGGTCGTCATCACCAAGGACGAGACCACCATCGTCGACGGTGCCGGCTCCGCCGACCAGGTCGCCGGCCGGGTCAACCAGATCCGCGCCGAGATCGAGAACAGCGACTCGGACTACGACCGCGAGAAGCTGCAGGAGCGCCTGGCGAAGCTCGCCGGCGGTGTCGCGGTCATCAAGGCCGGTGCCGCCACCGAGGTGGAGCTCAAGGAGCGCAAGCACCGCATCGAGGACGCCGTGCGCAACGCCAAGGCGGCCGTCGAGGAGGGCATCGTCGCCGGTGGTGGCGTGGCCCTGCTGCAGGCCTCCCAGGTCTTCGAGAAGCTGGAGCTCGACGGTGACGAGGCGACCGGCGCCAACGCCGTGAAGCTCGCGCTGGAGGCCCCGCTGAAGCAGATCGCCGTCAACGGTGGTCTCGAGGGCGGCGTCGTCGTGGAGAAGGTCCGCAACCTCACCGTCGGCCACGGCCTGAACGCCGCGACCGGTGAGTACGTCGACATGATCGCCGAGGGCATCATCGACCCGGCGAAGGTGACCCGCTCTGCCCTGCAGAACGCCGCCTCCATCGCCGCGCTGTTCCTCACCACCGAGGCCGTCATCGCCGACAAGCCGGAGAAGGCCGCCGCGCCCGCCGGCGGCGGCATGCCGGGCGGTGACATGGACTTCTGATCGACCTGAGGGTTGATCGACGTCCTTACCGAGGGCGGCACTCCCTGTTCCGGCAGGGGGTGCCGCCCTTCGGCGTGTCCGGGTTGCCGCCCTTCGGCGTGTCCGGGGTGCGTGCGAGGTGTGTGCGGGGCGCGTGTCCGGGATCACAGCGGGGGCGGGATGGCCGGGCGGGGCCGGATGGTTGAAGGTTAGGTCCTATGCGTATGCACATACCTTCCGGTATCCGAAAGTGAGCCCCCACGTGACTGTCGCCGCCTCCGCTTCCCGCGCCGCCGAAATCCTGTCCCGGCCCGTAACGCTGGGCGGCCTGACTGTTCCGAACCGGATCGCGATGGCGCCGATGACCCGCATGTTCTCCCCGGGCGGCGTACCCGGCGAGGACGTCGTGTCGTACTACGCGCGCCGCGCCGCCGCCGGAGTCGGCCTGATCGTCACCGAGGGCACCTACGTCGGCCACGACTCGGCCGGGCAGAGCGACAGCGTGCCGCGGTTCCACGGCGACGAGCAGCTCGCGGGCTGGGCGAAGGTCGCCGAGGCGGTGCACGCCGCCGGCGGCACGATCGTGCCGCAGCTGTGGCACATCGGCATGGTCCGCAACCAGGGCGAGCCCCCCTTCGCCGACGCCCCGGCCGTCGGCCCCTCCGGCCTGCGGATCGGCGCCGACGAGCCCACCGGCAAGGCCATGACCCAGGCCGACATCGACGCCGTCATCGGCGCCTTCGCCGAGGCCGCTGCCGCCGCCGAGCGCATCGGCTTCGACGGTGTCGAACTGCACGGCGCCCACGGCTACCTGCTGGACCAGTTCCTGTGGGAGGGCACCAACCGCCGCACCGACGCCTACGGCGGCGACCGCGTCGCCCGCGCCAAGCTCGCCGAGGAGATCGTCACGGCCGTCCGCGAGACCGTCTCCGCCGACTTCCCCGTCATCTTCCGCTTCTCCCAGTGGAAGCAGGAGGCCTACCGCGCCCGCCTCGCCGAGACGCCGGAGGAGCTGGAGTCCATCCTCGCGCCGCTGGCCGCCGCCGGTGTCGACGCCTTCCACGCCTCCACCCGCCGCTACTGGGTCCCCGAGTTCGACGACTCGGACCTCAACCTGGCCGGCTGGACCAAGAAGCTCACCGGCAAGCCCACCATCACCGTCGGCTCGGTCGGCCTGGACGGCGGCGACTTCCTCAAGTCCTTCCAGGGCGAGGGCGCCGAGGTCGGCGACCTCGACAACCTCCTCTACCGCTTCGAGCGCGACGAGTTCGACATGGTCGCCATCGGCCGCGCCCTGCTCCAGGACCCGGAGTGGGCTCGCAAGGTGCTCGACGGCCGCTTCGAGGAGCTGGCCCCGTACAGCCCGGCGGCGCTGAAGACCCTCAGCTGACCCCGCCTCCGAACGGGGTGCCTGGATCTGCTCGAGTCAGTCAAGGAGACTGACCGGACGCTTGTTCACCGGCACCCCGTGAGGAGACCCGCAGATGACGACGACCGACTCCCGCCCCTCGCCGGGCGATCCCTCCGAGCAGCCCGGCCCGGTGGTGCGCACCACCGCCGGTGCGGTACGCGGACGGAAGGAAGAGGGCCTCGCCGTCTTCCGCGGCATCCCCTTCGCCGCGCCCCCGGTGGGCGAGGCCCGCTTCCAGGCCCCGCGCCCCGCCCCCACCTGGGACGGCATACGCGACGCGTACGCCTTCGGCCCGCCGCCCCCGCAGGACCTCGGCCTGCTGGGCGGCCCGGGTCTGATCGACGTGCCCCAGGGCGACGACTGGCTCACGGTCAACGTCTGGACCCCCGATCCCGACCCGGCGGCCCACCGCCCGGTGATGGTGTGGATCTACGGCGGCGCCTACAAGCTCGGCCACGCGGGCAGCCCCGGCTACGACGCCCGCCGTATCGCGGCCGACGGCGATCTCGTCGTCGTGTCCCTCAACTACCGCGTCGGCATGGAGGGCTTCGCCCACATCGAGGGAGCCCCCGCCAACCGCGGACTGCTCGACCAGGTGGCCGCCCTGGAATGGGTGCGGGACAACATCGAGTCCTTCGGCGGCGACCCCGGCCAGGTCACGGTCTTCGGCGAGTCGGCCGGCGCCGGTTCGGTCGCCTCGCTGCTCTCCATGCCCCGCGCGGCCGGTCTGTTCCGGCGGGCGATCGCGCAGAGCGTGCCGGGGACCTTCTTCTCCGACGCCCTGGCCCGCGACATGGGCACGGCCCTCGCCGCCGAGCTGGGCCTGCGCCCCACGGTCGCCGACCTGTCGACGATCGCCCCGCGCAAGCTGACCTCGGCGGGCGAGACACTCGGCCCGAAGATGCCCCAGTACATCGACCGCTGGGGCCAGGCGGCACCGACGGTCACGCCGTTCTCACCGGTCGTCGACGGAGAGGTGCTGCCGGCCATGCCCTGGCAGGCGCTGGCGGCCGGTGCGGCGAAGGACGTCGAACTGCTCGTCGGTCACAACCGCGACGAGTACCGGCTGTTCGTCGCCATGGCGGGCCAACTCGGCCAGATCAGTGAGGAACGGGCCGCCTCGGCCCTGCGTCTCTTCGCCCCCGGCCCCGACGGTGAACAGGCCTACCGCGCGGCCTTCCCGGAGGCCTCCCCTTCGGAGCTCTACGAGCGCGTCCAGACGGACTGGCTGTTCAGCATGCCCACCCTGCACTTGGCCGAGGCGCAGCGCGCGGGCGGCGGACGCGCGCACCTCTACGAACTGACCTGGCCGGCCCCGGGCAACGGTGGCGCGCTCGGCGCCTGCCA
This sequence comes from Streptomyces sp. NPDC126510, assembly GCF_040302345.1. Lineage (NCBI taxonomy): Bacteria > Bacillati > Actinomycetota > Actinomycetes > Kitasatosporales > Streptomycetaceae > Streptomyces > Streptomyces sp. NPDC126510. The sequence goes on along the minus strand of NZ_JBEORR010000024.1, from coordinate 48,282 downwards.
CGCCCTGGACATCCCGCTGCTCTTCGGCACGTACGGGGCGGACCTGGGGCTGCTGCTGTTCGCGGGCGCGGAGCCGTCCGCCGAGGCGCTGTCGCTGTCGTCCCGTTTCCGTGCGTCCTGGACGGGGTTCGCGAGGACGGGCGACCCGGGCTGGCCGGCGTACGACGACGAGCGGCGGCTGGTGCAGGTGCTGGACGCGGAGCCGGAGGTGAGGGCGTACCCGGAGGAGGCGTCGCGGAGGCTGTGGGAGGGGCACGAGTTCCTGCCCCTGCCGCTGCTGGGATGACCTAGAGGTTGCCCATGGGCTCGATGTCGACCCGCACGGGCGTCCCCCACACCCGCAGCACCTCGTAGTCGGTGAACTCGTGCACCAGCCGGTACGCCATGGCGGCCCGGGGGGCCTTGCGCTGGGCGTTGATGAACAGCTCGGCCTCCCGTCGGTCCCGGCGCGGGGTGCCGCACAGCTGCCAGGCCTGGCCGTTCCACAGCTCCGCAAGCCAGCGCTGCTGGGGCTGGGGGCGGTCGCCGCGCACGCCGTAGCGGGAGGGTGCGGGTTCGGCGGGCTGCTGCTGGGGGGCGGGCCCGTTGAACTCCGCCCGGCGGGCCGCCCTGCGCCGCGTCTCGCACAGCAGGCACAGGTCGGGGGCGGCCTCGTCGACGGGGCCGTTCGGGTGCTCGGGGCAGCGCGTACTGGGCGCCGCCGTGGTCACGCTGTCCTCCAGCAGGTCCAGCGCGCGCTTCAGGTCGGCCTTGACCTCGTGCAGTTTGCCGTCCGGGGTGTCGGAGGTGAGGGCCTCCCCGTGCTCGCCGAGGAGGCGCAGGGCACGGCCCAGGGCGGTGAGCTGAGCGTGGTTCATGGTGCCCATTGTCCTCAGTCGGCGTAGTCCTTGAGCTTCTCGGTGTCCAGGGTGATGTTCACGGGGGCGGGGAGCTCGACGGTGGCGCCCCAGGGGTGTCGGGAGATCTGCTGGTAGCGGCCGTCTTTCGGCTCGCTGTGGACGGTGAGTGTGTTGTTGTCGCGGTCGATGAGGAGGTAGACGGGGATGTCGGCTTCCGCGTAGCCCACGGGCTTGTCGATGCGGTCGCGCTGGTTGGTGTCTCGGTCGCGGGAGGTGATCTCCACGGCCATGAGGGAACCATCGGGGTCGGACCACTCGCGGTCGCCCTTGAAGTGGTCCACAGGTGCCAGGAAGCCATCCGTGCGTGCTCGGCCCTTCCGGTAAGCCTCTGCTTTGACTCCCCGCTCCGGTGCGAGATCAAGGTCTGGGAGGTGCTGCATGCACTGGCGCAACAGCCACATGAAGATCGACGTGTGGTTGCCGTCCGGCATGGCCTTGACCTCTAGTTTTCCGTTGATGTACTCAAGCCGCACGGTCTCCGGGGCGTGGCGCTCCAGCTCTTCGAAGTCCTCGACGCTGAGCGCGTCCTTCGTTCGGACGCGACCGTCGACGTACTCGAGTCGCACGCCCTTCGGGGCCACCTCGGCCAGATCCTCGAAGTCCTCGATGGGCATCAACGGGTGGTCAGCGGTACCAGGGGTCATGGTGCCTCCTCCCTTCCATCGTGCCCTGGGGGAGCGACGTCCCACCGTAGGAGCCGTCATGTGCGTGCCTTCTCTCGGCGTTGTTGGGACATCGCGGCCCGGATCTGGGCCGCGCGGTCGTGGACCGTGGGGGCGGACAGGGGTGCAGGGGGTTGCGCGGGAGCGCGTTCGCCCCGGCAGGCGCTGCAACGCCCCCCTGGCAGGGTTTCCGGACGGCCCGGAGCGCCGCAGTTCGCGCACTCCAGGACCCGTAGGGGTGGGCGTGGAGGGGGCGGGAGTGGAAGTTTGCTGGTCAGGCGGTTTCGGACCAGGGCTGCGGCGTGGTGGACGGGTCTCGGCAGGCCGGCGGTGAGCGCACGCAGTACGTCGTCCTCCGAGGCGCCCCGCTCGAACCAGTCCGCCACCAGTGGGGCGAGGGTCGCGCAGTCCGCCTCCGAGAGGGACAGGACGGGGGCTGTGCGGCCGAGGGCGGCCAGGAGGATGTGGGCGCGGGAGCGGGTGGGGCGTGCCGGCTGTTGCGGTGCGTCGCCGCGGGTGAAGGCGGCCCACCAGTCGTCATCCCGGGCCGTGCGGGTGAACCACGTTCGGGTGATCCAGCGAGAGCTGCCGTCGTCGGCCGTCACGCACTCCCGGCCTCGGCGCAGGTGCCCCGCCTGCTGGATGCGGTTGAGGGCCGTGCCGAGGGCGCACTGGCCGTAGGGGAGCTGTTTGGCCAGCGTCTTCACGGAGATGTCGGCGCCGTCGGGGAGCCGGTCGAGGTAGGCGGCGATGGCGGCTTCGCGGAGTGGGAGGTGCGCGAAGTCGTGGTTCGTGCGCGGGGGTTGGCCGGGGGTCGTGCGTTTGCCGTAGCCCGGCCCCGCCATGGGGTGCGGGGACGAGGAGGCGGCACTAAAGTTGGCTTCAGCCATGGGATCGAACTTTTCCTTCGATCTAAGTGGTCAAGCCCCCGCAGGTGTTGGTAGCACCGGGCGGGGGCTGTTGCTTGTCCAGGAACGGTAGAGGTAGGTGACTGTCCGTGGCAAACCGGATGCGTCGCGTCAACTCGCGGGGTGGGAGGGTGGGTTGAGGCCCTCCACCCATTCCTTGAAAAGAGAGCTCGAAGCCCGGGTCCCGAAGCTCAGGCCGTCTCGTCCTTGAGGTTCTCGACGAACGCGGACCAGGCGGTGGCCCGGAACACGAGCTTCGGGCCGTGGGGGGTCTTGGAGTCGCGGACGGGGATGACATCAGGGAATGCCTGGGTGATTTCCAGGCAGTTGTCGCCGCTCCCGCCGCTGTAGCTGGACTTGTACCACTCAGACATGTTCCTCATGGTCGTAATCCTGCGTCATCGCTTCGAGCAGGGCTAGAGACTTCTGAGGCGAGAGTGCGGAGGCCGCGAGGAACTCGTAGTAGAAGCGGTACTCCGCGACGGTGGCGGGGTCGTCGTCCAGTCGCCCGGTGCCGACGCCTTCCAGGTACGCCAGCGGAGGTGCGTCGGCGAAGTCCATCAGCTTGACGCAGCCCTGCATGGCCGGGTGCGCCCCCGCATCGAACGGCAGCACCTGCACGATGGTCCGGCTGCGGCGGGCCAGGTCGGTGATGTGTCGCAGCGCTTCGGCCATGACATCCGGCCCGCCTGTCACCCGGCGCAACGCCGACTCGTCAATCACGGCCCACAACAACGGCGTTGTTGGGTCGTCGAGGATGTGGGTCCGCTCCATGCGGGTGGCCACCCTCCTCTCGATCTCCTCATCCGGTGCAGTCGGCTGATACGCGCGGCACACTGCGCGGGCGTAGGCGGGGGTCTGGAGCAGGCCGGGAATCAGCATCGACGCGAACTCCCTGATGGCCTTGGCCCGGGCCTCCGCCTCCGCCGCCTCCGCGAAGTGCTCCGGATACTTCGACTTCGCCGCCGCCCCACAGTTCCGTGAGAAGAAGTCTCCCGTCCCCAACTCCTCATCCAGCAAACGGGCGTACTCCGCCTGCAAACGTCGCGTCCCCGCCTCCAGCTGCCCGATGAACGACCCGCTCACGAACAGCCGCTGTCCCAGTTCCTCCTGGCTCAGGCCGGCCTTCTCGCGGGCGTGGCGGAGTTCGGCGCCCAGGAGGGCCCGAGGGGAGGAGGACGGGTCGAGGTCCCTGGAACCGGGCATGGGCAACTCCCTGTCGACAGATCGGGTTGTTGGACCGCCGTATCTGGCCAGGTTAGAGACGTGTCGGCCACGCTGTGTGGTGAATCACATACTCAGCGTGGAGGTAGAAACGGTGCGTTCGACCGAAGAGATCGTGCAGTCGCTGCGGGACGCCCTCGCCGGAGTCGGGGTGGTGCTGCCGTCGCTGGGCGTCGACCCCGTGACCGGCGCGAGTGACGAGCCGTTCGCCCTGGTCGATCTGGGGCGGTGCAACGTACGGACGGCCGAGCACCTCACCGACGTACTGCGCTCGCTGCCCGTGGGCGAGACGCTGCGGGCTCGCGTGCGGCAGGTCAACCGGGAGGTGAAGTCACGGTGACGTAATAGCCAACGGTGGATGTACAACCATTCGCCCTTCACCACCGTCGAACAGGCGTATCGCGCATACGCCGGCGTTCGCCCCACCGCACGCCACTCCGGAAATCACATCCTTTCCCCAGAGGAATCCTGTCTTATGACGTTCCGTTGGCTGTGCGGTGTCCTGCGTGTGCGCGGGAAGACCGACCTTTTGCTTGTGTTCCTGTTCGCCGCCGGTTTCGCCGCACTGCCCGTCTTCGCGCTGCTCCCGTCCCTGTGGGGCTTCGCCGTCGCCTCGGCCGTGACGTACGTCGTTGACGAGGTGCTGCACACGCGCTCTCCCGCCTTCGTGCGACGGTTGGCCGCGTTGCAGCTGACCCGCACGATGCGTTTCGCCGTGCGGACGGTGATGCTGCTCGCGCTGGCCGAGCGGATGGACGCGCCGGACGCGGTGCTGGTGGCCGCGCTCGCCGTGCTCGCCGCCCACTTCACCCTGGTCATCATGTTCACAGCCGTGCATCACGCCATCCGGCGGCGCCGCACGCTGCCGGTCGTGGTGCGCAACCTCGACATGAGCGGGGCGGGCATTCCGCAGTCGCCCCCCGCCCTCCTCTACCGGCGTTTCCTGCGCAAGCTGCTGCACCTGGACCTGCCCGCCCACGCGGGGCTGCTCGTCGCGCTCGCGGCGGGGGCCTGGCAGCCCGCGGGCATCGGTTTCGCGCTCACCGCCGGGCTCGCGGCCGCGGCCGTGGCGGCGTTGCTGGGGCAGCTGCGCCGGGCCCGCCGGATGCCGTCGGGCGACGAGGTGATCACCGAGGTCAACCGCCAACTCGCCGGATACCGGCCGGAGGTGGCGCTTTACTTCAGTTTCGCGTCCGTGTCCCGGGACTTCATGTACCAGGTCAACATGTGGATCGAGACGCTGGAGCAGCTCGACCGGCGGCCGCTGATCATCCTGCGGGAGCGGGCCTCGTTCCGGTACCTCGGCCGTACGTCGATCCCGGTCGTGTGCGTGCCGAAGGCCGATGATGTCGCACAGCTGGAGCTGCCCGAACTGCGGGTGGTGCTCTACCCGGGCAACGCGGGCAAGAACGTGCACATGCTGCGCGTGGCCGAGGCCAAGCACGTGTTCATCGGGCACGGCGACAGCGACAAGCTCGCCAGCAGCAACCGGGTCAGCAAGGTGTACGACGAGATCTGGGTGGCCGGCCGGGCCGGGCGGGACCGCTACCAGCGGGTGCGGCACGCCATCAGCGACGAGGCGATCGTCGAGGTGGGCCGTCCGCAGCTGTCGTCGATCCGGCTGCACGCCGACCACGTGCCCGGGCCGCTGCCGACCGTGCTGTACGCGCCGACCTGGGAGGGCTGGAGCGACGACGACTGCCACACGTCGCTGATCCCGATGGGCGTGCCGCTGATCGAGAAGCTGCTCGCCGAGAACGTACGGGTCCTCTACAAGCCGCATCCCCTCACCGGGAAGCGCTCGCGCGTGGCGGCCGAGGCGGACCGGGCCATCCGGGAGCTGCTGCGCGCCGACAACGAGCGGCGTGACGCCCGGGAGGCCGAGGCCGCGATGGCCGCCGCCCGGCCGCGGCTCGCCGAGATCCAGGCCCGGCTCGGCGAACTGTCGGGGCGGCTCACCGGCGACGACGCGCAGCAGACGCGCGAGGCCCGGGTGACCGGCCTGGAGGGGGAGGCCGAGTGGCACGAGCTGCGTGCCGCCTGGCACCGGATCTTCTGGGAGAGCCGGGGCCCCGTCGGACACCAGGTGATCACGCGGCAACTGCCCACGCTGTACGAGTGCTTCGACCAGGCCGACATCCTCATCAGTGATGTGTCGTCCGTGGTCGCGGACTTCGTGGCGAGCCTCAAGCCGTACGTGCTGACCAACGCGAACGACCTGCCCGATGCGGATTTCCGGGCGGCGTACACCACCGCCGGGGGCGCCTACCTCCTCGACCGGGACTGCGCCCGGCTGCCGCAGATCCTCGACGCGGTGCGCGGGCCGCGGCACGACCCGATGGCACCCGAGCGCCGGATCCTCAAGGAGTACGTCCTGGGCCCGGACCGACCCACCTCGATGGAGCGGTTCAACGCCGCCGTCAACGCCCTGGCGGGCAAGGCGCTGGAGGAACAGGAGGAACGGCACGCGGTCGAGGGGGCGTTCGTCCAGGTCTCCGGCTGATCGTCGTACTTCCCCCTCACCCGCCGGATGGGCTTCGCCGCCTGGTTCCGCCGCATCGTCGACACCGCAGCGAGGCTAGGCCGCCGGCCGAAGCCGCGACGCCAGCCCCTCGAAGTAACTGCGGTGCACGGAGGTCAGATCGACTTGCTCCGGGTCGAGCAGCCAGAGCAGGTGGGCCCCTTCGATGAACGCGGCCGTCTCGGCGGCCAGGACGGCCGGGTTCAGATCCGCGCGCGCGGAACCGTCGGCCATGGCGCGCGCGAACAGGGAGGCCAGGTGCGTGCGCAGGCCCCGGCCACGGTCCCGGAACCAGAGGTGGAGCACGGATCCGGGATCCAGGTTCTCCGCCGTGAGGGTGGTGTGCAGGGCGGCCAGGTCCCGTTCGGTGGCGGCGGTGTGCTCGGCGTCCCGGACGAACCAGTCGAACGCCTCGTCCAGGGTGGGTTCGGCGCCCTCCGTGATGGACAGCCGTTCCAGGGCACGCCGGTCCGCCTCCTCCAGCACGGCTCGCACGAGACCGTCCTTGCTGCCGAAGTGGTGGATGAGAGCGGACGGGGTTACGCCGGCACGCTCGGCGATCGCGGCCACCCCCGTGCCGCGGACCCCCTGGCGCGAGAACAGCTCGATCGCCGCGTCGACCATGGCGCGGCGGCGCTCCACGCCACGCCTCTGCACCTGTCCCTTGACACCCACCATGGGATCAGCGTGCCCGCAGCGCACCGCGGCGTCCAACTCCCCTCGGCCGGGAAAGCGGGTGCGCACGCTGCCCACACCCATTAACCTGAACGACCATGCAGGAAAATGAATCGAAGAACGCATGCCTGACGGGCCGCGAGCGGATGGTCCGCACGGAGGACCTCGAGTTGTGGACGGAGGACTTCGGGGAGGCGGACCACCCCGCGGTGCTCCTGGTGATGGGCGCTCAGGCACAGGGCATCCAGTGGAACGACGGCATCGTCCGCCGCCTGGTCGACGGAGGCCGCCGGGTCATCCGATACGACCACCGCGACACCGGACGCTCTTCCAGGGTCGACTTCACCCACCGGCCTTACGCCGTGGCCGACATGGCCTCCGACGCACTCGCGGTCCTGGACGCGTACGGGGTGGAGCGAGCGCACGTGGTGGGCGCGTCCCTCGGCGGCATCATCGGCCAGCGGCTGGCCGTCACCCACCCGCACCGGGTGCTGACCCTGACGAGCCTGTCGTCCCAGCCGCTCGGAACGGACACGGCGGCGGCAGTCCGACGCGCCCTGGAGGGGGCCCCTCCGCTCCCCGGCGAACTGCCTCCGCCCGAGCCCGGGCTGCTGGCCGCGCTCGCCTCGGCCTTCCCCGAGCCGCAGGCCGGCCTGGAGGACTACCTCGCAGCCCGGCTGCCGCTGTGGCGTGTCCTGCACGGCGCGGTGCTGCCGTTCAGCGAGGAGGAGTACCGCGCGATGGAGCACCGGGTGTACGAGCGGGCGCATGATCTGCGGGCCGCACTCAACCACACCCTCGCAGGGGCCGCCCCCCTCGGTTCCACCGCGGACCTGGCCTCCGTCACGGCACCGACGCTGGTGCTGCACGGCACCGAGGACCCGATGTTCCCGCCCGCCCACGCCGAAGCCACCGCCGCGGCCGTCCCCGGTGCCCGCCTGGTCCTGATCGAGGGCATGGGCCACACCCTGCCCTCGGCACTGGACGACCGCCTGGCCGGCGAGATCCTGCGCCACACAGGGCGGGTGTCACACGTCACCGCCTGACGGCAGGTCTACGGTCGAGCCTCCAGCGCCGCCCGCAGATGCCCGCCGGACTCCTCCAGCAGGCGGGCCGCCGTCGGGCCGTCCACGTCGGCCAGGATGCTCAGGATGGCGTCCTTCACCTCGCCGTCCGTGGCGGCCAGAGCGCGGTCGATCTCGTCGTCCGCGGCGCCGGTGGCCAGGGCGACGATGCGGTGGGAGCGGGCGCGGAGCTTGTCGTTGGAGGCGCGGACGTCGACCATCAGGTTCCCGTAGGTCTTGCCCAGCCGGATCATCGTGATCGTCGAGATCATGTTGAGGACGAGCTTCTGCGCCGTGCCGGACTTCAGGCGGGTGGAGCCCGTGAGCAGTTCGGGGCCCACCACGATCTCGATGCCGTGGTCGGCGGCCGCCGCGAGCGGGCTGCCGGGGTTGCAGGCGAGGCCGATGGTGAGGGAGCGGTGGGCGCGGGCGTGCTCGACCGCGCCGATGGCGTACGGGGTGCGGCCCGAGGCGGAGATGCCGACCACCGTGTCGTCGGGGGTCAGCGCGAGGGCGTCCAGGTCCGCCCGGGCCAGTTCCCGGGAGTCCTCCGCGCCCTCGACCGAGGTGACCACGGCGTCCGGGCCGCCCGCGATCAGGCCGACGACCCTGGCGGGGTCGGTGTTGAACGTGGGCGGGCACTCGGAGGCGTCCAGGATGCCCAGCCGGCCCGCCGTTCCCGCGCCCGCGTAGACCAGCCGGCCGCCCCGGGCCATCCGCCGCGCGACGGCGTCGATCGCGGCGGCGATCTGCGGCAGCCGCGCCGCGACCGCCCCGGCCACCGTGGCGTCCTCCCCGTTCATCAGCCGGGCGATGTCGAGGGTGGGCAGCCGGTCGATGTCCGCGAGCTCCGGCCGGAAGGCCTCGGTGGTCAGGGACTCCAACTCGGTCCTGAGATCACGGGGGTGGGAGGTGGAGGTCATGGACGGCTCTTTCCGTGTCTTTCCGGTGCTGGGCGGGGCGGCTGCCTCAGGAACGGTGCCGGTGGGCCAGCGCCTCGTACGACGCCGACAGCGCCGGCGCCGCCTTCTCGTACGTCCGCTGCGCCACCCCCACGAACAGGCAGTCCACCACGAGGAGCTGACCGGTCCGGGACGACATGGCCGCCGGGCGCAGCTCGCTCTCCCGTGCGGTGGACGTGGTGAGGACGTGGTCGGCGTACTGCGTGACCGGGCCGTCGGGGCGGCCGGTGACCGCCACCGTCGTCGCCCCGCGCTCGAAGGCCGCCCGCAGCGGCTCTATGACGTCCCCCGTCGACCCGGAGTGCGTGATGGCGATCGCGACGTCGCCCGCGCGCAGTTGCACGGCGTTGGTGACGGCCAGGTGCGGATCGCTGTGGGCGTGCGCCATCAGTCCTATGCGCAGCAGCTTCTGCGTGAGGTCCTGTGCGACCAGGCCGGACGCCCCGACCCCGTAGACGTCGGTGCGGCGGGCCGTGGTCAGTGCGGTGACGGCCGCGGCCAGTTGCACCGTGTCGAGACCGGCGGCGGTGTCGGCGAGGGTCTGCTGCTCGTCATAGGCGAGCTTGGCGACCACGTCGGAGATCGGGTCGTCCACCGCGATGTCCGTGGTGATGGCCGGGGCGCGGCCCGACTGCTGCTGGGCTGCGAGGCCGGCGAGGGCCAGGCGCAGGTCCCGGTAACCCGGATAGCCCAGCAGGCGGGCGGTGCGTACGACGGTGGCCTCGCTGGTGCCGGTCAGTCCGGCGAGGCCGGTGACCGTGAGGGCCGCGCAACCCGCCGGGTCGCTCGCGACGGCCTCGGCGACGCGCCGCATGGAACGCGTCATCGACGGGCCCAGCGTGCGGACCTTTGCCGCGAGAGCGGCCGGGGCGGGCGGGGCGCCGCTCGCCCCGGCGGAGCCGCCACGCTCCCGGGCGAAAATTTCCTTCACGTCACGGGTCACATGTGAAAGATATTTTCGGCTCGGCGCCCGGGTCAAGAGTGCGCACAATGGGGGCATGGAACCCATCAGCCCCCTGGAGCAGGCGCTGCACGCCGCGCGCGCCCTCGTGCTGGCCGACCTCGTCGCGGGCCGCGTCGCCGAGGCGGATGTCGTGTCGCTGGTCGAGGAGTCCGTCAAGCAGCGTCGATGGTGGGTAGAGCAGTGGCCCGAGGGCGCCCGGTACGTGGCCGGCCTGGTCGCGCAGGACGTCCAGGACGCCCTGCTGGAGCGGTACGGCCGCTGGCCGCTGTGCCCGGTCTGCGGCACCGGCGACCCGCACGCCCTCGATGTGGAACCCGAGTTGGGGCCCGACCCGCACTGGGTGTGCAGCGAGGCGGGCGTGAAGGTCGCCGCGGTGGGTTCGCTGGGCGAGGCCATCGGCGGGCCGGCGTCCACCTGAGGCCCTGATGACGATCTACATCGACCCGCCGACCTGGCCCGGCCACGGCCGCTTGTGGTCCCACCTCGTCAGCGACGTCTCCTACGACGAACTGCACACCTTCGCCGCCCGCCTCGGCGTCCCGCCCCGGGCCTTCGAACGGGACCACTACGACATCCCCGACCAGCGGTACGCCGACGCGGTGCGGGCCGGGGCGGTGGAGGTCAGCAGCCGCGAGGTGGTGCGGCTGCTGCACGCGGCGGGACTGCGGCGGCCCAAGGGACGCTATCCCTCGCGGGGTTCGCGCAGCTCGTAGGTCAGGTGCTCGGGGTCCTCGGCGACCTGGGTGAACCCGGCGCGCGCGAGCACGTTCTGCGACGGCAGGTTGCCCCGCTCGACGTTCGCGACGACCGTCCGCACCTCGTCCCGCTCCAGTGCCCAGGCCGACAGGGCACGCAGCGCCTCGGTGGCGTAGCCGTGGCCGCGGGCGCCCTCGACCAGGTCGTAGCCGACCTCGACCCGGCCGTCCGCGTCCGGGACGCTGTGGAATCCCATGGCGCCGACCGCGCGGCCGTCCTCGCGCCGGACCAGCACGTACGTGCCCCACTCCGGCCGGTGGACGCCGTCCTCGTACTGCTTGTACACCAGCCCGGTGCCGACCCGGGTGCCCTCCATCGGGCCGCCCTCGATCCACTCGAAGCCGCCGTCGCCGACCGTGGACAGGTCGGCCGCGGCCGCCGGGGTGACGCCCTCCAGAGTGAGCCGCTCGGTGCCGATCACCAGATTGTTGTTCCAGCGCCACTGCGTGACCGGGGCGCGGCCGGCCAGCTCCCCGCGGCCGGTGGCCCACAGCAGGGTCGGCCACGGGGTGGGGCCCGGCTGGACGTACGGGAAGATCCGGGTGAGCACGAAGTCGCACAGCTCGGGCGCCGGTTCGTACGGCACGCCCAGCCCCTCGGCGATGTCGTGGGTGTGCAGCAGCACCTCGGCCACGCCCATCGCGGCGAACCCCTCACGGTTCGCGCTGCGGAACGGGTAGGGGTGGAAGGCCCGCACGTCACGCGGAGTGGTGCGGACCGCCGCGGCGAGCAGGGTCCCCGTCGTGCGGATCACCTGCACGGCGCCCGCGTTGTCGGTTCCCTCGTCCAGCGAGATCTCGAAGGGCGTCCACCCCTCGGGCTCCCGTCCGGCCAACTGCCCGGCGTACGCGATGAGATCGCCCGCGATGTGCACGGCCGTCTCCCGGCAGCTCCACTCCAGCCGCCCGGCCCGAACGCCCTCCCAGTCCCGTTCGGCGACCGCCCCCAGCAGCCCGGCACACTCGCCGACGGCCTGCTCCACCTGTTCCGCGCCCGTTGTCCACATGGGGGCAGGCTACGAGGGGTCGTGGGGTGGGAGCGACAGCATTTCCAGCTCGGCGGCCAGGTTGTAGCGGGCCGTTGCCTCCCACTCGTCGGTGCCGTGCGGTGTCCTGAACAGGCGTGGCAGGTTGAGCAGTTGGCGCAGGATCGCGGCACGGCCCTCGCGGAAGGCGTCGCTGGGGACGAAGTGGTACTCCTCGCGGACGGCGGTGGTGTAGGCGGCGTACGCCGACGGGGGCGAGGCGAGGATCGCGAGGTCGGCGTCGCACAGGACCTGGCCGTCGGGGTCGTCGTCGGCGGGGTCGTGGGTGACGGTGAGCCGGACCAGGCGGGCCACCTCGGCGGTCTTCGCGTCGGGAACGCCCGCCTCCGCGAGGGCGCGTTCGGCGAGGCGGGCCGAGCGCTCCTCGTTCTCGGAGCGGTCGGGCAGATAGACGGCGTCGTGGAACCAGGCCGCCAGCCGGACCACGTCCGGGTCGTGCGCGTACCGCTGCAGTTCGTCGACCCGGTCGAGGACCGCCGTGAGGTGCTCGACCGTGTGGTAGCGGCGCTGGGGTTCCTGCCAGAGGGTGAGCAGATGGTCGGCGTACGGCGCCGGGTCCGGGCCTGCGGCCGGGCCCCGGGCCGCTTCCAGGGCGCGGGCGAAGCGGGTGCGCAGCGAGTCGAGATCGGCCATGGGGGCATTCTCCCGCCGAGCGGGCCCGGGCACCTAGCGTGGGTGTATGACGACACCTGCTGATGTGCATGACGTACGGGACCCCGAGCAGCCCGGGCGGCTGCTGACGATCGAGCGTGACGCGCTGATCCCGCTGTTGCGGGGCCGGGCCGGGGAGGACTTCGCGCGGCCGGTCGCCGCGTGTCCGGGCTGGACGGTGCGGGACGTGCTGGCGCACTGCTCGGCCGCGCTGACGCGGGTGGCGGAGGGCAGGTTCGAGAAGGGCGTGTTCACGCCCGAGGCCAACGACCGGGACATCGCCGATCGGGCCGACTGGAGCGACGCGCAGATCGTCGACGAACTGGAGCGGGGGATGGGCGGGGCCGGCCCCCTGATCGCCGGGGCCGGAGGGAAGCTGGACCTTCTCGCCCTGGGGGAGTGGGTGCACGCCGGGGACGTGCGCGAGGCCCTGGGTGAGCCGGGGGCGTACGGCGGGGCCGGGCTGGCGGACGCGCTCGCGCTCCTCGCCCGGATCACCCGCGAGCGGGGGCACGTACCGGTCCACGCCGACCTCGACGACCTGGACGAGCCGCTGCGGCTCGGCGAGAGCGGCGGGGAGCGGCCCCCGGGCCGGTTCATCGGGGACGGACCGACGCTCGTACGGCTGTACACGGGGCGGCCGGTCGACGGGGCGCCGGCGTTCGAGCTGGCCGGGGTGGAGGCGAAGGAGCTGAACATCTTCGGCTGAGCCCGCCCCCGGGGCATCGGAGGCGGCGCGGATGGGCAGCGTAGTCTTGATTGGACTAGACCTGTCATCGAACGCCGACGCATGCCGACGAAGGGGCCCCATGAGCAAGCGTGCAGTCCTGGAGGTGATCGCCCTCGACGTCGAGGACGCGGTCGCCGCCCAGGCGGGAGGCGCGGATCGCCTCGAGCTGGTCACCGACATGGCGGCCGACGGGCTCACCCCGTCGGCCGCCACCGTCGCCGGGATCCGGCGCGCGGTCGACATCTCCCTGCGGGTGATGATCCGTCTGGCGGACGGGTTCGCGGCGGGGGATGCCGAACGGCTGGTGCGGGTGGCCGGTGAGCTGCGGGAAGCCGGGGCGTCGGAGTTCGTGCTGGGCTTCCTCGATGGAGGGGGTGCGGTCGATCTGGCGGCCGTGGAGCGGGTCGTGGCGGTTCTGGACGGCTGCCCCTGGACGTTCCATCGGGCCATCGACCGGGCCGCCGACCGGGACGCCCTGCGCAAGCAGTTGGACGGGATGCCGGGGCTGGACACGTACCTGACGGCCGGGTCCGCGGAGGGGGTCGACGAGGGGTTGCCCGTGCTGCTCGCGGAGGCCGGGCGGTCGGGGGAGCCGGGGTATGAGCAGCGGTTGCTGGTGGGGGGTGGGTTGCGGCTCGATCACGTGCCGGTATTGCTGAAGGCCGGGGTCGACGGGTTTCACATCGGCGGGGCGGCTCGGCCTCGGGGGTGGGACGAGCCGGTCTCCGCGGAGCTGGTCTCGGCGTGGCGGGCTGCGGTGGACGGTTCTTGAAGGGTGCTCGGCGTGGGGGCTGGGGTCGGGGCGTTTCGCAGCCCGGCGGAGCGGGGTGCCGCTGCGCCCACCCGTGCCGCCCCTAGCGGCACGCATGCCCGCAGCTGGGGCGGCGCGCGTGCCCGTGGCGGGCCCGGCGCGCGGGCCCGCGGTCAAGTCAGTTGTGGCGGCAGCGGAGCCGTGTGGGTCACCGTCAGACCCGATACCGCCCTGGTCAGGGCCACGTACAGGCGGCGCAGCCCTGTCCGTTCGTCGGGCTCGCCGTCGACCACGGCCTGCGGCTCGTCCAGGACCACGTAGTCGTACTCCAGACCCTTGGCGAGCGATGCCGGGACCAGGGTCAGGCGGGTGTCCTGGGTGGTTTCCTCGCCGGGGCCGAGATACGGGATGCCGGCCTCCGTCAGGGCCCCGGCCAGTTCGGGCACGCGGGCGTCCGCCGCGATCAGGCCCGTCGAGCCCTCGTGGCGCAGCGACTCGCGGCAGGCCTCGACCACGTCCTTCGTGCCGGAGACCGGCCGGACCTCGAAGTGGCCCGGGTTCTCGCGGATCGAGGCCACCGGTGTCAGGCCGGGGGCGATGTGCGGGAGCAGCCGGGAAGCGTAGGTGATGACGTCCGTCGGGACGCGGAAGCCGGCCGTCAGCTCCTCCACCAGGGCGTCCGGCTTGCCGAGATGGGTCAGCGCCTCCTGCCAGCTCCGGGTCGCCCAGGGCGTCGTGCCCTGCGCCAGGTCGCCGAGGACGGTCGCGCTGCCGGTGGTGCAGCGGCGGCCGACCGCCCGGTACTGCATGGGGGAGAGGTCCTGCGCCTCGTCGATGACGACGTGCCCCAGGGAGTGCGTGCGCTGGATCAGGTCGGTGGCCTCGTCGATCAGGACGGCGTCCGCCGTGGACCACTTCGCCGCCTTCACGCTGCGCGCCGGCTTCGCCCAGAGGATCGCCTTCCGCTCGTCCTCGTCGAGGATCCCCTCGGCGTGGACGGCGAGGAACTCCGCGTCCGACAGCAGCCGCAGCACCAGCTTCGCCGGGTCGACGGCCGGCCAGACCGCCTTCACCGCCGCCTTGACCGCGCTGTTGCGGGCCACCGCGTCCTGCACCCGGTCGTCCGGCGCCTCACCCGACCGTTCCATCTGCACCAGCACGGCGTGCGCGATGCGCTGCGGCAGGGCCTCGCGCGCGGCGCCGTAGCGGATGTCGCGGTCGAGCAACTCGCGGACGATGTCCTCCAGTTCGTACGCGGGGACCCGCCAGCGGCGGGAGCCGCGCACGACCACGACCGGCTCGGTGGGCATCGTGACGTGCGAGTAGAGGGCCCGGCGCAGCACCCGTGCCAGCCGGGCGTCGCCCTTGACGATCGCGGCCGTCGCGTCGTCCGTGCCCCTGATCTCGACGTGGCGGACGAGGTCGTCGACGGTCGCCTGCTGGACGGTCAACTCGCCCAGTGCGGGCAGGACTTGCTCGATGTAGTGCAGGAAGGACCGGTTCGGTCCGATGACCAGGGTGCCGGTGCGGGCGAGGCGCTCGCGGTGGGCGTAGAGGAGGTAGGCGACCCGGTGCAGGCCGACGGCGGTCTTCCCGGTGCCCGGGCCTCCCTGCACGCACACCGTGCCGGACAGGCCGGACCGGACGATCTCGTCCTGCTCCGGCTGGATCGTCGCGACGATGTCCCGCATCGGGCCGACACGCGGCCGTTCGATCTCCTGCTGGAGCAGCTTGCTGGTCCTGGCCGCCTCCGCCGGGTCCGACAGGTGCTCGTCCTCGTACGCCGTGATGTCGCCGCGGGTGTAGCCGAAGCGGCGGCGCAGCGCGATGTCCATCGGGTCCTTCTTGGAGGCCCGGTAGAACGGCTGCGAGACCGGCGCGCGCCAGTCGATGACCATGGGGTCGCCGTCGTGGTCGTGCACATGGCGGCGACCGATGTAGAAGCGCTCCCCCTCCGCGCCCTCCGCCGTTTCGGCGCCGGGGGCGTGCAGGTAGTCGAGCCGACCGAAGAACAGAGGGGTGTCGCTGAGATCGGCCAGCGCCTTGATGCGCTCCTCGATCTGGCGGGCCAGCACCTCCGCGTTGACCCAGTTCGCGGTGACGTCGCTGATGTCGAGGGCTTCGACGTCCTCACGCATGGCGCGCAGGGCGGACCGGGACGAGGAGAGGTGGGAGCGCTCACGCGCGAGCGGGTCGTCGACGGGCGTGGACAAGGGGGTGCCTCCGGAGGGACCTGCTGAAGAGTGGGCGGTGAGATGCCGGCCGGTTTCCGTCCGGTCGGCGGCGCTCCGTGAGGGAGGCGGGCAAGAGCGGAGATCTTAGAGGGGCGGGGGCGGTGACCGCCAACGGTTTTCCCGTCCCCTAGGGGACGGGCCCCGGGACGGCCCTCATCCGTGCGGGCAGCGGATCGGCCCAGCGGCGTACACGACCCCCGGTGGATTCCGCCCCGAGACCGACGCGGACTTTACGGGCCGAAAAGCACCATGGAGACATGAGCGCAGCAACCATCCACCCCGCCCCGGCACCGGGCCGCCCGCCCGGCGCCACCGCCGTGGCAGGCAGTCACCGCCACCGCCTCGGCGATGCCCTGCGCGCCGTCAAGGTCTTCGCGGGCGCCGCCTTCGACGTGATCGTCCTCGGCCAGTACGGAGAGGAAGTCGGCGTCGTCCGCCGCAAGTGAGCCGACGATGAGCGGACCGGCCCGGCGCGTCAGCTCTCCGCGAGCAGCTCGTCAGCGTCCACGATCCGGTACGCGTACCCCTGCTCCGCCAGGAAGCGCTGGCGGTGCGCGGCGAAGTCCTGGTCGATGGTGTCCCGGGCGACCACCGAGTAGAAGTGCGCCTGGTGACCGTCCGCCTTGGGGCGCAGCACCCGGCCGAGGCGCTGGGCCTCCTCCTGCCGGGAGCCGAAGGTGCCCGAGACCTGGATGGCGACGGTCGCCTCCGGCAGGTCGATCGAGAAGTTCGCGACCTTGGACACGACGAGCACGCTGATCTCGCCCTCCCGGAAGGCGTCGAAGAGCTTCTCCCGCTGCGCGTTCGACGTCTCGCCCTTGATCACGGGCGCCCCGAGGTGCTCACCCAGCTCGTCCAGCTGGTCGATGTACTGCCCGATGACGAGGATCTGCTGCCCGGCGAACTTCCGGACCAGCGCCTCGGTGACCTTCCGCTTGGTCGCGGTCGTCGCACAGAAGCGGTACTTCTCCTCCGTCTCGGCCGTGGCGTAAGCGAGCCGCTCGGAGTCGGTCAGATTGACCCGGACCTCCACGCAGTCGGCGGGCGCGATGTAGCCCTGCGCCTCGATCTCCTTCCACGGCGCGTCGAACCGCTTGGGCCCGATCAGGGAGAACACGTCCGACTCCCGGCCGTCCTCGCGGACCAGGGTCGCGGTCAGGCCGAGCCGCCGCCGCGCCTGGAGGTCGGCGGTGAACTTGAAGACCGGCGCGGGCAACAGGTGCACCTCGTCGTAGACGATCAGCCCCCAGTCCCGCGAGTCGAACAGCTCCAGGTGCGGGTAGACGCCCTTCCGCCGGGTCGTCAGCACCTGGTAGGTGGCGATGGTGACCGGCCGGATCTCCTTGCGGGTGCCGCTGTACTCGCCGATCTCGTCCTCGGTCAGCGAGGTCCGCTTCACCAGCTCGTGCTTCCACTGCCGGGCCGAGACGGTGTTCGTGACGAGGATGAGGGTGGTCGACTTCGCCTGGGCCATCGACCCGGCCCCGACCAGCGTCTTCCCGGCGCCGCAGGGCAGGACGACGACGCCCGAGCCGCCGTGCCAGAAGTTCTCCACGGCCTGCTTCTGGTACGGCCGCAGCGCCCAACCGTCCTCGGCCAGCTCGATCGCGTGCGCCTCGCCGTCGACGTACCCGGCGAGGTCCTCGGCCGGCCAGCCCAGCTTCAGCAGCGTCTGCTTGATCTGCCCGCGCTCGGAGGGGTGCACGGCGACCGTGTCCGGGTCGATGCGGGCGCCGACCAGGGGCGTGATCCGCTTCGACCGCAGGATCTCCTCCAGCACCGGCCGGTCGGTGGTGGTCAGGACCAGTCCGTGCGCCGGGTGCTTGGACAGCGTGAGACGGCCGTAGCGGTCCATCGTCTCGGCGATGTCGACGAGCAGCGCGTGCGGCACCGGATAGCGGCTGTACTCCACCAGTGCGTCCACGACCTGCTCGGCGTCGTGGCCCGCCGCGCGGGCGTTCCACAGGCCGAGCGGGGTCACCCGGTAGGTGTGGATGTGCTCGGGCGCCCGCTCCAGCTCCGCGAAGGGGGCGATGACACGACGGCAGTCGTCGGCCCGCTCGTGGTCGACTTCCAGGAGCAGGGTCTTGTCGGACTGGACGATCAGCGGACCATTCACGCGAGGCACCCTTTCTGCGGCCGGAGGGCTCGGACGGCTCGACAGCGCGACGCCCCGGCCAAACGTCCAGTGTGCCTGATCGACCGCGTCGGGTGGTGTGATCCGCGCGTCCGGTCGTACTGAATGCCTATTCATCCCAACGTGTGGTGTGAATTCAGTTTTTCCATCGCGGCCCCGAAGAATGGCGCAGGTGCGCAACCCGACGACCACCACGCTCGGATACGCCCTGTTCGCCACCCGCTGGCTCCAGGCCCCGCTGTACTTCGGGCTGGTGGCCGCCCAGGGCGTCTACGTCTACAAGTTCTTCAAGGAGCTCTGGACCTTAATCCTCATGTGCGTGAGCGGGCACGCCACCGAGACGTACGTGATGCTCGCGGTGCTCAAGCTGGTCGACGTCGTCATGATCGCCAACCTGCTGATCATGGTGATCGTCGGCGGCTACGAGACGTTCGTCTCGCGCATCGGCCTGCAGGGCCACCGTGACCAGCCCGAATGGCTCTCACACGTCAACTCCAACGTGCTGAAGGTCAAGCTCGCCACGGCGATCGTGGGCATCTCCTCCGTGCACCTGCTCCAGATGTTCGTGGACGTCCACCACACCTCCCGGCACGCCCTGCTGTGGGGGACGGTGATCCACATGGCGTTCATCGCCTCGGCGGCGATCCTCGCCTACATGTCCGGGCCGATGGTCGCGCAGTCGGACCGCGGCCACGCCGACCGTGCGCAGGCCGGGCACGCACGGGCACGGCACGCACCGGCCGGGCACACGCGGACCGTGGGCCAGGAGGAGAGCGACCTCGAAGACCCGCACCGGGCCCGGCCGGAACCCGAGGCCCCGGCGGCCGCGCCGGCCGTCCCCCGGCAGCCCGCCCCGGACGCCGACGCCGAGGCCCGCATCCGTGCCGCCGGCTTCCCCGCCCGCAAGCTGCTGGAGGACTTCGACCAGCAGCACCCCCGGGACTTCGACCGGGAGGCCGTGGCCCGGCTCGGCAAGGCGGAGTTCGTCGCGGCCCGGCGCAACGTGGTCCTCGTCGGGCCGCCCGGCACCGGCAAGACCCATCTCGCCGTCGCCCTGGGCGTCCGCGCCTGCCAGGCCGGGCACCGGGTGCTCTTCGCGACCGCCGCCGAGTGGGCGGCCCGGCTCACCGAAGCCCAGGCCGCCGGCCGGCTCGACGCGGAGCTGACCGCTCTCGACGATCATCCCCTCCTGATCGTCGACGAGATCGGCTACACGCCCTTCGACGCGGCGACCGCGGGCCTGTTCTTCCGGCTCGTCGCCCACCGCTACGAGCGGGCCTCGCTGATCGTGACCAGCGACCGCCCGCTCGGCCGCTGGGACGAGGTCTTCGGCACGTCCGCCCCGGCGATGACGGACCGCCTGGCCCACCACGCCGACCTCGTGCGGCTCGACGGGGACAGCTACCGCACCCGTCGCGCTACTGCAGAGTGGGCAGACTGACGTTCTGGACCAGCGGGCCCTCGATGCTGACCCCCTCGGTGACCAGAGGTTCCACAGCCGCGACCGGCAGGGGCAGCGGCGCCGCGGGGGCCGTCGCCGCGGAGGGCGCGAGCACCCCCACGAGCGCGACGGCACAGAGAGCGGCGGCGGGCAGGTTCTCACGCATGGGGACGGCACGGCCTTTCGGAGACTGGGGTCGGGGGACGGCGACACCGCACCGCGAGCCGGCCCGAGGACACACCTGGACCGGCCCGAGGTGCGCGGGAGCGGATCAGATCTGCGGTGTCTCCAGGACGAGCCCGGCGGCGTCGATGCTCACCGCGGAGGCCGGAGTGGCGAGCCCCCCGAACGTCATCAGGGCGGCGGTGACGAGGACGGCGGCGACTCGACGGACAGCGCGCATGGGGGGTTTCCTTTCGGGACGGCTCACAGGACACCCGGTGGCTGCCCGCGCGCACCCGGCGTGATGCGGCACGCCCGGGAAGGTCGCCCGAGCGTGGGACATCCCCGGCGTGGCGTGCATGAACGCCCGCCCGCACCCGAACGGGTGACGCGGCCCCGCGGTGCCGTCAGCCCGCGTCGTCGGCGAGCTCGGCGACCCCGGTGATCCTGTGCAGCGGATACGTGCGGACCTCGTCCGCGGTGTGGTCGTACGCCGTGACGAAGCCGCCCTCGACGCGGATCGGGGCGATGACCCGCTGGCTGGCGGCGCCCTCGGCGTTGACGTAGCCGATCCACAGGGCCTCGCCGGTCAGGACGGCGGCCTGCATGGTGGCGAGGGTCTCGGCGGCACCGGTGCGGGGCAGCTCGCCGTTGGCCGCGGGGGCCGTGCCCGGCTTGCGCGGGGTGGTGGACGCGAGGTCGCCGGCCCGGATGGCGCGCAGCGCGGCCGCCAGGAGGGTGTCGTCGGGGACGGGCGGGCCGTCCGGGACCGGCTCGGGCGGGGTGCGGGGCGGGGTGCGGTGGGCCAGGGCGCGGGTGATCAGCACATCGCCCTCGGCGGACTCGGCGGCCGGCGCGAACCCCATCGCCCGCAGGCCTTCCAGGAGCCCGGCCGGGTCGGCCTGGGCGGCCAGCACGGTCGGCGCGAGCCGGCGCAGCCCGAGCCCGGCGGCCCGCTTGTCGGCGAGGATCTCGCTGAGCACCGCGTCGTCGTCGCAGCGCACGTACGCCGAGGCCGCGCCGACCCGCAGATGGCCGTGCCGCCGGGCCACGTCGTCGATCAGGTACGCGAGCGGCTGCGGCACCGGAGTACGGGAGTGCGCGGCGAGGAAATCGTGCAGGTCGGAGGCGGCCCGCCCGGCGTCCAGCGCCCGCCGCACCGAGCCGGGCGTGAACCGGTACACGGTCGCCCCGCCCTTGGACTCGACGTCCGCCAGCACGCCCAGCATGTCCGCGAGCGGCCGCTGCAGGGGCCCGGGCGCCACCGCCGTCAGGTCGGCCTGCAGCAGCACGTGGTCCAGCGGTTCGGGCAGCAGCGGCGCGAGCAGCCGGGCCGCGGCGGCGGAGGCGGCGGCCTGTTCGGCGGGGGACAGGGGAGCGAGCGGGATGGCGCGGTGATGGTGGTGGACGGGCAGCTTGTCCCCCGGCCCGGAGGGTTCCGTTTCTGGACCCGGCGCGGGAGCCGCGGGCGCGCCCAGCAGCGCCCGGCCCTGCGCCGACAGCGCGCCCCGGCCCGTGACACCCAGCAGCTCCGCCTCGGACAGCGCCCACTCGGCGAGCCGGGCGCGCGGGTCGTCCTCGCGCCGGTCGCCGCGCAGGGGCCGCTCCCAGCGCAGCCGCGCCAGCACCGACGCGGCGGCGGGCGCGACGCCTTCCGGCAGCCCGGCCAGCAGCGCCAGCACCCGGTGCCGCACCTCGGGCGCCGCCGAGCGGTCCAGGCCCGGCCCGAGCGCCGACAACGTACGGTCCTTGGCGTCCCGCCCGCCGACCAGACCGGCCGTCCGGGTCGCCGTGAGCCACGCCGTGACCAGCCGCGACCAGCGCTCCGCGGCGGGCTGCTCCAGCCACTCGTCGTAGGCGGGGGTCGCCGCGTACCGCTCGTCGGCCTCGCCGTCCGAGGCGATCAGACCGGCCGCGTACGCCAGTTCCACCCAGAACGCGGCCGCCGGCTCGGGCACGTCGAGGGCGACGGCGGTCCGCTTCAGGTCCCGCACGCTCAGCCCGCCGGCCCGCAGCACCGCCGGCCCACCCTCGTCCCAGTCCTTCAGCAGCTCCTCGACGGTCGCGAGCGCGGTGTACGCCTGCCCGGCCGCGGTGCCGTCCACAACCTGTGGACGATGTGCGGCGGCCGCCTCGACCACCGGCGGCACCGGCTCGGGCTCCCGGTGCGCCAGACCCCGCCGCAGGTGCAGGGCGACCTCACGCGGCAGGACGACCGTCCCGGGCGCCGTCGGCAGCAGCAGTCCGCGGTCCAGCAGCCAGCGCAGCCGGGGCGCGGGATCGGCGGTGACCTGCCCGTACGGCGGCCCCGACACCAGACGTTCCAGCACGTCGAGGGAGTCGGCCGGGGCCTCGGCGAGCAGCGCGGCCATCCGGGTCCGGTCCGTGAACAGCCCGGCCAGGGTGGTCACCGCGGAGACCGAGTCGTGCGTCGAGGCCAGTCCGGCGGCCGCGACGATCTCCTGGATCCGGCCCGGGGACATCCCGGCGGTGGCCTCCTGGACCGTCGGGCCGAGCCCGGTCGGCGAGGGGTGCTGCGGCGAGGGGGCCAGCAGCTCCCGCGCCGTGCGGACCAGCCGCAGCCGGTCGTCGTCACCCCACACCAGGGCCTGCTCGCGCAGCAGGCCGACGGCGTGCGGCAGGGCCGCGACGACGGCCTGGTCGGCGTCGTCCCCGGCCATGAGCCCGAGCAGTTCGCCGTACGTCGCCGGGTCCGCGGCCACGGCCAGCGCCTCCGCCGTCTGCAGCGCGAACCGGTCCAGCCGCTCCAGGGCCCGCACCACCGAGGCACGGGTGCCGGCCCGGGTCGCGAGCTGGGTGAGGTCGGTGGGGACGGGCGTGATGAGATCCGGGCGGCTGCGCAGGAGCGCGCCCAGCGAAGCATCGCCCCGCGCGCGGAGCGCTTCCGCGAGGGAACGGGGGGCCGGGGGCCTGTCCTCGGTGCTCATCCGGTCCACGGTAGCGGGTCGCCCCCGGCGGCCGGGGCGGTCGTGCGCCGCCTCGCCCCCGTACGCGGGACGGGCTTTTGGCCGCTGAGAGGGCACTCGCGGTACCGTCGTGCGACGGCGTCACGCAACGCACCCGCCCCGGAGGGGACTTCGTGGGGATTGAGAGCGACCAGGTCGTTTACGAGTATCTGAGCCGTGTCGGCGACGTGGCCCAGCAGCGGCAGTTGTCGTCGGCCACCCGCATGCGTCTGGTCGCGGACCTGCGCAACGAGATCGACAAGCGCCGCTCGAAGGCCACCGTCGACTCGCCCGCCGCCGTCCGCCGCATCCTGTCCCGCCTCGGCAGCCCCGACGACATCGTGACCGCGGCGGCGGGCGGCACGACGGGTGAGCCGTACAGCGCCGCTCCCGCCGCCGTACCGGTGCAGCGCGAGACCGAGCCGGAGGTGCGGGGCGAGCGGGCGAAGGGCGTCATGTGGCGCGTCGTACCGCGCCCCCGCCCGGCACGGCCCGCCGAGGACCCGCACCCCGCGGCCTCCGACGGTGCGGCCCCGCCGCATCTGGCCGCCGCTCACGAACTCGGGGACAGCGGGCTCCAGCCGGACTGGTGGCGGGTGGAGAGCGGCCCCTTCGGCGTGGGTGACGAGGTGCCCGGCTTCGTCGGCGGTGTGGAGCTGCCCGACCTGCTGAAGCCGCCGGCGCCGCGGAAGGCGGAGCAGGAGAAGCCGGCTGCCGAGGAAACGGTCCCGGCCGTCGAGGCGGCCGAGGTGACCGGGACGGGGAGTCGCCGCCGTCTCCCGCGCCTCCCCGCCGGGAACTGGAGCAACCCGCTCCTCCTGATCGCCGCCGGCCTCCTCGTCGCCGGTGCGGTGCTCGGCAACTGGTTCGTCCTGCTGCTCGGCTGGCTCATCGCCTACGCCTCCCGCCGTCTCACCCAGGCCGAGACCAAGTGGGCGGTCGTGATCCTGCCCGGCCTCTCCCTGGCGGGGGGCCTGGTCTGGCTGTGGGGCCGGATGAACGGCCGCTGGGGCACCCCGATCGCCGAGGGCCACATGAATGCGGCGGTGTCGGAGACCTGGCCCTGGGTGGTCAGGGGCGCGGCGGTGGCATCGGCGCTGTTCCTGGTGTGGCGTTCCCAGCGCTCGCGCTAGCGGACACCTCTGCGGGGCCGCCGATCACAGGCGGACGTCTGCCGTTCACACCGCCTGGGCACAATGGCCCATATGGCACTCACCGTCGGCTTCGACCTCGACATGACCCTCATCGACTCCCGGCCCGGCATCCGCGCCTGCTACCAGGCACTGTCCGAGCGCACGGGCACGTACATCGACGCCGACCTGACGGTCACCCGGCTCGGGCCGCCGCTGGCCGAGGAGCTGATCAACTGGTTCCCGGCCGAGGAGGTCCCGGCCATGGCGGACCTGTACCGGGAGATGTACCCGGCGATCGCCATCACCGCGACCCCGGCCCTGACCGGCGCCCGGGAGGCCATCGCGGCCGTACGGGAGGCCGGCGGACGCGCGATAGTCGTCACCGCCAAGTACGAGCCCAACGCCAAACTGCACCTCGCCCACCTCGGCATCGAGCCCGACGCCGTCATCGGCGACCTGTGGGCCGAGCAGAAGGCGGAGGCCCTGCGCGAGCACGAGGCGGGCGTCTACGTGGGCGACCACGTCGGGGACGTCCGCGGGGCTCGGGCCGCCGGGGCCCTCTCGGTCGCGGTGGCCACCGGCCCCTGCCCGCCGGAGGAACTGCGCGCGGCGGGCGCGGACGTCGTGCTCACCGATCTGACCGAATTCCCGCGGTGGCTTTCGGACTACCGTCCCGCACGCGCCTGACGCCGGCCCGCCGCCACGGAACGCAGCACTCCCGCACCGGCCATCAGGAATCCGACGGCCATGAGCATGCTCAATCCGAACATGTACGTCGGAAAGGGAGTCGTTCCGAGCAACAGCGGGGCGACCGTGACCAGTGTGGCCAGGGCGCCGATGAAGAACACGACGGCTCCGGCCCGGACCAGGCGGTCACCGGGAGCGGCGGAATTCGTTTGGGTTTTGTCACGCACCCGACCAGGGTAGTTCCCAGCGCGAAGGAACAACCGGGTGACGTCTTGTCACCGACCGCCAGAGCATTAGCCTTGGTACCGGCGGGTCCGTACGACCCGCCCGAGTGCTATCAAGAGCCGTTTCCAGAAGCAGTTTTCCGACGAGTACGAGGACGAGGACAGACGTGCCCACCGGCAAGGTCAAGTGGTTCAACAGTGAGAAGGGCTTCGGCTTTCTCTCCCGTGACGACGGCGGCGACGTCTTCGTCCATTCCTCGGTCCTCCCCGCCGGAGTCGAGACGCTCAAGCCGGGCCAGCGAGTGGAGTTCGGCGTGGTCGCCGGACAGCGCGGCGACCAGGCGCTGTCCCTGGCGATCCTGGACCCGACCCCGTCCGTCGCCGCCGCGACCCGCAAGAAGCCGGACGAGCTGGCCTCCATCGTCCAGGACCTGACGACGCTGCTGGAGAACATCACGCCCATGCTGGAGCGGGGCCGCTACCCCGAGAAGACCGCGGGCAAGAAGATCGCCGGCCTGCTGCGCGCGGTCGCCGACCAGCTGGACGTCTGAGACCTCAGGGAAAGCGCAGCGCGTCCGGGCCGAGGGGCGGTACGAGTCCCTCGGCCGCCGCGCGGGTCAGCAGTCCGCGTACGGCCGCGTAGCCGTCCTCGCCGAGACCCGCGGTGAACTCGTTGACGTACAGCCCGATGTGCTGGTCGGCGACGGCCGGGTCCATCTCCTGGGCGTGCTCCATGACGTAGGGCCGGGACGCCTCGGGATCGTCCCAGGCGGCGCGCACGGACGTCCGGATGGAGTCGGCGAGCAGCCGCAGCTTCTGCTCCCCCAGTGACCGCTTGGCGATGATCGCGCCCAGCGGGATCGGCAGCCCGGTGGTGTTCTCCCAGTGCTCGCCCATGTCGGCGAGCTTGTGCAGTCCGTACTGGCCGTAGGTGAAGCGCGCCTCGTGGATCACGAGCCCCGCGTCGACCTTGCCGTCCCGCACGGCCGGCATGATCTCGTGGAACGGCATGACGACGATCTCGCCGACCCCGCCGTCCAGCGTGTCCGCGGCCCACAGCCGGAACAGCAGATAGGCGGTCGACTTCTCACTGGGCACCGCGACGGTCCGCCCCGTGAGTCCCGCAAGCTCTCGGCTTCGCTCGAGCAGGGAGGTGCCCCCACCTCCCGCCTCCCGCGTCAGCACCAGTGGCCCGCAGCCCCGCCCCAGCGCACCCCCGCAGGGCAGCAGGGCGTAGTCGTCGAGGACGTAGGGCAGCACGGCGTACGACACCTTCAGCACGTCGAACTCGCCGCGCTCGGCCATGCCGTTGGTGATGTCGATGTCGGCGAAGGTCACGTCGAGGGCCGGGGCGCCCGGGACCCGGTCGTGGGCCAGGGCGTCGAAGACGAACGTGTCGTTCGGGCAGGGCGAGTACGCGATCTGCAGCTGCTCAACTGTCATGCCGGTTCCAACCCTCCAGTACGGGCGCGAGCTTCCCGAACCCTTCCGTCAAGGCTGCCAGGGCGTCGCCGATCCGCCACGCGGCGCGGTCACGGGGGCCGACGGGATTGGAGATCGCCCGGATCTCCAGCACGGGCACGCCGTGCGCGGCGGCGGCCTCGGCGACGCCGAAGCCCTCCATGGCCTCGGCGAGGGCGGTGGGGTGCCGCTCCCGCAGCGCGGCGGCCCGGGCGGCCGTCCCGGTCACGGTCGACACGGTGAGGACGGCGCCGGTGCGGGCCCCGGTGGCCTCGGCGGCCCGCCGTACGAGATCGGCGGGCGGCTCATGCCTGACGGCCCCGAACCCGAGCTCGGTGACCGGAACGAACCCCTCCGCGGTCTCGGCCCCCAGATCGGCCGCGACGATCCCGTCGGCGACGACCAGCGACCCCACGGGCGCCTCGGGCTGGAACCCGCCCCCGATCCCGGCGGACACGACGAGACCGTAGGGCTCGCCCTTCAGGGCAGCGGCGGTGAGAGCGGAGGCGGTGGAGGCAGCGGCGAGCGCGGGCCCGACACCTGCGGAGATCACCTCGATGCCACTGTCACTCAGGCAGGCCTGAGCCACCGCGTCCCTCTCCACGGGAACAGCGGTGGCCACGAGTACCCGGCACAGGCCAGCGGCAGCGATCAGGCGTCCTTCTTGAGCTTGAAGTTCCAGAGCCCGGACGGGTCCTTGTCGCCTTCCTTGATGGACACCAGCGTCGAGTTGCCCTGCGCGCCGTACTGGGCGTTGAAGAACACGCTGCCCGGAATCGTGCGGTAGGTCTTCGTGCTGGAGTCGGTCAGCGGCTGACCGTTCATCAGGATCGTCCAGCCCTCGTCGGCGATCTCCGGGTCGACCCCGAAGCGCACCGTCTCGTCGGGGTCGACGGAGATGCTCTTGATGCCCTTGTCCTTCAGGCACCCGGCGAGATCGGACGGCTTCAGGGCGTCGCCCTCGCCGCCGCAGGTGGCCTCGGAGTTCACCGAGTCGCTGCCCACGGTGACCGTGGCCATCGGCGTCGGCTTGTCACAGGCCGACAGGACGAGCAGTCCGGCGGATACGACGCCGGCGACGGCGACGGCGCGGCGGCGTCGCACAACGGATTGCAACGTGTTCATGGGCGAAGGCTATCGGGCCCGGGCAACGGACCGCCCACGCGGGGTACGGCTCCCGGGGAGATCCATCAGAAGGGCCCTACGCCCCGCGCGGACCTAGGCCACCCGTGCCCGCCCCGTGCCCCCGCGCCGGGCCGAGTCGATCAGCCCCCGCACGGTCGCCAGCCATCCGACGCCGACGATCGCGGCACCCACCGCCAGCCCGGCCGTGCCGTTGAGCGGCATCACGATGCCGACCGCGCCGCCCAGCACCCACGACATCTGCAACAGCGTCTCGGAGCGGGCGAAGGCCGACGTGCGGACCAGTTCGGGCACGTCCCGCTGGATCAGCGCGTCCAGGGACAGCTTGGCCAGGGCCTGCGCGAACCCGGCGATCGCGGCCAGACCGGCCACCAGGACCGCGCCGAAGAACACCGCCGCCGTGATCGCCGCGCCCGCCACGCACGCCACGACCGTCACGATGATGATCTCCGGCGCCCGGGAGCGCAGCCACGCGCCGACGGCCGTACCGAGCGCGTTGCCCGCGCCCGCCGACACGCCCACGATCCCCAGGGACACGGCGGCGCTCTGGCCGGAGACCGGGTGCTCGCGCAGCAGGAACGCCAGGAAGAAGATCAGGAACCCGGTCAGGCAGCGGATGGCGGCGTTGGCGGCCAGCGCGTGGGTGACGGCCGGGCCGACCGTGCGCAGCCCGGGGCGCTTGACCGGCTGCCGGTGCGGACCGTGCAGGTGCTCCTCGTCCGCCGCCAGCAGGGCGCGGTCCTCGCCCTTGGCGGAGTCGACCTTCGGCGGCAGCGTGAACGACAGGATCGTCCCCGCCACGAAGAGCACGAAGGCGCCGAAGAGCGGCCAGCGCGGCCCGATCTGCTGGAGTCCGGCACCGATGGGCGCGGCGATGCCGGTGGCGAGGAGCCCGCCGAGGGTCACGCGCGAGTTGGCCTTCACGAGGGAGAACCGCGGCGGCAGCAGCCGGGGCACGACGGCACTTCTGACCACGCCGTACGCCTTCGACGAGACGAGGACGCCGAGCGCGGCCGGGTACAGCTCCAGGCCGCCGCTGACGACCGCGCCGGACAGCACGATCGCGAGCAGCGCCCGGGCCAGCATCGCGCCGGCCATGGCGGCACGGCGGCCGTGCGGCAGGCGGTCGAGGAGGGGGCCGATGACGGGGGCGAGGAGGGTGAAGGGCGCCATGGTGATGGCGAGGTAGAGCGCGACGCGCCCGCGCGCCTCGTCGGTGGGCACGGAGAAGAAGACGGTGGAGGCGAGGGCGACCGTGATCATGACGTCGCCGGCGCCGTTCACACCGTGCAGTTCGATCAGCTTGCCGAGGCCGGACTCACCGGCGCCGTGCGCGTGGGTGGCCTTGCGGATGCCGCGGGCCGTGCCGGTCACCGGGAAGTGCAGGGCACGGCCGACCGTGCGGAAGAAGCCGCCCGTACGGCCCGGTCCGCCCGGTCGGATACTTCCCTTGACCCCTTTCGACCCACCGGTCCCGGTGGCGCCCGGGGGTGTCTTCGCGGCTGCCACGACGTCATAGTGCCCCGATAAGGCCGTGGGTAGTGCCATTACCGCTTGTATAGGGCCTGTGGGGTGACGGTTCGGGGCGGCGGCCAGGGTGCCGGTGGGCGGTGCAACAGGACCGTCGGTGTACGCGACGTGGGGCGGAAGGGTAGCGTGCGTATCTCAGCCATCCCGCAAAATGGATGAAGGACGTCGACGCGGTCCCCCGGTCCGCTCCGTCCGCCCCCCGCGCCGGGAGTGGCGCACTCGTGAGACGGCGTATGGAGAGAAGCGATACCTGTGAGCGCAGCGACAACGCGAAGCCGCACCCCTGACCGTCTGTGCGCCGAGGCCGTCGACCTCGCACGCGCCGCAGCCGAGGAGGCCGCCGCGCCAGGAATCGTCGGCGAGCACGTCGGGCTGGTCTCCGAGGGGGACCGCGTTGTCACGCACTTCTTCGAGTGCCGGGAGCTCGGGTACCGGGGCTGGCGCTGGGCCGTGACGGTGGCCCGGGCCTCCCGGGCGAAGATCGTCACGGTGGACGAGGCGGCGCTGCTGCCCGGACCGGACGCGGTGCTGGCGCCCGAGTGGGTGCCGTGGAGCGAGCGGCTGCGTCCCGGCGACATGGGGCCGGGCGATCTGCTGCCCACCGACGCCGAGGACCTGCGGCTGGAGCCGGGCTACTCGGGCGAGGACGAGCCGGCGCCGAACGTCCCCGTCTCCCACGAGATGGCCGATCTGGTCGAGGCGGAGGACGCGGACCTCACCACGGGCTCGGCGTCCGGCTTCACGCTGGCCCCCTCCCGCGGTTCGATCCCGGCGGTCGCCGAGGAACTGGGCATGCGCCGGGCCCGCGTCCTGTCCCGCTACGGCCTGCACAGCGCGGCCGACCGCTGGGAGGAGGCGTTCGGCCCCAAGACCCCCATGGCCCAGTCGGCCCCCGCCGCCTGCGTCAGCTGCGGCTTCCTCGTTCCCATCGGCGGCTCCCTCGGCCAGGCCTTCGGCGCCTGCGCCAACGAGTTCTCCCCGGCGGACGGCCGCCTGGTCTCCCTCGCCTACGGCTGCGGCGGCCACTCCGAGGCGGCTGTCATGCCCCGCCCGCCCCAGCCGCCCGCCCCGGTCATCGACGAGACCCGCGTCGACCCCTTCCCGCTGCGCCCGGCCCCGGACTCGGGCTCGGTGACACCTACGGCGGACGCGGACACGGAGGAACTGGGGCACTCCTAGCCCCCGCGTCCTCAGGACACCGCCCGCCCGGCCGCCCGCGCCGGGCGGGGGCACGCCGTCCGCTCCTCAAGCGGTACCTTCTCCTCACGTCCACGAGGAGAAGGAACGGAACGTGAGCAGCAAGTTCGTGCGGCCCGCCGCCGAGGGGGCCGATCCGTTCGGTACCGCCCGTCTGCGGCGCGGTGTCCTCGACGCCTGGGCCACCAGCCCCGCCCGGTTCCGTGAGGACGCCAACGCCGAGGAGGACCTGGTCCTCGGCGGCTACCGGGACCGGCTCGTCGTGGAACTCGCCCAGAACGCGGCCGACGCCGCCGCCCGGGCCGGAGTACCGGGGCGGCTGCGGCTCACCCTGCGCGACGACGTGCTCGTCGCCGCCAACACCGGCGCCCCGCTGGACGCGGCCGGGGTCGAGTCGCTGTCCACCCTGCGGGCGTCGGCCAAGCGGGACACCGGGGACACGTCCTCCGTGGGGCGGTTCGGAGTCGGCTTCGCCGCGGTGCTGTCCGTCACCGACGAGCCCGCCGTCGTCGGCCGGCACGGCGGTGTGCGGTGGTCGCTGGCCGAGGCCAGGGCCCTGGCCGCCGAGACCGCCCGGCACAGCCCCGGCCTCGGGGACGAGGTCCGGCGGCGGGACGGGCACGTACCCCTGCTGCGGCTGCCGTACGCCGCCGAGGGCACCGCCCCCGCCCCCTACGACACCGCCGTCATCCTGCCGCTGCGGGACACCCCGGCCGCCGATCTCGCCGAGCGGCTCCTGCGGGCCGTCGACGACGCCCTGCTGCTCGCCCTCCCCGGACTCGAAGAGCTGGTCGTCGAGATCAACGGGGAGAGCCCGCGCACCCTGACCCGCAGCACCGACGGTCCCTTCACCGTCGTCGACGACTCCGCCCACGGCGTCACCCACTGGCGCACCGCCGCCGCCCACGGCCCTCTCACCCCCGATCTCCTCGCCGACCGGCCCGTCGAGGAGCGGCTGCGTCCCCATTGGTCCGTCACCTGGGCCGTGCCCGTGGGCAGCGACGGCAGCCCGGCCCGGCCCCGCACCAGCGCGGTCGTGCACGCCCCCACCCCGAGCGACGAGCCGCTCGGCGTCCCTGCCCTGCTCATCGCCTCGTTCCCGCTGGACTCCACCCGCCGCCACGCCGCTCCCGGTGCGCTCACCGACTTCCTCGTGGAGCGTGCGGCCGATGCCTACGCCGAACTCCTCGGCGACTGGCGGCCGGTGACGTCCGGGATCATCGACCTCGTGCCGGGCCCGCTCGGCAAGGGAGAACTGGACGGCGCCCTGCGCCAGGCGATCCTCCAGCGGCTGCCGCGGACCTCCTTCCTGCCGCCCGCGCTCCCGCCCCGCGAGGACGACGAGCTGCCGGAAAGCCTGCGGCCCCGCGACGCCGAGGTCGTCGAGAGCGCGGGCGCGGACACCGTGCGGGTGCTCGCCGAGGTGCTCCCCACCCTGCTTCCCGCCGGTCTGGAGCGCCGCGCCGAGCTGCGGACCCTGGGCGTCGCCCGCGTCCCGCTGACCGACGCGATCGACCGGCTGGCCGGTCTGGAGAAGGACCCCGGCTGGTGGCGGCGGCTCTACGACAGCCTCGCCGGTGTCGACCCGGACCGCCTGTCGGGGCTTCCGGTCCCCTTGGCGGACGGCCGGACGACCATCGGGCCCCGGCAGGTGCTGCTGCCGGGCGCGGAGACCGCGCGGATCGACCCCGAGGTGCTGGCCCGGCTCGGCCTGAAGGTCGCCCACCCCGACGCCGCCCACCCGATCCTGGAGAAGCTCGGCGCCCTGCCCGCGACACCCCGGGCGGTCCTCACCACCCCGCAGGTCCGGGTCGCCGTCGCCGCGTCCCTGGACGACGACGGCGGCGTGAACTGGGAAGAGGACTCCCTCGACGCCGAGGAACTGGCCGACACCGTGCTCGCGCTGGTGCGGGACGCCGGTCTCGAACCCGGCGACGAGCCCTGGCTCGGCGCGCTCGCCCTGCCCGACGAGGACGGCGAACCGGCCCCGGCCTGCGAACTGGTCTTCCCCGGCGGGCCTTTCGCCCAGGTCATGCGCGAGGGCGAGCTCGCCTGCGTGGACGCCGAGCTGGCCGCCAAGTGGGGCGAACAGCCGCTCGCCGCCTGCGGTGTCCTGGTGGACTTCGCGATCGTCCGCGCCACCGACGTCGTCCTCGACCCGGACGAATTGGAGCCCCGCGAGGGCGACTTCGCCGAGCCCGACGACGCGGGCCTGCTGGACGCCGTCGACGTGTGGTGCGAGGACGTCCTCGACCGCTTCCCGGACAGCCCGGTGCCGCCCGTCGCCACCGAGATCGTCGCCGTACGGGATCTGGACCTCGTGGACGAGGACAAGTGGGCGCAGGCGCTGGCGCTGCTGTCCCGGCCGCCGCTCAGGGACGCGATCGTGCAGCCCGTGCGGATCCTGCTGCCGGACGGCACGCACGAGGTCGTCCGGCCGTACACCGCGTGGTGGCTGCGCGGGAACCCGGTGCTCGACGGCCGCCGCCCGGCCGGACTGCGGGCCGCCGGCGGCGACCCGCTGCTGCGCGGGCTGTACGACGAGGCCGACGCGACCGGGTTCGAGGACGAGCAGGTGCTGCGGGCGCTGGGGGTGCGGACGTCCGTCGCCGCGCTGCTGGACGAGCCCGGCGGCGCGGCCGAGCTGCTCGACCGGCTCGCCGACCCCGAGCGAGAGGTGACGGGCGCTCAACTGCACGCCCTGTACGGATCTCTGGCCGATCTGGACCCCGAGCAGGTGACCCTGCCGGACGACCTGCGGGCCGTCGTCGACGGCCGGGTGGAGGTCGTGGACGCGGCCGACGCGGTGGTCTGCGACTCGCCCGACCTGCTGCCGTTCACCGAGGGCGTGCCGCTGCTTCCCGTACGCCCGTCACGCGCCGCCGAGCTGGCCGAACTGTTCCAGGTGCGGCGGCTGAGCGAGTCGGTCACCGGGGAGGTCACCTCCGAGGGCACCGAGCACGACGTGCCCGAGCCGGTGCTGGTGCTGCTCGGCCGGCAGACCCCGGCCTCCTACGTCGAGCACGAGGGACTCGTCGTCGACGGCGTGGAGATCGACTGGCGGCTCACCGACGACGGCGTCCTGCACGCCTCGACTCTGGAGGGCGTCGCCGCGGGGCTCGCCTGGGCGGCGGGGCAGTGGCCGCGGCGGTTCGAGGTGGCGGCGCTGCTGGAGGATCCGTCCCGCACGGACGAACTGGCGCGGGACCGGTGGTTCGACTGAGCCGGTGGTGAGGTACGGCAGGGGCGGCGTACGGCAGTTGGTGAAAACTCCCGCACATTTTTTTCACCTGTCGTACAACCATGCGTATCACTGGGCTATCTGATCACGTGAGTCAACAGACTCCACGATCACTTGGGCCCCGAGAGCCGACGATGAGCACCGGGGTCCCTCTCCACCTGGAGAACGCATGCGTATCCGAGCCACCGTGGCCGCCGTCACCGGCGCCCTGGCCCTTTCCGCCCTCGCCGTGCCGGCCGCGCAGGCGGACAACCACGCGCCGAACCTGGCGTCGCTGGTCCCGTCCACCTCGAAGGCCACGCCGTTCACCGCCGCCGCCCCGGCGGACGAGTCCCTGGGCGACACCAAGATCACGGGTGTGACCGTCAACGGCGGCAAGAACATCGTGGTCGGCACGACCGTCAAGAAGTCCTTCACCGTCTCCGTGACGGCCACGGACCCGGAGGGCGTCCAGGACGCCTTCGCGATGCTGTGGCACGGTCCGGACACCGAGAACGCCGACGGCGCGATCGTGCCGGAGAGCCTGGACAACGAGCAGGTCGGCAACTGCACCAACTCCAGCGCGACCACCGCCACCTGCAAGGTCACGCTGATCGCCGACCCGAACGAGAACGTCTACAGCAACATCCTGGCCGGTACCTGGAAGGTGTGGGCCGCCGCCACCGGCAACGACGGCGACTACGTGATCCGCGAGGCCTACAAGACGGCCAAGGTCCAGCGGGCCTCCAAGCTGACCGTCAACGCCTCGCCGGAGCCGGTGAAGAAGGGCAAGACCATCACGGTCACCGGCAAGCTGTCCCGCGCCAACTGGGACGACAACAAGTACCACGGTTACACCGGCCAGTCCGTGAAGCTGCAGTTCCGCAAGAAGGGCAGCGACACCTACACCACCCTCAAGACCATCAAGTCCAACAGCACGGGCGAGCTGAAGACCACCGTCACCGCCTCGTCGGACGGTTACTTCCGCTACTCCTTCGCGGGCACCACGACCACCCCGGCGGTCAACGCCGCGGGTGACTTCGTCGACGTGCAGTAACACCGCCCAGCGACGACACCGCCGGTCCCGGAGCCATGCCGGGGCCGGCGGCGCCGTCTCCGCACCGCGCATATGCCACGAGCGCGTCAAACGTTGCGGATGACACGGCAAAACCCGGTCCGCGCCCTACAACCCCGACCGGGGTTCGTGAATCTGATCATCCGAGTCAGTCAGACTCCTAGCTCACTTCTCCTCCTGGGGAACACATGCACATGCGAGCCACCGTGGCCGCCGTCTCCGGCGCCCTGGCCCTTTCCGCCCTCG
Source organism: Streptomyces sp. NPDC126510 (assembly GCF_040302345.1). Classification (NCBI taxonomy): domain Bacteria; kingdom Bacillati; phylum Actinomycetota; class Actinomycetes; order Kitasatosporales; family Streptomycetaceae; genus Streptomyces; species Streptomyces sp. NPDC126510. Next base: position 13,614 of record NZ_JBEORR010000024.1, on the reverse strand, counting down.
TCGTCCCGGCCGCGCACGCCGCCGACGCCCCGTCCGGCAAGCAGGCCTTCAGCTCCGCCTCGGCCGACGCGGGCACGGGCACCACCGCTTCGACCCTCGACGTCACCTTCTCCAACGTGAAGGTCAACAGCGGCAAGAACATCGTCGTCGGCACCACCAACGTGGTGAGCGTGCCGGTCACCTACTCCGTGACGCACGCCGCCGACCTCGACACCAGCTCCGACAACTTCGCCACCGGCCCGCTGATCTACCACGGCTCCTCGGTCGACGCCGCGGACAACCTCTTCATCAGCGACGACCCGGCCACCTGCACCGCCGCCTCCTCGACAGTCCTCAACTGCAAGGGCGTCATCAGCATCCGCCCGGCCGACGGCGACCTGTACAACTCCGACGCCGGCACCTGGGGCGCCGGTGCCCTCGCCGTCACCAGCGACGACGAGGAGAAGATGCAGGGCGGCCTCGGCACCACCAAGGTGCAGCGCTACTCGAAGCTGACCGTCAACGCCGGCCCCGAGCCCGTCTACAAGGGCAAGACCATCACGTCCACGGGCAAGCTGTCCCGCGCCAACTGGGAGGACAACGCCTACCACGGCTACACCAACCAGCCGGTCAAGCTCCAGTTCCGCAAGGCGGGCACCAGCACGTACACCACCGTCAAGACGGTGTACTCCGACAAGTACGGCAACCTGAAGGCCACCGCCACCGCCGCCTACGACGGCTACTGGCGCTTCAGCTTCGCCGGCACGACGACCACCCCCGCCGTCAACGCCACGGGCGACTACGTCGACGTGAAGTAGCAGCGCCCCGTCAGGGGCGCGGGGAACTGCGCGAACAACCACATACGGCGCGCGGATGAAACTCGGCAGAAGTCACCGCCCGAGCCGAGCGCTAAGCGGGAAAGCGGCGGTCCACCCACCTCCACAGGAGTTCCAGGGTGGCCGCCGCCACCGCCGCGATGCCGACGGCAGTCCACGGCATCGTCACCCCCACCAGCTTCAGCGCGAAGAAGTGCTGCAGCCACGGTACGACCAGCACCACCAGGAACGCCCCGGCCATCGCGGCGACCAGGGCGACCCGCCACCAGGTGTACGGGCGGGCGATGATCGCCAGCACCCACATGGAGATGAGGAACAGCGTGAGCGTCGCCGCGCTGGTCTCCGCGTCCAGCGCCCCGGCCCCCGTGTAGTGCTCCCGGGCGATCAGATACGTCGCGAACGTCGCCAGCGCCGCCACGACCCCGCCCGGGATCGCGTACCGCATGACCCGCCGCACGAAGTTCGGCTTCGCACGCTCCTTGTTGGGCGCGAGGGCCAGGAAGAATGCCGGGATGCCGATGGTCAGCGTCGACAGCAGGGTCAGGTGGCGCGGCAGGAACGGGTACTCCACCTGCGAGCACACCACCAGCACGGCCAGCAGCACCGAGTAGACCGTCTTGACGAGGAACAGCGTCGCCACCCGCGTGATGTTGCCGATGACCCGGCGCCCCTCGGCGACCACCGACGGCAGCGTCGCGAAGCTGTTGTTCAGCAGCACGATCTGCGCGACCGCCCGGGTCGCCTCCGAGCCCGAGCCCATCGCCACGCCGATGTCGGCGTCCTTCAGGGCGAGGACGTCGTTCACCCCGTCGCCCGTCATCGCGACCGTGTGCCCGCTGGACTGCAGCGCGCCCACCATGGTCCGCTTCTGCTGCGGGGTGACCCGGCCGAACACCGTCCCGCCGTCGAGGGCGTCGGCCATCCCCTCCTGCTCGGCGGGCAGCCGCCGCGCGTCCACGGTGCTGCCCGACAGCCCGAGCTTGGCGGCGACCGCGCCGACCGACACCGCGTTGTCACCGGAGATGACCTTGGCCCGGACGTTCTGGTCGGCGAAGTAACGCAGGGTGTCGGCGGCGTCCGGACGAAGCCGCTGCTCCAGCACGACCAGGGCGACGGGCTTCGCCCCCTTCGCCACCTCGGGATCGTCCAGGTCCCGCGCGACCCGGGCGAGCAGCAGCACCCTGAGGCCCTGCTCGTTCAGCCGCCCGGTCTCGGCCAGGGCCGGATCGTCCTCCGCCAGCAGCACGTCGGGCGCGCCCAGCAGCCACCGGCCGGACTGCCCGTCGCCCTCGTCGAACGCGGCGCCGCTGTACTTGCGGGCGGAGGAGAACGGCAGGGCGTCGGTGCAGCGCCAGCCCTCGACGGCCGGGTAGGCGTCGATGATCGCCTTCAGGGAGGCGTTCGGCCGCGGGTCCGACTCGCCGAGCGCGCCGAGCACCTTCCGTACGTACGTCTCGTCTGCGCCCTGCAGCGGCCGCAGCTCGGTGACGTCCATGCCGCCCTCGGTGAGGGTGCCGGTCTTGTCCAGGCAGACGGTGTCCACCCGGGCCAGCCCCTCGATCGCGGGCAGCTCCTGCACCAGGCACTGCTTGCGGCCGAGCCGGATCACGCCGATGGCGAAGGCGACCGAGGTGAGCAGGACGAGGCCCTCGGGGACCATCGGGACGATGCCGCCGACCGTGCGCGCGACGGAGTCGTCGAAGCCCTTCTCCTTCACGAACAGCTGGCTGACGACCAGGCCGATCGCGGTCGGGACCATCATCCACGTGACGTACTTGAGGATCGTGGAGATGCCCGACCGCAGCTCGGACTGCACGAGGGTGAAGCGCGAGGCCTCCTCGGCGAGCTGGGCGGCGTAGGCCTCACGGCCGACCTTCGTCGCCTGGAAGGCCCCGCCGCCCGCCACCACGAAGCTGCCCGACATGACCTGGTCGCCGGGCTGTTTCACGACCGGGTCGGCCTCGCCCGTGAGCAGCGACTCGTCGATCTCGAGACCGTCCGCCTCGACACAGACCCCGTCGACGACGACCTTGTCCCCGGGCCCGATCTCGATCAGGTCGTCCAGCACGATCTCGGACGTGCTGACCTGCCCGGCCGCCCCGTCGCGCCGCACGGTCGGCCTGACCTCGCCGATCAGTGCCAGCGAGTCCAGCGTCTTCTTCGCCCGCCACTCCTGGACGATCCCGATGCCGGTGTTCGCGAGGATCACGAATCCGAACAGGCTGTCCTGGATCGGCGCGACCACCAGCATGATCAGCCACAGCACGCCGATGATCGCGTTGAAGCGGGTGAAGACGTTCGCCCGGACGATGTCGACGGTGGACCGGCTGCTGCGCACCGGTACGTCGTTGACCTGCCCGCGCTCCACCCGTTCGGCGACCTGAGCACCGGTCAGGCCGGTCTCGCGGGAGGTGACCGTCGCCGGCCGCGCGGAGTCGGGCGGAGCACCCGCGTCGAGATGCGTCATGCATTCGACGGTACGTGCGGATTTGCCGCTTCACCCGCTGAATGTGGTGAAGATCCGACCCGGGAAGGACGGACTTCGTGCCGTGGTCGTACGGCAGTTGTACGCCGTGGGACCACGGTGCCGGGCCCCGCCGTCAGCCCGCCCGGCGGGCCGTGAGGAGCAGGTACTCCCACTCCAGGACGGTTCCTCCGGAGCCCGTTGCGAGGTCCCCGTCGCGGGCGAGGTCCACGAGGGCGCCGTCGAGGGCGGCGGCGCGTTCGGGTTCACCGGCGAGGTTCTTGTAGACGCTGATGGTGGGGCCGTAGCGCTCCTTGAAGTAGTCGCGGAACGCCTCGGGCGTCCCGAAGCGCTCGACCCGGACCGTGCGGCGCTCGGCGCGGACGTCAGTGACCCGGTCGCCGAGGAGGGCGCGGACATGGTCCTCGTCCCCCCACAGCGGCGGCGGCTGGGCTCCGGGCGGGGGAGGGGGCGCGTACGGCTTCATCACGGCGAACATCCGGCCGATGAAGCCCTGCGGCGTCCAGCTCAGCAGCCCGATGGTGCCGCCCGGACGGCAGACCCGGACGAGTTCGCCGGCGGCCTGCTGGTGGTGCGGGGCGAACATGACGCCGACGCAGGACATCACGGTGTCGAACTCCGCGTCCCCGAAGGGCAGGGCCTCGGCGTCGGCCTCCTGCCAGTCGAGACGCGCCCCCTGCTTCTCGGCCGCCCGCCGGCCGGCGTCGAACAGCTCCGGTGTCAGGTCGGAGGCCACCACGTCAGCACCGGCCAGGGCCGCCGGGATCGCGGCGTTGCCGGAGCCGGCGCCCACGTCCAGCACCCGCAGGCCGGGGCGCACTCCGCACGCCTCGACCAGGATCGCTCCCAGCTCGGGGATGACCTCGGTGGCCAGGGACGGGTAGTCGCCCTGGGCCCACATCGCCCGGTGCTTGGACTTCAGGGCACGGTCGGCCTCGACCGCGCTGTTCTGCGTCGTCATCACTGCGCTCCTCACCGGTCGGGCGGCGGGTGCGCGCCGACGGTCTTCGAGCGTTCGCCGCCATCTCCCGAGCGTAGGGAGAGGGCGGGGGCGTGTCTCGTCGGAGAGTGCGGTTTGTGTCTTCGTCTGGCGCCGGGGGGTGAGGGCCCGTCCGTCTCCGCGTGGCGCCGGGTGGGGTGCGCGTTCGCGTGGCGCCGGGTGGGGGTGCGCGTCTTCGCCTGGCGCCGGTGGTGGGTCGGGGCCGCGCCGGGGGGTGTCCGTCCTCGGAACGTCGCGATGGGCTTGCACGCCGACTGACTCTTCGTTGACGCGACAACCGCTGCGGGCGGACACCCCCCGACACGGCCCCTTCTCGCCGTACGCGGGTGCGTCTCGGCTCGGGCTACTGGGGCGTGGCCGTCGGGTTCTGTGCCGCCGCCCGCTTGATCGCGGCGTCGCGCTTGCGGACGTACCAGATGCCGATCAGGCCCAGCCCGCCACCGGCCAGGCAGGTCCACACCCACCAGGCGTGACCGTGATCGTCGAACCAGCCGTAGAAGGGGAGCTGGACCAGGAAGAGGACGAACCACAGGATGGTGCCGCCGGTGATGGTGGCGACCACGGGGCCCTCCAGGGGCTCCGGCGCCTCGTGTCTGGGGGTCCACTTCGCCATGGGGACAGCTTACGAGGCGATCAGGTCTACGCGCGGAGATGGCCGATGAGGCTTTATATGTTCATACTGAAACGGTTTGTGTCTGACCACTTCTCTTCGTAGGAAACAACAAACACATGTCCTCCTCGGCTCCCGCCAAGGTCCCCGCCCCTGATCAGCCGGGAGCCGGGCGCACGTACGGCGCACTCGACCGCTTCTTCCGGATCTCCGAGCGCGGCAGCACCGTGCCCCGCGAGGTCCGTGGCGGCCTCGCCACCTTCTTCGCGATGGCCTACATCATCGTGCTGAACCCGATCATCCTCGGCAGCGCCAAGGACATGTACGGTCACCAGCTCGACAACGGGCAGCTGGTCACCGCGACGGCCCTCACCGCCGCGCTCACCACCCTCCTCATGGGCGTCATCGGCAACGTCCCGATCGCGCTGGCCGCCGGTCTCGGAGTGAACTCCGTCGTCGCCCTCCAGCTCGCCCCGCGCATGTCCTGGCCGGACGCGATGGGCATGGTGGTCCTCGCCGGGTTCGTGGTCATGCTGCTGGTGGCCACGGGGCTGCGCGAGCGCGTCATGAACGCCGTGCCCTACGGGCTGCGCAAGGCCATCTCCATCGGTATCGGCCTGTTCATCATGCTGATCGGGCTCGTCGACGCGGGCTTCGTCTCCAGGATCCCGGACGCCGCCCAGACCACCGTCCCGCTCCAGCTGGGCGGCGACGGCCACCTGAACGGCTGGCCGGTCCTCGTCTTCGTCCTGGGCGTGCTGCTGACCCTCGCGCTGATCGTCCGCAAGGTCTCCGGCGCGATCCTGATCTCCATCGTGGCCATGACGGTCCTCGCGGTGATCATCAACGCGGTGGCCAAGGTGCCGAGCTGGGGCCTGACCACGCCCAAGTGGCCGGGCAACCCGGTCGCGAGCCCCGACTTCGGGCTGATCGGGCAGGTCAGCCTGTTCGGCGGCTTCGGCAAGGTCGGCGTGCTCACCGGGGTGCTCTTCGTCTTCACCGTGCTGCTCTCGTGCTTCTTCGACGCGATGGGCACGATCATGGGCGTCTCCGACGAGGCGAAGCTGACCGACGGCGAGGGGCAGATGCCCGGCATCAACCGGGTGCTGTTCGTCGACGGCCTCGCGGTCGCCGCCGGTGGCGCCAGCTCCTCCTCCGCGACGACCGCGTTCGTCGAGTCGACGGCCGGTGTCGGCGAGGGTGCCCGGACCGGTCTCGCGAACGTCGTCACCGGCGGTCTCTTCGCCGCGGCCCTCTTCCTCACCCCGGTCGCCACGATGGTCCCCTCCCAGGCGGCCACGCCCGCCCTGGTCGCGGTCGGCTTCCTGATCCTGGCCGGATCGGTGAAGGAGATCGACTGGGCGGACTACACGATCGCGGTCCCGGCCTTCGTGACGATGCTGATGATGCCGTTCACCTACTCGATCACCAACGGCATCGGCATGGGCTTCATCACCTTCGCGGTACTGCGCCTGGCCGCCGGGCGCGGCCGGGAGGTGCCGCCGGCGATGTACGCGGTGGCGGCGGTGTTCGCGTTCTACTACCTGATGCCGGCGCTGGGTCTGACCTGATCCTCGTCGCCGGAGTCGGGGGCGCCGTAGAACCTCTCCGTCTCCTCCACGGCGGACTGGAAGCGCTGGTCGAAGTCATCTCGAATGAGCGTCCGGACGACATAGTCCTGGACGCTCATTCCCCTTTTCGCGGCATGGTGCCTGAGCCGTTCGAGCAGGTCGTGGTCTATTCGCAGGCTGAGCACGCTGGTCCCCATGGGCATGAGGGTCGCGGCACCGTTCGGTCCGGCGGGACACGTTCCGCCGCCTTGTCACCCATATGAGTGATGTCACGGGTCAGTGGCGGGCGTCACGGGCGGTCTCGCATGTTCCGGTTGGTATTTAGCGAGAGTAATGAGTTACGCTAAAGAACATGCCGGACCTCAACCATGGCGACGACGTGGCCGCCGTGAACTCCCTCCGATCCGCGGTGATGCGGCTGTCCCGTCGGCTCAAGCACCAGCGGGTCGACGAATCGCTCAGCCCCACCGAGATGTCGGTGCTGGGCACCCTCTCGCTGTGCGGCAGGGCCACACCGGGTGAACTCGCCCGCAAGGAGCACGTCCAGCCGCCGTCGATGACCCGCATCGTGGCACTGCTGGAGGCCAAGGGGCTGGTCCGGCTGGAGCCGCACCCCGAGGACCGGCGCCAGAAGGTCGTCACACGCACCGAGCAGGCCGAGGCCATGCTCGAGGAGAGCCGCGCCAAGCGGAACGCGTTCCTGGCCACGCTGGTGGAGAACCTCGACGAGGACGAGTGGGCGAAACTCCGCGCCGCCGCCCCCGTGCTGGAGAAGCTCGCGCACCTGTAAGCAGCAGTCGTCGCAAGGAGGCGAACCCTTTGAGTTCGGGACCCGGAGCAGCTTCCGCCCCCGCACCTGACCCCCACGATTCCCCGCCCGCCTCCGATCCGCTGCCGCGCAAGTCCTCGATGTTCTCCTCCCTGAAGGTCAGGAACTACCGCCTGTTCTTCATGGGCCAGGTCGTCTCCAACATCGGCACCTGGATGCAGCGCATCGCCCAGGACTGGCTGGTGCTCAGCCTCACCGGCTCCTCCGCCGCCGTCGGCATCACGACCGCGCTGCAGTTCCTGCCGATGCTCCTCTTCGGCCTCTACGGCGGCGTCCTCGTCGACCGGCTGCGCAAGCGGCCCACGCTGCTCGTGACGCAGTCCTCCATGGCGCTCACGGCGATCGCCCTGGCCGTCCTCACCCTCACCGGGCACGTCCAGGTGTGGCACGTGTACGTCGCCGCCTTCGCGGTCGGTCTGGCCACCGTCGTGGACAACCCGGCCCGGCAGTCCTTCGTCTCCGAGCTGGTCGGCCCGGGGCAGCTGCAGAACGCGGTCAGCCTGAACTCGGCGAACTTCCAGTCCGCCCGCCTGGTCGGCCCCGCCGTCGCGGGGCTACTCATCACCGGCGTCGGCACCGGCTTCGCGTTCCTCTTCAACGGCCTGTCCTTCATCGCGCCGCTCACCGGCCTGCTGCTGATGCGGGCCCGCGAGCTGCACGTCGTGGAGCGCGCCCCGCGCGGCAAGGGACAGCTGCGGGAGGGCGTGCGCTACGTCACCGGACGCCCCGAGCTGATCTGGCCGATCGTCCTGGTCGGCTTCGTCGGGACGTTCGCCTTCAACTTCCCCGTCTACCTGTCGGCCTTCGCGGACGACGTGTTCCACGCGGGTGCGGGCGCCTACAGCCTGTTCAACACGCTGATGGCGGTCGGCTCGCTCGTGGGCGCCCTGCTCGCGGCGCGGCGGGGCACGGCCCGGCTGCGGCTGCTGATCGTGGCCGCCATGGCCTTCGGCGCGCTGGAGATCCTGGCAGCGACGACCCCCACGCTGTGGATGTTCGCCCTGTTCATGATCCCGCTGGGACTGTTCGGCATGACGGTCAACGTCACGACGAACACCAGCATCCAGATGTCCACGGACCCGGCCATGCGCGGCCGTGTCATGGCCCTCTACATGATGATCTTCCTCGGCGGCTCGCCGGTCGGCGCGCCGATCGTCGGCTGGATCACCGACACCTACGGCGCCCGGGTCGGCCTCGCGGCCGGCGGCGCGGTGGCGGCACTCGCCGCGGCGGTGATCGGCCTGATCCTGGCCCGCGTCGGCAACCTGCGGCTGTCGGTGGGCTGGCACCGGGGGCACCCGAGGGTGCGGTTCGTACCCCGGGAGCATCAGGAGGAGCTGGCTCCGGCGGCGTAGGGCGCCGTCAGTCCCGGGGGAACTCGCCGGTCTCGAGGACGAGCCCGACCACGGTGCCCGTCAGGTCGATCTCGTCCCCGAAGTCCAGGCTGAGCTCGCCGCGGTACTCGCCGTCCTTGGGCTTGGTGTGCAGATGCCAGCGGCCGGTGTACGGATCCACGATCAGGTACTCCGGCACACCGGCGGCGGCGTAGGCGTCCTTCTTGGGGCCGTAGTCGTTGGCGCCGGTCTTCCTGGAGATCACCTCGGCGACGAACTCGACGTCCTGGTAGCGCCACAGGCCCTTGTCGTTCTTCGCCGCGCCCTCCGTCATCACCGTGATGTCGGAGGCGAAGCCGTTGAGGTGGCCCGGGTAGTCGGCGCGGACGTCGGACTTCACGCGCTTGCGCGGGTACTTGGTGCGCAGTTGCTCGACGAGGTTCGCGATGGTGTCCCAGTGGGCGTCCCGCTGCAGGGTCAAAAAGATGTTCCCCCCGACGATCTCGACCTTGTAGCCCTCGGGAAAGGGCACCGTCTCCACCCACTCGAACATCACGTCGAGGCTGAGGTCGCCGCTGCTGTCGGCCATCTCGATCCTGTCGTCAAGGACGGTCACCGTGGCGCTCCACCCCGGTCGCGACCGCGGATGGATTCGGCCGCGCGGTACAACGATGCGTACGGTGACCGGGACACGTCCGGGACGGCGGGGCGGTCCTACACCCTGCGGGCCAGCACCTGCCCCGGCCACTTGTTCTCGCCCACCGTGAAGGCCTCGGTGCGGGTGAAGCCGTTGGACTCGTAGTAGCGGACGAGCTTGCCGTCGTCCCCGGCGTAGCAGTCCACGCGGAGGAGGGAGATCCCGGCGCGGCGGGTCTCCTCGGCGGCGTGGGCGAGCAGGGCGCTGCCCACGCCGTGCCCCTTGAAGCGGCGGTCGGAGGCGAGCCAGTGGATGTAGCGCTCGGGCTCGCCCGGCTGGGGGAGGTGGGACAGGTAGGCGCCCGCCGAGCCGGTGAGGGTGAGGGTGCCGGCCGGGACGCCGTCGACGTCGGCCATGTACACGATGCCCTCCGCCATGTACCGGCGGACCGACTCCACCGTCTTGGGGTTCTGCGACAGGGGCCGTGTGCCCCACTGCCCCGTGCGCCCCTGGGAGACCAGCCACTCCACGCCGCTGTCGAGCATGCCGAGTATCGCGGGAATGTCGTCGGGCCCGCCGTCCCGGATGGTGATCCGCATGGCCTCATGGTGCCAGGCTGGTTCCATGAGACTCTTCGCGGCCGTGCTGCCCCCTGATGAGGTGTGTCGTGAACTCGGCTCCGTGGTCGACGAGTTGCGCGGGCTGCCCGGTGCCGACGGCATGCGCTGGACCGGCCGTCCCGGCTGGCACTTCACCCTCGCGTTCTACGGTGAGGTCGACGACAGTGTCGTCCCCGGGCTGTCGGAGCGGCTGGAGCGGGCCGCGCGCCGTACCGAGCCGTTCGCCCTGGCCGTGCGGGGAGGCGGGCAGTTCGGGCACGGGAAGGCGCTGTGGGCCGGGGCCGAGGGAGACCTGGCGACCCTCCGGCTGCTGGCCGAGCGGGCCGAGGCGGCGGCGCGCAAGGCGGGGGTGCCGATGGGGGAGCACCGGCGGTACAAGGCCCATCTGACCGTGGCGCGGAGCCGGGCGGCGGGGGACGTGCGGCCCTTCCTGGACGCCCTCGCGGGATTCTCGGGGCGGACCTGGACCGTGCGGGAGCTCTGCCTGGTACGGAGCAATCTGCCGACGTCCGGGGTCCCGGGGGAGCAGCCCCGGTACGAGGCGGTCGGGCGCTGGGCACTCGGGGGTGCCGGTTAGGCTCGATGCCGTGGACCCGAAAACCCGCAACCGGATCATGGCCGGTGTGCTCGTGCTGATGTTTCTCGTCGTCGCCTTGGCTTCCGTGCTGGGGAGGTAAAGGGGCGGGGGCTGCCCGTCGCTTTCGGCTGCGGGCCGGTGGGGGCTTGTCGCGCAGTTCCCCGCGCCCCTTCAAAGAAGGGCGTCGCCCTCCAGGTGTTACCAGGCGAAGGCCTCCGGGCTCGGGCCCGGGCCCGGGAAGATCTCGTCCAGGCCGGTCAGGAGCTCCTCGGACAGTTCCAGCTCCGACGCGCGGACCGCGGAGGCGAGCTGCTCGGCGGTGCGGGGGCCGACGATCGGGCCGGTCACGCCCGGGCGGGTGAGCAGCCAGGCCAGGGCGGCCTCGCCGGGCTCGACGCCGTGCTTGTCGAGCAGGTCCTCGTAGGACTGGATCTGCGCCCGGGTGGTGGGGTCGTTGAGCGCGTCGGCCGCGCGGCCGGAGGCGCGGCGCTTGCCCTCGACCTCCTTCTTGAGCACGCCGCCCAGCAGACCGCCGTGCAGCGGCGACCAGGGGATGACGCCGAGCCCGTACTCCTGGGCGGCCGGGACGACCTCCATCTCCGCGCGCCGTTCGGCGAGGTTGTACAGGCACTGCTCGCTGACCAGACCGATGGTCCCGCCGCGTCGGGCGGCGATCTCGTTGGCCTGGGCGATCTTGTAGCCGGGGAAGTTCGACGACCCGACGTAGAGGATCTTGCCCTGCTGGACCAGGACGTCGATCGCCTGCCAGATCTCCTCGAAGGGGGTGTCCCGGTCGACGTGGTGGAACTGGTAGACGTCGATGTGGTCCGTCTGGAGCCGCTTGAGGCTGGCGTCCACGGCACGGCGGATGTTGAGCGCGGAGAGCTTGTCGTGGTTGGGCCAGGCCGGGCCGTCGGCGCCCATGTTGCCGTAGACCTTCGTGGCGAGGACGACCTTGTCACGCCGTCCCTCGCCCTTGGCGAACCAGTTGCCGATGATGCTTTCGGTACGGCCCTTGTTCTCGCCCCAGCCGTAGACATTGGCGGTGTCGAAGAAGTTGATGCCTGCGTCCAGCGCCGCGTCCATGATGGCGTGACTGTCGGCCTCGTCGGTCTGCGGGCCGAAGTTCATGGTGCCGAGGACGAGCCGGCTGACCTTGAGTCCCGTGCGTCCGAGCTGCGTGTACTCCATGGTGCCCAAGCCAACGTCTTGAAGTGCGCTCCAAGCAAGCACGAACTCGGGTGCGTGTACCCGCCTCCCGTTCGGGAGGGGCTACTGCTCGTACGGACCCGCCAGGCCCCAGCCCTGGTGCATCGCCTCCGCGAAAGCCGCCGCGATCTTGTGCTCGCCGCTCGCGTTGGGGTGCGTGCCGTCGTAGGTGTCGGTGGCGACGTCGTACGAGGGCGGGGGTGAGGCGAGGAGGACGGGGGAACCCGGCTCGTCGAGGTCGGCGGCCGTCTTGGCGAGGAGTTCGTTGAAGCGGGCGACCTCGCCGGCGAACGCCTCGTCGGACTGGGCGCGCACGTTCGGGGTGACCGGCAGCCACGCCATGCCCACCCGCCGGTTCGCCGCCCGCGCCTCGGACACGAACGCCCGGACGTTCTCCGCGGTCTGCTCGGCGTTCGTGTAGAAGCCCAGGTCGATCAGGCCCAGGGAGACCAGGAGCACGTCGGCGTGGCACGACCGCACCGCGTCGCCGATCAGCGGAGCCATGTGCTGCCAGCCCTCGCCCCAGCCGGCCAGGTGGGCACGCGGGAAGTCCGGTTCGGCGTACTCGTACGACACCGGGGCCTCGGCGAGCTTGTCGTGGAGCGTCTCGCGCGGGCCGACGAGGGTGAAGGGGCCGCCGTAGGAACGGCACAGGTGCTGCCACAGCCGATAGCGCCATGTGTGTTCGCCCGTGCTTCCGATCGTCATGGAGTCACCGACGGGCATGAACCTGAGCATCCGCTCATGATGAACGATCCAGGCGGCCGACGGAGTGTGAGTCGGGACACGCCCCTCGGGCGGCCGTGGTGCTGTGATCGATTACGCCGATGAACCGCGCGGCCAGATGGCAGGCTTGGGGGCATGCGCAGACCGTTCGCCCTTCTCGCCGCGGCCCTCCTCACGGGCGCCCTCGCCGTGCCCGCCTCCGCCGCCGACGGCGACGAGAAGTTCACGATCAAGGACCCGCGCATCACGGAGTCCAGCGGCCTGGCCGCCTCGCGGCAGCACCCCGGCATCTACTGGACGCACAACGACAGCGACGACGGGGCGTACCTCTACGCCGTCGACAGCGCGACGGGCGAGACGGTCGCCACGATCACCATGTCCGGCGTGGGCAGCCCGCGCGACGTCGAGGCCATCTCCATCGGGCCGGACGACCAGATCTACGTCGGCGACATCGGCGACAACCTCGGCGGCACCTGGCCGTACGTCTGGATCTACCGGCTGCCCGAGCCGAAGAAGCTGCGCGACGAGACGATCAAGGCCACGCAGTACGTCGTGAAGTACTCCGACGGCGCGCGGGACGCCGAGTCCCTCGTGGTGCACCCGAAGACCGGCCGCGTCTACATCGTCGACAAGAACGATAAGGGCGGGCACCTGTACGAGGGTCCGGCGCGGCTCTCCCCGTCCGGGACGAACGTCTTCCGTCCGATCGCCGCGGTCCCCGACCTGGAGGCCACCGACGCCACTCTCTCCCCGGACGGCGAACACCTCGTCGTCCGCAGTTACTTCGGCGCGATCGCCTACGACTGGAACGGCGGGAAGATCAAGAAGAAGGAACGGCTCGGCGTGCCGTTCCTGGGGCAGGGGGAGTCCGTCACCTACACCGCCGACGGCAAGAAGCTGATGTACGGCGCCGAGGGCGCGGACAGCCCGGTGGAGCCGCAGGACGCCCCGGGCGGTGACGGCTCCGACTCGTCGTCGGGAAGCGGGAGTTCGACGGCGTCCGAGGGCGGGGGAGACGGGCTGAACGGCAACCTGAAGACGGGGGCGATCGTCGCGGGTGCGCTTCTGGTGGTGGTGCTGGCCCTGCGGGGGCTGAGGCGTCGGCGCTAGGTGTATTGACCCGCAGGGTTGTTTACGCGGCTGATGGGTGGGTGGCCGCCGAGTGCGGTGTGGCAGCGGTGGTGGTTGTAGGTGTGCAGGA
>NZ_JBEORR010000023.1:0-157594 GCF_040302345.1 Streptomyces sp. NPDC126510 | reverse complement strand
CACCCGCTACGACAAACGCGCCCGCCACTACGAAGCCCTGGTCACCATCGCCTGCCTACGACTCTGGCTCTCCTGACTTTGCGGACACGACCTAGGACGCAGGCAGGCGGACGGGGGTTGATCAGGGACAGGAGACTCCGGTGGAGCATCAGCCAGCCGCACGTCCGCTCCACCGCCCACCGGGCGTGAATCCCCTGGTCCCGGGTTTGCGGGCGGTGATTTCCATGTCGATGCCGGCAACCTGGTCGAGCAGCAGGGTGCCGGCCACGGAGTCCTGGACACTGGCCGCGGTGACCAGCACCGCGAGAAGCAGGCTGAGCGTGTCGGTTCGACGACGCCCACCGGTACGTCGCCTACCCGCTCGCCGGCATGGACGCCCGGTACGACCTGGGCGACGACCACCGGTTCGTCGGCACCCTGTGCCCGGACATGAAGTTGACGCTGGAGCGGCCCGACCCGGACGTCGTCACCGCGGTGAACCGGTCGGCGGACCTGCTGCGTGAGGGGCGTGGGCTCCTGCTCGGCTTCGTCGACCGCGCCGAGGCCCGCGGCGCCGCGGCCGCGTGGACCGGACGGGTCAACACCCTCACCGCCCGCACGGATCGGGTGGACCTCGACGCGTTGCTCATGCGGCCCGACGGCTGTGTCGCCCGGGCCTTGCCCACCGGGCCGGACCGCGACGCCACCACGCTGGTGCGTGCGCTGGGCACATGGTTCGGCCAACCGGCCTGAGCACCGCATTAACAGTCGTCTCAGGTTCGCTCCGTAGGAAGTCGGCATCCAGATAAGCGATGCAACCCGTATGTAGGAGGCTAGTGATGGCAGTCGACGCAGCGCCGTCCGGGGGAGCGCCGGCCGGTCGGTTGGCCGGCCGGTGGGTGCCTTGGTTGGTGATCGGCTTATGGCTGGTGCTGGCGGTCGGCATGGTGCCGCTGAGCGGAAAGCTGAGCTCGGTCACCACCGACAGCGCCGTGGACACCCTGCCGGCCAGTGCCGAGTCCACCAAGGTGGCGGTGCTGGACGACCGTCTCCCCGGCGGCGACAGCAACACGTTCGTCTTCGTGTACCACCGCGCCGGCGGCATGACCGACGCCGACCGCGCGACGGTCGAGCGCCACTACAACACCCTTGCCAAGCGGTACCCGCCGAAGGCGACGGCGGCGGCCGGCGAGGACGACGAGGGCTCACCGACGAGCCTCTCCACCGACCGCATGGCGATGATGTTCACGCTCGAGGTGAGCACGGCCTACGGCGCACCGGAGGACATCGTCGGCCCGTTACGTGACGCCGCGAAGGAACGCCCCTCCGGCCTGGAACTCGACGTGACCGGCCCGGGCGCGATCGACGGCGACATGGATGCCGTCTTCGACGGCATCGACGTGCAGGTCCTCCTCACCACCATCGTCGTCGTCACGCTCCTGCTCATCCTCACGTACCGCAGCCCGGTGTTGTGGATCATCCCGCTGGTGGCCGTCGGCGCGGCCGCACTGACCTCGATGGGGACGGTCTACCTGCTGGTCAAGGGCTTCGGCATCGTGGTCAACGATCAGAACTCAGCGCTGCTGACGATCCTGGTGTTCGGCGTTGGCACGGACTACGCGCTGTTGCTCATCGCTCGATATCGGGAGGCACTGCACCACCATGAGAACGTCCGGGTCGCGATGGTCCACGCGCTACGCGGCGCGGCGCCGGCCATCGTCGCGTCCGCGGCCACCGTGGTCGCCGGCCTGCTCTGCCTGCTCGTCGCGGACCTGAACAGCACCAGCGGGTTGGGCCCGATCGGTGCGGCCGGCATCCTGTGCGCGCTGGTGGCCATGCTGACGCTGTTCCCGGCGGTGCTCGTGGTGCTCGGCAGGCGGATCTTCTGGCCGGCCGTCCCGCGGTTCAGCACGGCCGTGCAGGAGAAGCCGGGGCTGTGGGGACGGCTCGGTTCCGCCATCAGCCGCCGTCGGTGGATGGCGGCGCTCGGCTCGCTCGGGGTCCTCGGGGTGTTCGCCCTCGGGCTGGCGGGCAACACCGGCGCACTGCGGGAGCAGGACCAGTTCCTGTCCGCGCCGGAGTCGGTCACCGGCTTCACCGTTCTGCGCCAGCACTTCCCGGAGCTCGGCGGCCAGCCGATGACGGTCTTCACGCGGCCCGCGCACCAGGAGCGGGTGCTCGACGTCGTCAAGGACACTCACGGTGTGGCCCTGGCCATCCCGGAGCAGACCAGCGGTGGCTGGTCCAACATCTCCGTGTTCCCGAAGGACGCGCCGGACACCGCCGCGGAGTACGACACGGTCAAGCGGGTGCGCACCGCCGTGCACGCGGTGAGCGGGGCGGAGGCGATCGTCGGCGGGCCGAGTGCGGAGAACCTCGACACCGAGGTGACCACCCGGCGCGACGAGAAGCTGGTGATCCCGCTGGTGCTCGTCGTGGTCCTGATCGTCCTCGGGCTGCTGCTGCGCGCGATCGTGGCCCCGCTGGTCCTGATGGCCACTGTGATCGTCTCGTTCGCCGCGGCCTTCGGCGGCAGCGTGTTCGTCTTCGACACGATCCTCGGGTTCGAGGGGATCGACAATTCGGTGCCGCTGCTGGCATTCCTGTTCCTGGTGGCGCTCGGCGTCGACTACAACATCTTCCTGGCCAGCCGGGCCCGGGAGGAGGCCGTGCATCTCGGCACCAGAGAGGGCATGCTCAAAGCCCTCTCGGCCACCGGTGGCGTCATCACCTCGGCAGGCCTGGTCCTGGCGGCCACGTTCGCGGTCCTCGTCACACTTCCGCTGGTGATGCTGGTCGAGGTCGGGTTCCTGGTGGCCTTCGGCGTGCTGCTCGACGCCCTGCTGGTGCGGTCGGTCCTGGTGCCCGCCCTCACCTTGCTGATCGGCCGGCGGATGTGGTGGCCGAGCCGGCTGTCCCGGACGGCGGCGGAGCTGCCGGACGGTCGACAGCCGCTCGCCGACGACGAGGAGGAGCCCGCGCTGCAACGGTGAGCGCGCCGACACCGACGAGATCCGGGACGGGCCCCAGGCCCGTCCCGGATGTGGTTCACGGGTCCGACGGTCACCGCCCTCCGGTCCTGTGCCGTGCGGCCGGGACCGGGGCCGGCGCAGCACGGGTTTTGCCTTGACGGTGAGCCGCGCGGGGTTGTGCCCGAGGGCCGCCGTCCCTCGTCATGTGCCGCGCCGCCGGCGGTGGGTCAGCCCGCCGCGCTGTCCTCCCCGGCGGTGGGCCGCGCGATGGGCGCGGGCGGGGCCGCGGCCGGAAGGTCGACCCGAAGCAGCGCACCACCGCGTGCGGAGCGGGCGACGCCGACCCGGCCGCCGTGGGCGTCGACGACCCGCTGCACGATCGACAGCCCCAGACCGGAACCCGGCAACGCCCGGGCGCTGTCGGCACGGTAGAACCGGTCGAACACCCGCGGTACGTCGGCGGCGTCGATGCCCGGCCCGGCGTCGTCGACCTCGAGGACCACCGAAGCGTCCTCGGCACGGAGCCGGACCTGGACCGGCTGGTCCGC
Organism: Streptomyces sp. NPDC126510; assembly: GCF_040302345.1. Taxonomy (NCBI): domain Bacteria; kingdom Bacillati; phylum Actinomycetota; class Actinomycetes; order Kitasatosporales; family Streptomycetaceae; genus Streptomyces; species Streptomyces sp. NPDC126510. The sequence goes on along the minus strand of NZ_JBEORR010000023.1, from coordinate 154,095 downwards.
AGGGGACCACTTGCCGGCGTTGTCGATGAGGTTGAGCACCGCCCGCTCGAGCGCGGCGGGACGCCCGCTCACCCACACGGAGGTCACGTCGAGCGCGACCTCGACGTCGGGCGCGCGGGAACGTGCCCGGGTCGCGGCCGCCGCCACCACGTCGGCGAGGTCGAGCAGCTCGGTGTTCTCGTCGCTGACGTCACCGCGCGCCAGGTCGGTCAGCTCGGCGGCAAGGGTGCTCAACTCGGCCACCTGGGCGCCGAGATCGTTGAGCAGCCGGGTCCGGCTCTCCGCCGGCAGTGCGCTGTCCAGGGTGCCGCGCCGATCGAGCCGGATCAGCAGCTCGACGTTGAGGCGCAGGCTGGTGAGCGGGGTCTTGAGCTCGTGGGCGGCGTCCTCGGCGAGCAGCCGCTGGGCCCGCCGGGAGTCCCGGAGCGCGGCGAGCATGTCGTTGATCGACTGGATCAGCCGCCGGATCTCCCCACCGCCCTCATCCGGGATGTCGGCGTCAAGATCCCGGGTGTGCGCGACACGTACCGCGGCGGCGGTCAGCCGGTCGATCGGTGCCAGCCCGGTCCGCGCCACGGTTCGCCCGACAAGGGCGCCGCCGACCACGCAGAGCAGCCCGATCAACAGCATGCCGAACCCGAACTGGTTGATCGGGCTGTCGTCGGCGACCTGGGCCACCTGGACCGCGCCGTCGCCCGCCCGCAGCGTGTAGACGATGTAGCCGTCCTCGTCGCTGTCGTTCGACTCCATCAGGTCGGCCGACGCGCCCTGCGCCACCCGCTCGGCGTGCTCGCTGACGGGGGGCAGCGCGGGTTGGCCGGCCGGCGTCCGGGTCGAGCCGTCGGGCAGGATGACCCGCACCAGCCGACCTGATCCGGGATACGGCGGTAGCTGGACCTGCGCCAGACCGGCCCGCTGCGCGTTCGTCGCCAGGACGCGGGAGTCGGCGCGCAGCTGATTCTTGGCGCTGTCCTGCAGCTCCCAGCCCAGGAGTTCGCTGGCCACCTGGAAGGCCACGAACACGCTGACCCCGATGGCCGTCGCCGCGATCACCGTCAGCCTGGCCCGCAGGGACCGCCGGCGCCACCATCGGGTCAGCCGGCGCGGTTCCCGCCCGGCGGGCCTGCTCACGGAGGAGTCTCCCGCAGCACGTAACCCAGGCCGCGCAGCGTGTAGATCAATCGCGGCTCACCCTCGGCCTCCATCTTGCGGCGCAGGTAGCTCACGTACACCTGAAGGTTGTTGGCGGTGGCGCTCATGTCGAAGCCCCAGATCGCCTCGAACAGCGTGTCGCGGGTCAGGACCCGGGTCGCGTTGCTCATGAGGACCTGCAGGAGGGAGAACTCGGTCCGGGTCAGGCGCAGCGGCCGCTCGCCCCGCCACGCCTCGAACCTGTCCGGATCGAGCCGGACGTCGGCGAACGACAGGATCTGCGACTCCCCGTCGGTCGGCGTGCGTCGGCGCAGCAGGGCCCGCACCCGGGCCAGCAGCTCCTCGGTGGCGAACGGCTTGGGCAGGTAGTCGTCGGCACCCGCGTCCAGCCCCGTGACCCGGTCGGAGACCTGGTCACGGGCGGTCAGCATCAGCACCGGCAGATCCCGACCCGCGGCCCGCAACCGCCGGCAGGTCTCCAACCCGCCGAGGCGGGGCATCATCACGTCGAGGATCAGAAGATCCAGCGTGTCGCCGTCGGCCCCACCGACCCCGTCTAGCACGGCGAGACCGTTGGCGACGGTACTGGTGTCGTAACCCTCGACCTGGAGCACCCGCTCCAGCGACTCACGGATGGCCGCTTCATCATCCGCGATCATGATCCGCACGCCGGCCCGCCCCCTTCCAGTCGATGTTTTTGCCGCTCATTGTCCCCGATCAACCTGAGGCCAGGCTTAGAGCGTCGCTGGGGACCGCGCTCTTACGGATACCTGCGAAAGGGAACCTACCGTCGGCTCATGAGCAAGGCAGGTCCAGATGACCGGCATCGCACCCGGCAGCTGGCGTCAGCGGGCCTGGTTCAGTGCCCGGGTCAGTTCCCGGTCAGCCGCCCGCGCAGCATCGAGTTCCTCGGTCCGCTCATCGAGCTGGCGGCTTATGTCGGCCAGGTGTTGTTCGAGCAACGTGATGCGACGTTGAAGCTGGTCGATGTCGGCGGACGCGCCAAGGCCTGATTCCTTCCAGGCGGTTTCACCAAGGCTCTCGGACAGACGCTTCTCCAACTGCCGGACCCGGGCTGTCAGCCGTCTGTTTCGCTCCAGCGCGTTGGTGAGGTCAGTCTGCAGCGAGGCCCGGCTGACGGCCGCGATCCGGCCTTCTGCTGGTGGGGCTGCTGCGGCGGCGTGGACGCGTTCGAGGAGGTCGCGGTGCCGGTAGAGGTAGGTGCGGTCCACTCGTGCCGCGCGGGCCAGTCCGGAGACTGTGATGTCCTGGTCGCTTCGCAGCAGGACATCGAAGTGAGCGGTTAGGGTCATGGGCTCCATGTCCTGTGGCAGGGGGCCCGTTCCGTGGTCTTTCCTTGGGGGTTCGAAACGTGCCGACACCTGACGAGATCTGGCAGGACGCCGACTTGTCCACCCGGCGGCTCGCCGGGCTGGCGCTGAATCCCGCCGCTCCGGTGGAGCTCCTGCTGCACCTGCTGGCCGAAACCCCGCTCGCTGTACGGATGGTGCTGTGCCGGGACCGGGTCCTGCCGTCGGCGGTCGTCGACGCCGTGATCGCGCACCCCGACCATCGCACCCGCAGCTTCTTCGCCCGCAACCCTCATGTCGATCCGGCCCAGCGGGCACAACTCCTCGACGATCCGCACTGGTTCGTCCGCGCCCACCTCGCCGAGGGACCCGGGCCGGAGTACGACGGGCCGCCGCTGCCCGACGAGGCCGTCGTGCACATGATCAACAGCTACGAGCAGGAACACCTCGGCGGTTCCCTCTACCGGCAGTTCTCGCTCGGGCTGCGCCGGTCCATGCCCACGCATCCGGATCCGAAGGTCCGTGCCTGGGGCGTCGGCATGTGGACGGGGCTGCCCGCCGAGACACGGGCCGCGCTGCTGACGGACCCCGACGACGAGGTCCGGTCGAGGGCCCAGAGGCATCTGCGCAACGAGGACCCGGTGTGGGTCGAGAGCGTCCTGCCCGACAGACCGTGTCACGGCCGCACCGACATCCTGATGCACCGGGCACTCAGCAGGGCGGTCGTGGACGCGGTCCTCACCGCGCCTGCCGGCCCGCAGGACCGATCGATGATCGCCGGGAACCCGACCCTGCCGCCCGACGTGGTGAGACTCCTGGCCGCCGATCCGGACCCGGAGGTCCGAGCGGAGATCGCCGGCCGCACGGACCTCGGCCCCGCCGAGCGCCGCATCCTTGCCGCCGACCCCGTGCCGGACGTGCGCAGGGCGGTCGCGCGCCACCCGGACCTCGGCCCTGCGGAGCGGCAAGCCCTCGCTACGGATCCCGACCCGGGCGTGCGGCTGGCGGTTTCCGTGCACCCCGCGTGGAGCGAGCAGGAGCGGGCCGGAATCGACTACGCGGTCCCCTTGGACGGGCTCTTCCTGTTCCGTCCCGAGCCGTTGACACCCCCGGACCCCGAGACCGTCCGCCAGGACGCACGGTCCGGTCACCCGATGCTGCGCAGAAACGCCGCGCAGGTGCACACCCTGTCAGCCGACCTGATGGCCCGGCTGGCTGTCGACGACGACCTGGGCGTGCGCGTCCTGCTGGCCCAAAACCACCCGGACGCCCCGGCGGCCCTGCTCCTGCGCAGCTTCCTCGAGTACACCGGCCATCAGCGCGACCGCCTCCTCACCCGCCCGCACTTCCCCACCGACGGGTTGGCCGTCCACGCCGCCGACGAGGATCCCGCCGTCCGGGCACTGGCCGCCCGCGACCCCAAAGTCCCGCCGGCCACCGTGGAGCGGCTCACCCAGGACCCCGACCCCTCCGTCCGCGCCGCGTTCGCACGCCACCCCAACCTTCCGCCGTCCCGGCTGGCGGAGCTCCTCGACGACGAGGAGCTGGCCCACCACGCGGCCGCCAACCCGGCGTTGCCCACACCGGTGATCCGCGCTCTGGTGAGCACCTGCGCCAGGTCAGCCGACGGCGAATAGCACTTCCAGCGCCGTCGCGGTCTCCGCGGCCAGTAGGCTCTGGCACCGGCGGAGGCCCGCGAGCCGCCGCACCACGGCCATTGCGGAAGGGGAACGTGATGATCGCTGCGGAGTACGGCTACGAGGTGCTGCCCGGAGTGGCGGTGGACACCCCGGGTGTCGAGGACGTCCTGCGGCGGCGTGAACGCGGTCTGCGGTGGGGCATCCTCGCGCTGACCGCCCAAGTGCTGCTGCTGGCGGCCCTCCTCTCTCCGGCGGGTCCCGGCTCCGCCCCTGGCTTGGTCACCGCCGCCTGCGCGGTCCCCGTCATGGCGGTCACGGCCGGCCTGACGCTGCTGTGGCGTCGGGCGCGCCGTCGGGAGCGGCTGGTGATGTCCACCTACGGCTGGCAGGTCTGGCCCGTGCGCACACAGGACGTCCGGGTGGTCGCCGCAGACGGCGAGCGGGTCCAGGGCCGCCGCTGGGGGACGGACGGGCGGGTGGTGCTGCTCCAGCCGGACGGCCAAAGCCACTGCTCGTTCCCCGTCCCCGCGGACGGCTGGGACGGCCCCCGTCCGCGGGGGCCCCGCCCGCCGGACCGCGTATGGTTCGCCGGCGACACCCGGTTCGGCGGCATGGTCGCCCAACCTGGCGGGCTGCCCTTCCGCTACGTCGTCCGCTCCATGCCGGGCAAGCGTCGTGGTACCGGACCGGAGGACGAACTGGCCCGCCGCGCCGGCCTGATGCCTCGGAACCGGCGGTAGGCGTTCCCGACGCCTCCCATCGCGGATGTCGGGGGGCAGAAGATACTGGGCCGGGCGAGGCTCCTCCTCCACGGAGATCAGGGCCCACGCATGAACCGTGTACCGGTCCTCGACTCCGCCTTGGACGTTGTTTCTTATGGTTCAGTTGAGGGCTTGAGTGGCCTGGGGAAAGCCCAGCTGGTCGAGCAGCGTGCTGAAGAGGTCTTCTGCGAAGGTCTCGTGTGAGCGAAGCAGCTCTTCAATCCTGGTTGTCCCCGGCGTGACGGGGACGCCAGCGGCTGCGGCCCAGGCAACGGCGCCCTCGGCGTCGGTGGGTTTCTCGGCGTCGAGTTCGGCGCGCTTATGTCTGACGGCTTCGTGGAACTTTGGCGTGTCCAGCCACAGGAGTTGATCTTCGAAATCTTCGGGCTCCTCGGCCAGGAGCCTGGCGGCGATGTCCAGGTTGAGCCACGCCTGCCAGCGCTGTCCGGTGGTGTCCAGGCCGGTCACGAGAGCGAGGGAACTGTCGGAGACGTCGGCGACGCAGGCCGGTGCACTGCTCCACTCAACCAGGGCGGGCAGGTCCTCGTCGTCCCATGTCCCGGAATCGATCTGGAGCGTCTGCCAGCCGCCCGACCGTGACTCCCATGTGTGCACGGTTGCCTTGAGTTCTTCGTCGAGGCTGTCGAAGACGGGAGCTTCCAGCAGGGGGCGGTTGCTGCGAGCGAAGACCAGGTGACCCGAGAATCCCACGGCAGTTCCTCCTTCGAGATGGTGAGCGCACCGTATGGGCTGCCGGTGACAACGCGGGCCTGGTCAGCATCTGCGCGGTGGGCCAGGCTCATCTGCTGAGACGGCGATACCCGATGAGGGCTGCGGCGATGGCAACGAACGCGAGGAAGTGCTCGGCTTTGCGTTCGTAGCGGCGGTGCAGGCGGCGGCAGCCGGCCAGGACACGGTTCTCTCGACCACCCAGCGGTGGCGGCCCAGCCGCTTGGAGGACTCGTGCCCCTTGCGAGCGATGCGGTGGCGGATACCGCGCCTCGAAGCCAGCGACGCAGGTGGTCGTAGTCGTAACCCTTGTCGGCGTGCAGTTTCTTGGGCCGGTGGCGCCGGGGCCCACGGCGGGACCGGACGGGCGGGATGCCGCACACGAGCGGCTTCAGGCCCTGGCTGTCGTGCATGTTCGCGCCGGAGACGCCCAGGGACAGCGGCAGCCCGTTCCTGTCCGTGATTAGGTGGATCTTCGATCCCAACTTGCCGCGGTCGGTCGGATCCGGTCCCGTCAGTGGCCCCCCTTTGCGGCCCGCAGGCTCACGGAATCGATCGCGCACCGCGACCAGTCCAGCTCGCCTCGCACTCCGAGTTCGTCGAGGATCACGCGGTGGAGCCTCGCCCCCAGACCCGGTCGCGGTTCCACTGGGCGAACCTTCGGTAGACCGTCTGCCAGCTCGGGCCGAACACCGGTGGAAGCTGCCGCCATGTGCAGCCCGATGTCGCCACGAAGATGATCGCTGCCAGGGCCTCACGGTCACCTGCCCTGCGCCGGCCCCCACCCTGTGGACGTATCACTTCCGTCGGCGGCAGCTCGTCGACGCTGCGGCGCTGGCCGCCAGCTTGGCGAGGAAGCGCCGGGGGAACGCGGCTGCATGCCGCTCGGTGATGCCCACCGGCCAAGGGCCCCTGCCGTGTAGCGGCGCTAGAGCTCCGCCCAGGACGTGCGATTGACGTCACGGCGATCGGACTCATCTCGACCCGGATGTCCGACGGGACTCCGGGCTTCTCCCCCAGGTCAGGTCGAAGTCCGCGGAAGTCTCGAACAAGAGGCGTGTGAGGGACCGAGTGATCTGTCGTGGTGATGGCCGCCTGGCCACGTCGGCGCAGCAACAGCGCGAGACGGACCACCGTGTCGGGGCCACCACTCTCGCCTGCAACCGCATCCGCCCTGAGGGGTCGATACCGCGGGCACGGTCGACAGCCGTGCGGCCGGCGCGGGCACCAAGGAGGCGCTGCAGTCGAGCGCCCTCGTGCGCGGGTGCGATCTCAATCCTCCCGGGCGTCACCGCGCGCGGGCGGACCGCGCCTCGCGCTCATCGGCGATCCGGTCCAGTTCGCGCATCGCCTCGGCGTGGGCGCTCATCCGCCGACTGACGCTGCCGCTGGTGAACAGGACCGCTCCGGCCACGGACACCGGCACGGACAGTCCCAGCACGACCACGGCCTCCGGCCAGTCGCGCTCGTTCTGGCAGTAGTCGCCGTGGCCCAGCCCCTCGTTGGCCGTGCCGCGCTCCGTCATCAGCCGCGGCTCGCATTCAACGGGATACCGGTCGTCGGGCTTGCGGTCCACCTCGTACGGGGTAAGGAGCAGCAGGGTGCACCAGCTCCACAGCAACCCGGCCACGACCAGCAGACCGATGCCCCAGGCTCGGGTCCGGCCCGCCCGGTCACGGAAGTCAAGGTCGTACTCACTTGATCTCACGACGGGCGAATCTATCAACGGCTTCCGCTGCATGCGGCATAGCCCGATGGGAGGCTGCCCGGCGGGCAGCGAGGCGCGATCGCCGTGCGCGATCATGGCCTTCCGGCTCAGCGCGCGACGAGAGCAAACGCTGACGCCTTCGAAGACCGGTGCGGGGCGGCCCTGTTGGTCGTTCCCGGGCCCGCCGGGTTCCAGGGTGCCGTGGCAGCGCACTGCGTATGGGGAGCCGTCTCAGGCGCCGTGGGCGAGCAGGTCACCATCGACAGCGGCAGGAGCCTCGACATCCCGTACCCCCGGACCGACCGCTCGGCCCGAGCCACATGCATCGAGGAGATGGGTCGGCATCTCTGACAACACCCGTGATCTTGGTGCCATCCATCCCTCTTTTGTGCCAACTGAAAATCCTCGTCACATCCCGTCAGCGCCGCACCCTCGGCATTCCCAGCCCGATCCACGAGATGATCTCGCGCTGGATCTCGTTGTTGCCGCCGCCGAAGGTGAAGATGACCGCCGAGCGGTAACCGCGTTCGAGTTCGCCGTGCAGGACCGCGCCGGCCGAGCCCTCCTTCAGGGCGCCGGGGGCCGCGACGACCTCCATGAGCCAGGCGTAGGCGTCGCGCCGGGCCTCCGAGCCGTAGACCTTGACCGCGGAGGCGTCCTGCGGGGTGAGGGTGCCGTTCTGGACCGCGCCGACCATCTGCCGGTTGAGCAGCTTGAGGGCCTCCAGCCGGGCATGGGTGCGGGCCAGGAGGCGGCGTACCCAGGGCAGGTCGGCGACGCGACGGCCGTCGGCGAGCTTGGTCTCCGTTGCCCAGCGCCGCACGTCGTGCAGGGCACGGATCGCCATGGTGCCGTGGGCTGCGAGGGTCACGCGTTCGTGGTTGAGCTGGTTGGTGATCAGCCGCCAGCCCTGGTTCTCGGGGCCGACCCGGCGCGAGACGGGGACGCGGACGTTCTCGTAGTAGCTGGCGGTGGTGTCGTGCGAGGCGAGGGTGTTGATCAGCGTGCAGGAGTAGCCGGGGTCGGAGGTCGGCACCAGGAGCATGGTGATGCCCTTGTGCGGTGGTGCGTCCGGGTCGGTGCGCACGGCCAGCCACACCCAGTCGGCCGTGTCGCCGTTGGTCGTCCAGATCTTCTGGCCGTCGACGACGTACTCGTCGCCCTCCCGTACGGCCCTGGTGCGCAGGGACGCGAGGTCGGTGCCGGCACCGGGCTCGCTGTAGCCGATGGCGAAGTCGATCTCCCCGGAGAGGATCCTCGGCAGGAAGTACGCCTTCTGCTCGTCGGTGCCGTACCGCATGATCGTCGGGCCGACCGTGTTGAGCGCCATGAGCGGCAGCGGGACACCGGCCTGGGCGGCCTCGTCGAAGAAGATGAACTGCTCCATGGCCGTCAGGCCGCGGCCGCCGTACTCCTTCGGCCAGCCCACGCCGAGCCAGCCGTCCGTACCGAGCCGCCGGATGGTCTCGCGGTAGAACCGCTTCTGGGCTGCCGGGTCGCCGTGCCGGGCGTACTGGTGGTCCGGGACCAGTTCGGCGAAGTAGGACCGCAGTTCGGTGCGCAGCCGCTGCTGCTCGGGCGTGTATTCGAGGTGCACGGCGCCTCCAGGCTCCCAAGGGCGGTCCTGTCGGCGCACACCGTAGAACGTGTTTCAGAAATTGGGAATGGTGTCGGTCAGTTCAGCGTGGCGAGGAAGTCCGTGCACGCCCGTGCGCAGGCGCGGCAGGCCGCCGCCGAGTCCTCCGCTCCCGGTTGCCGGTCGAAGACGTGGGCGGCCTCCAGGCACACCGTCCGGCACCACTCCACCTGGACCCTGATGCCGCTCTCGTCCACCTGGTTCTGCTCGGACAGCACACGGCAGGTCGCGTCGCAGACCTCCGCGGCCATGATGCCCTTGCGTCGTACGAGTTCCTGGTTCTCGGTGCCGTCGGGATCCACGAGGCTGGCGCGCAGCGCGCACGCCCGAGCGCACTCGGTACACGCCTGCGCACAGGCGAAACGGTCCTCCAGGAACCGGAACAGCTCCTGCTGGGATGTCGTCGAAGTCACACAGCGCGGGTAGCCCCGGTCGGGGCCGGTCAAACCGGTGTTTCCCGCGGAGTACCCCTCACGGACGGACCGGGCTCCGGGCAGAGGGGGCCTGGGTTCATGGGGAGGACCAGGGGTACCCGCGGGCCATGACTAACGCATGGATGGAGATGGCCGCGGGCGGCGACGCCCCCGGCTTCGGGTTCGTCGTGACGGGTCTGCTGGTCCTGGCCCTGCTGCTGGGCGCCTTCATCCTGGGCCTGCGGCACAAGCGCCGGCGCCCGCCGCGGCCCGACGAGCAGCCCAGGCTGCCCGACGGCGGACCGGTCCGCGAGACGCTGGAGCGCCGCGAGCCGGACGAGATGCCGAGAAGCGAGGAGCGCCTGACCCCGCACCAGCTCAAGGGTCACGGCAATCAGAGCGACCGGACCAGCGCCTCGCAGGACCGCCCGCGCTGGAACGAGGGCAGCAGTGGCGGCTTCGGCAGTGGCGGCCCCGGAGGCCGCTGACCCCACCGCCCGGCTCGTACAGCACGTCGTACACAGGGAAGTGAGAACCATGGCCGATTCCGCTCGCAGCACCCTGCCACTGCCCGACTACGACCATCTGCCGATCGGCGGCCTGGAGAGCCGTGTGCGGTCGCTGTCGGTCGACGAGGTCGAGCAGCTGCTCGCGTACGAGCGGTCGCACGCCGACCGGCTGCCGGTGACCCGGCTGCTGGACTCACGGCTCGACCAGCTGCGCGCGGGCGCCGAGCCGACGTCCGGCGACCCGAGCGCCCTGCGCCCCGAGACGGGGCAGGGTGCCCAGGGAGGCTCGCCCGTGTCGCCCGCGACGTCGCCGCAGCCGCACAGCCCGCCGCCGCACGGTACGCCCGACCAGCCCGCCCAGCCGAAGGGCGACCGCACGTAGGAAGCTCGCGCTTGCCCGGCGAAAGGGGCCCGTGCCTGTGCACGGGCCCCTTTTCCGTGCCCGGATCCGGCATCCCGCCGCGTGCCCGGGTCCGGCATCGGTCGAGGTGAGGTGGATCACAGGCTGCGAGTGCATCGTGGAGTGGGGGTCGGCGTCTTTTGAGAGGTGTAGGGGGCCACTGAGACGCAGGACGGTGAGGATGGAGCAGTTTCGGGGGGCGGACGGCTTCGACGAGTTCGCGGCCGCCCGTTGGTCGGCGCTGCTCCATGTCGCGCGTCTGCTCACGGGAGGCGACCGGCAGCGGGCCGAGGACCTGGTGCAGGAGGCCTTGGTCAAGCTGTGGTTCGCCTGGCCGAGGGTGGCCGAGCAGGCTCCCGAGGCGTACGTCCGGACGGTGCTGGTGCGGCTGGCGGCCCGCTCGGCCCGGCGGCGCTGGTGGGGTGAGCGCCCGGTGGAGCATCTGCCCGACCGGGCCGACCCGGGCGACGTGTCGTCCGCCGTCGCGGAACGTTCGCGGCTGGAGGCGGCACTGGCCCAGCTGTCGTCGAAGCAGCGGGCCGCGGTGGTGCTGCGCTACTACGAGGACCTGCCCGAGGCCCAGGTCGCCCAGGCCCTGGGCTGCCCGGTGGGCACCGCCCGGTCCCATGCGTCACGCGGAGTCGCACGGCTCCGCCAGATCCTGTCCGGCACCGTCAGGCCCGTGGGGTGAAGGGAGTACCGATGGACGACTTCGAGCGGGACCTGTCGCGGCTGATGCACGACACCCGGCAGCACACCCCCTACGAGCCCGCACACCGGCAGCGGCTGCACGCGGGCATCCGGTCCCGCCGCCGGTCGCGGTTGCTGTGGAAGGCGGGGGGCTCCGCCGTGGCGGTTGCCGGGCTCAGCGTCGGACTGGCCCTGCTGCCCAGCATGTTCACCCGCGCCCAGCCCGCGGACCACCGGCCGCGGCCGGTGACGAGCCCGACGGCCTCACCGGACAGCACCCCGACGAGCCCGGCGCCGGCGCCGAGCACGACCCCTACCGAGCTGCCCGAGACGACCCTGCCCGCGACCACGACCACGACCGGCGGCATCACCCCGTCCGGGACGACGACGGAGCCGGCCGACCCCGCACCGGCCACCACGGCCTCCGGGAGCCGGACCACCTCGACGCCGACCGCGCCCCCGCCCTCCTCCACACCGACGACGGCCCCTCCGTCGGCACAGCACTCGGAGGAACCCTCCGCGTCGGCCCTTTCCCAGTAGCCGCCTGAGCGGCCCTTCCCATCAGGGGCACCTTCGCCCCGCACGTCTCGACACCCCACCCGTCACGGGCGCCTTCGGCATGCCCGGAACAGGCGCTCGGGCATGCCCGCACGCCGGAAAGAGACCGTGAGACAGCCATGCGAACCGTATTGCGGTCGGCCTTGATCGACCGCCCGACAGCCGAACCGTCCGCGTTGCCCCGCCGGGTGCCCTTGCCGGCGCACCACCCGGATCCCGTCCTGGACGTGGTCGTTCCGGTGTACAACGAGGAGAACGACCTCGAACCCTGCGTCCGGCGCCTGCACGCACACCTCGGCGAGACCTTCCCCTACGCCTTCCGCATCACCATCGCCGACAACGCGAGCACCGACGCGACCCCGCGGATCGCCGCCCGGCTGGCCGCGGAGCTGCCCGGCACGGACTGGATCCGGCTGGCGGAGAAGGGGCGGGGACGTGCGCTGCACACCGCGTGGTCACGCTCCCGCGCCCCGGTGCTGGCGTATCTGGACGTGGACCTGTCCACCGACCTCGCCGCTCTGCTGCCGCTGGTCGCGCCACTGATCTCGGGCCACTCGGACATCGCCATCGGCACCCGGCTGGCCCGCGGCTCGCGGGTGGTGCGCGGGCCGAAACGGGAGATCATCTCCCGCTGCTACAACGGGCTGCTGCGCGGCACACTCGCGGTGGGCTTCTCCGACGCGCAGTGCGGGTTCAAGGCGGTGCGGCGGGACGTCGCCGAGCGGCTGCTGCCGCTGGTGGAGGACCGCGAGTGGTTCTTCGACACCGAGTTGCTGGTCATCGCCGAGCGGGCGGGCCTGCGGATCCACGAGGTGCCGGTGGACTGGGTGGACGACCCCGACAGCCGGGTCCACATCCTCTCCACGGCGCTGGCCGATCTGCGGGGCATGGCCAGGATCGGCGGGTCCCTGGCCTGCGGCAGGCTGCCGCTGTCCGCGCTGCGCCGCAGCGGCGGCGACCTGGCCGGGGAGCTGCCCGCGGGTCTGGCCCGGCAGGTGGTGCGTTTCGCCGCCGTCGGTGCCGCCAGCACCCTCTGCTACCTGCTGCTGTACACCGCGCTCAGACCGGCGACAGGAGCGCAGGCGGCCAACGCGATCGCCCTGCTCGCCAACGCGATCGCCAACACGGCGGCCAACCGGCGGCTCACCTTCGGTGTGCGAGGCCGTGGCGGTGTACTGCGCCACCACCTCAAGGGACTCACCGCCTTTCTGATCGGACTGGCCCTGACGAGCGGTTCGCTCGCCCTGCTCCACCACACCGCGCCCGGGGCCGGCCACAGGGCCGAGCTCATGACTCTGGTCGTCGCCAACCTGGCCGCGACGCTGCTGCGTTTCCTCCTCTTCCGGGCCTGGGTGTTCCCGGCCCGCCGCACGACAGGACCCTCCGCCCCATGAGCACCGTCCAGCTGCGCCGTCCGCCCGTCGATACCGCACCACCCGAAGTTCCGGACAGCGCAGGGCAGTTACGGCCATGGCTGCGCGCCGCCGCCGCGCGCTACGGGCCCGTGCTGCTGACGTACGGCGTGCTGAAGCTGGCCGGCTTCGGCGTCTTCATGTTCCTGCTGGACTCCGCGGGCGACTTCCGGAAGAAGAACCCGCGCTTCGGCGGCGGCGAGCGCCCCTGGGACGTCCTGGCCAGCTGGGACGGCTGGTGGTACCAGCAGATCGCCGCGCACGGGTACGACCCGGCCCTGAAACCGGTTCCGGGCGCTACGGGCCTGATCACGCTGGAGGGCAACTCGGCGGCGTTCTTCCCCCTCTACCCGACGCTGATGCGGCTGATCTCGGAGTGCACCGGACTCGGCCTGTACGGCGCCGGCATGACGGTCTCCGTCATCGCCTCCTTCGCCGCCGCGCTGGGCATCTACGCCGTGACGAGACGCCTCGGCGGCCACCGGGCCGGCCTGGTCGCGGCCGGGCTGTGGGCGGTCTGGCCCGGTTCGGGCACGGAATGGTCGGGCTACTCGGAGTCCCTTTACACGGCCCTCGCCGCGTGGGCCTGCCTCGCGGTCATGACCCGCCGCTGGCTCACGGCCGGCCTGCTGACCTGCGCGGCCGGGCTGTGCCGACCCACCGCCGTCGCGCTCGTGGCCGCCCTCGCCGTCGCGGCGGTGCTGTCCCTGCGCCGGCGCGAGGACGGGGTCCGCCGTCCCCTGGCCGCTGTGGCGATCGCGCCCCTGGGCCTGCTCGGCTACCTCGGCTGGGTCAACTACCGCATGGGCGACATCAATGGCTACTCCAAACTCCAGGACGGCGCCTGGGCCCACAAGTTCGACTGGGGGGTCCACACGTTCGACGTGCTGACGTCGATTCCGGTCGGTCACTTCGACTACCGCTTCGCGCTGCCCTTCGAGGACGTGATCGGCGTCTGCGTGGTGCTGATGGTGCCGGTGCTGACCGTGCTGCTGACGCGCCTGCGACCGCCTGCCGTGCTCGTCGTCTACACGGTCCTGTCCTACCTCATGGTGATGTCCACCCAGCAGTACTTCGGCAACGTCTCGCGCTATCTGCTCCCGCTCTTCCCGCTGTTCGTCCCCCTCGCCCTCGCGATGCGGCGGCTCCGGTGGCCCTCTCTGGCCGCGGTCCTCGGCACGGCCGCGCTGGCCTCCGGGTCGTACGCGGGATACGTGCTGTTCGTGCTGGGGGTGCCCTAGGAATGGCGGCCGTCGGCGCCCGGTGAGATGGCTCCGAAACATTCCCTTCACGCAGGAAGTATTTAGGGGTAACGACCGCTGCCTACCGTGCCTGCCTTGTCAGAACCCCAACCCGCAGCAAGGAGGCGTGGCATGAGTGCCGAGCCACGACTGGCCGAAGTCGCCGAGCCGGAACCCGCACCGCAGGCAGCACCGGGCACGGACCAGGCCGTCAAGGAGACCCTCGAGGACTACACGCTCCGCTTCGCGCCGCGCAGTTACCGGCGCTGGACCCCGATGGTGGTGGCGACGACCGCGCTCGGCGGCATCGCCTACATGGCCGACTTCTCCATCGGGGCCGGCATCGGACTGGCCCACGGCACCGGCAACGCGCTGCTCGCGATCGCCGTCGCCGCCGTCGTCATCTTCGTGACCGGCTTCCCGCTGGCCTACTACGGGGCCCGCTACAACATCGACCTGGACCTGATCACCCGCGGCTCCGGCTTCGGCTACTTCGGCTCGGTCCTCACCAGCGTCATCTTCGCCAGCTTCACCTTCATCTTCTTCGCCCTGGAAGGCTCGATCATGGCCCAGGGCCTGAAGCTGGGCCTCGGACTGCCGCTCTGGCTGGGCTACCTGGTCTCCACGCTGATGGTGATCCCCCTGGTGATCTACGGCATGAAGGCGCTGAGCAAGCTCCAGGTGTGGACGACCCCGGTCTGGCTCTTGCTGATGGTCGGCCCGCTGGTCTACCTGGTCGCCACCGACCCGGGCACCGTCGACCGCTTCCTCGCCTACGCGGGCACCGACGGGGACGGCGGCGTCAACACCGCCTCCGTGCTGCTCGGTGCGGGCGTGTGCCTGTCGCTGATCGCACAGATCGGCGAGCAGATCGACTACCTGCGCTTCATGCCGCCCAAGACCGAGGCGAACAAGCGCAGTTGGTGGACGGCCGTGGTGATGGCCGGCCCGGGCTGGGTGGTGCTGGGCGCGCTCAAGCAGGCCATCGGCGTGTTCCTCGCGGTGTACATCATCGCCGAGGTCGGCGCCTCCGCCGCACCCGAGCCGATCCAGCAGTTCAAGGGCGCCTTCGACGCGATGATGCCGTCCTGGCTCGTCGTCCCCCTCGCCGTGGTGCTGGTCGTCATCAGCCAGATCAAGATCAACGTGACGAACGCGTACTCCGGCTCCCTCGCGTGGACCAACTCCTTCACCCGGGTCACGAGGCGCTACCCGGGCCGGATGGTGTTCGTCCTGGTCAACCTGGGCTTCGCGCTGGCCCTGATGGAGGCCGACATGTTCAGCTTCCTCAACAGCATCCTGGGCTTCTACTCGAACTGCGCGATCGCCTGGGTGGTCACCGTGGCCACCGACATCGGCATCAACAAGTACGTGCTGAAGCTGTCCCCGCACGCCCCCGAGTTCCGCCGCGGCATGCTCTACGCCGTCAACCCGGTCGGGGTCGTGGCCTTCGTCGCCGCCTCGGGGCTGTCCATCGCCATGTACTTCCACGCCCTCGGCGACGCGCTCCAGCCGTACTCCCCCGTCGCCGCGGCCGTCATCGCCTTCATCCTCACACCGCTGATGGCGGTGGTCACCAAGGGCCGGTACTACCTGCGCCGCACCGACGACGGCATCGCCGAGCCGCTGCTGGACGAGGACGGCAACCCCAGCGCCGTCACCTACGAGTGCCATGTGTGCCGGCAGCAGTTCGAGCGGCCGGACGTGGCCGCCTGCCGGACGCACGACGCGGTCGTCTGCTCGCTGTGCCTGAGCACCGACAAGGTCGGTGACCACGTCCTGCCGGCCACGGTCTGAGCTGTGCGGCGGGAGCGCCGCCCGGCCCTCCCGCTCTCGGCGTGTTCCAAGTAGGTCTCGGACGGGCTGTCCGCGACCGGACGAGGGACGACTCCGGCGCCCGGGCGGCATACTGATCTTGCGCTGCGCAGTGATCAGGCGACGGCGGGAGAGGGGATGACGGGTCGTGACCACCGAAGAGCCGGACGGGCGGAGAACTCCCCACGAGCCGCCCGTCGTCCCCCCGGTCCGCGACGACGTGTGGCTGAGGTTCCTCACGGACAGCGAGTCGGCCATACGCGTCTCCGCTCCCCGGGAACCCTCGGCCGAGGAGCGGGCTGCGGGGCGGCAGCTCCAACCCCCGCACGCCGTCGGCGATCTGTGGCAGCCGGAGGACCTCTGGGTCCGCGTGGCGTGGCGGGACCTGGACCGCCGTGCCAAGGTCCGGCGCGCGGGGCGGGTGGTCGCCACCGCTGCCGCCGTCGCGCTGGCACTCGGGGCCTGGTCCCAGCTCTCCACCGGCGCGGGCACGGGCCACCGGCCCGGTGGGAACACGGTGCGGCAGGTCGAGGGCGCGACCGCGCGACTGCCGACGGCCACACCCGTCCCGTCCGCGGCCCCCGTCCAGCAGCCGTCCCGTTAGCTCCCGCGAGGCAGTCCCACCGCCGGGTCCCCGGAGGGCCGGCACGCCGGGGCCCGGGCCGCAGGCACGCCGGAACCAGGCCGGGGGGAACGCGCCTCGGCGGGGCGGACTACGCCGGTTTCTCCGGGTCCGCACGGCCCGCACAGGCCGGCACTCCATGTTCAGCCCGTCTTCCAGCCCCTCCGCGTGTCGATCCGCTCCCACTCCGCGTCCCACTGGGACATGCGGCGCCGGTCGAGGCCCAGGCGGGTCAGCCAGGTGGCTCCCAGTACCGCGCCGCCCGTGAAGATCCCGGCGAGCGCGCCGCCCATGGCGATGTGCAGCCAGGCCTCGCCGCCGGACACCGGCGGGGGCGTGAGGCCACCGCTCCGGTTCACCCACACGGAGAGGGTGCTTCCGGCGGGCGCTCTCGCCGGCACCCGGGCCTCCTCACGGTGGGTCGAGCCGTCGGGCGCGGTCCACCGCACCTTGCCCCACACCCGGTGGTCGCTCGCCTCGCGGGCCGGTGACGGGCCGGGCGCGTCCTCGACCACCGTCGCCCGGACCTGGCGGCTCTCGGCCCGCTGCCGCTCGACGGCCTGCTCGACCGTGCCCGCCGCGAGCAGTCCCGCGATCAGCCCGCCCAGCAGGGCGAGCACCCAGCCGGCGACCACGATCCAGGCTTCGACGACGTCGATGCGCCGTTTGAGCGCGTTGCGCCGCCACCGCCACCACCGCACGGTCACACGTTCTGACGCTTCCATGGCCGACACCCCCTCGTGAGCACCGGCAGCACCCTTCCAGTGTGCGCCTGTCGGCCGGGAACGCCCGCCGATCAACGCAGGACATGCGCATTCCGGGCGGTACGAGCCCCGGTTCACCCAGGAGCGGCCGCGATCCGTACCCGGTCGCTCGCGTCGCCGGAGAGGAACGAGGCCATGGCCCGCGCTTCCTCGGCGACGGCCGTGCGATCGGTCCGGGAGATACGACGCAGCGGGGTGACGTGCACCGTGTCCGCCTCGACGGTCCAGGTCGCGGCGACCCTGCCGTCGACCAGGACGACTCGCGCGCCGGCGACGGACAGCCGGCGGTGCGCGTCGTCGATGATCCGACTGCGGTCGTGATAGCCGAGAATCGCGTTGTCGAACGCCGGCAGGAACCTCACCGGCGCTGGGGTGCCGGGATCGGGGCGGGGCGCGTCCGGGAGGTCGAGCAGCTCGCGGCCGCGTTCGTCGCGGAAGGCGACGAGTTCCTCACGGAGGGCAAAGACCGCGGCCGGCAGTCCGGCGAGACCGCACCAGGCGCGCAGGTCCGCCGAGGCGGCGGGGCCGAACGCGGCCAGATAGCGCCGTACCAGCGTCCGGCCCACGGGGTCGGAGGCCTCCGGGGAGAGCGGGTCGATGTCGCGTCCGAGCCAGGAGGAGATGAGCGCGTAGCGCGCTCCCCCTCTGGCGCGCCACAGGCCGCGCGGCGGCACCTGGACCGTCGGGAGGAGGGCCGCGACCAGCATCTCGCCCAGGGGTCGCGGCTGCGCCCCGGGCCGGCGGCCGGCGACGGCTCGCGCAAGGTCGGGCATGGAGCGGGGTTCGCCGTCGGCCATGACCTCGCGACCCGCCGCCTCCAGTTCGGCGGGATCGATCCCGTCGAGTTCGCGCCGGTACACCCCGAGGACCCGTTGGCGAAGCATGGCGTCGTGGCGGGAACGCCAGGCCACGGCGTCGTCGGCGGTGACGAGATGGACGGTACGGCGCATGAGGTGGGTGCGCACGACACGGCGTCCGGTCAGCAGGTCCGACAGCTCCGCCGGGTCGAAGGCCCGCAGCCGCGACCACAGGCCGGGGAACGGCTCCTGCGGTTCCTGCGCCTGGAGACCGCACACGTGCGCGACCGCGTCGAGGACCGGCAGGTCGGCGCGATCGAGGAGCAACTGCCGGGCCAGGGTGGCTCGGTTGAGTGCCCGGGTGTCGAGAACGGTCATCGGAGCACCTCGGCCTTCGCGTCGTGTGCCGACCCGCGGTCCAGGTGTCCGGGCGGCTTGCGCGATCACGGTCGCACCGGATGCGGTCAGCTTGTGACCGCATCCGGCTTCGGCGTGCCCGGCCGCCGCCCGGTCTCGCGCGGGTGGCCCGGCCCCGGGCGGGAACCCGCGCGGTGCCCCCGTCCCGCACAGCGGACGTGCGTCACCTGCGGTGCCACTCCTCCGCGAGGAGCCGGTACGAACGCACCCGGTCGGCGTGGCCGTGGGTGATGGTCGTGATGATCAACTCGTCGGCGCCGGTGGCCTCCCGCAGTTGCTCGAGCTGGTCCGCGACGCGTCCGGGCGACCCGACGAACTGGGTGTCGACGCGGTCGGCGACCAGGGCCCGGTCCTGCTCGGTCCAGCGGTGGGCGCGGGCCTGTTCGGGCGTGGGGAAGGGAATCGCGCCCTCGGCGGTGCGGATGCTGCGGACCCACGGGCCGTACCCGGTGGCCAGTTCGCGGGCGGTCTCGTCGTCCTCGGCGACGACGACGTCGGCGGAGACACTGACGAAGGGCTTGTCGAGGTGGTCGGACGGCTGGAACGCGGCCCGGTAGCCTTCGGCCGCCTCCAGGACGGTGGCCGGGCTGACGTGGTAGTTGGCGGCGAAGCGCAGGCCGTTGCGCCCGGCGACGTCGGCGCTCTCCCCACCGCCGCTGCCGAGGATCCACACCTGCACGTCGGCCCCCTCGCCGGGAACCGCGTGCGCCTCGACGCCGTCAGGCGAGCGGTACTCGCCGCGCAGCAGCGCGAGGACGTCGTCGATCTGTTCGCCGTAGTCCTGGTGCCGGGCGCCCGGCTGCTGCAGCAGCCGCTGCTGGAGCCGGAGGCGTGGTGAGCCGCGCAGGTGCTCGGGTGAGAAGCGGGGCGGGATCCTGAGGCCGTTGGGAGTACGGCCGTCGACGACGGGGGTCGTGGTGGGCCGGGGCTGCGCCGTCTGCCCGGGGGGACGTCCGCCGGAGCGGCCGAGGCCCAGGTCCAGGCGTCCCGGGTGCAGGGCGTCGATCAGGCCGAACTCCTCGACGGTGGACAGGGCGGTGCGGTGACCGAGTTGTACGGCGCCCGAGCCGATCCTGATCGTGGAGGTCGCGGAGGCGGTCAGGGCCAGTACGACGGCGGGAGAGGCCCCGGCGACGCCGGGGTTGAGGTGGTGCTCGGCGAACCAGTAGCGGCTGTAGCCGAACTCTTCGGTCTGCCGCGCGAGGTCCAGGGTGTTGCGCAGTGCGTCGGCGGCGGTGGCGCCGGACGGGACCGGGACGAGGTCGAGGACTCCGAGGGGGATGCCGGACATGATCGGTGCTCCTCAGCGTGGGGCGGCGGACAGGGACGAGGGTGCGGCCGGCTGGTGCCGCGGCAGGCGACGGTTGCCCGTGAAGGAGCGGCAGGCCACGGGGCGAACCTTCCTGGTGCGGCACTGGCCGCCGTTCTTCGGCAGGCCGGGCGGGTTGATCTCCGACTTCCGCACGCCCTCGCCGGACAGGCCCCAGAGCTTCAGGACCATCACGGGCGGGTGGTCAGAGAACCTTGGAGAGGAAGGCGCGGGTGCGCTCGTGCCGCGGTGCGTCGAGCACGGTCGAGGGCGGGCCCTGCTCCACGACGACTCCGGCGTCCATGAACACCACGGTGTCGGCGACCTCGCGGGCGAAGCCGATCTCGTGGGTCACGACGATCATGGTGGTGCCGGTGCGGGCCAGGTCCTTGATGACGTCGAGGACCTCGCCGACCAGTTCCGGGTCGAGTGCCGAGGTGGGTTCGTCGAACAGCAGCACCTTCGGTTCGAGGGCGAGCGCCCGGGCGATGGCGACGCGCTGTTGCTGACCGCCGGACAGCTGCCGCGGATAGGCGTCGGCCTTGCCGGCGAGACCGACCCGGTCGAGCAGCCGGCGGGCGGTCTTCTCGGCCTCCTTGCGCGGGCGGCGCCGGGCGGAGACCGGGGCCTCGACGAGGTTCTGCAGGACGGTCAGGTGCGGGAAGAGGTTGAAGTTCTGGAAGACGAACCCGATGTTGGTCCGCTGCTTGAGAACGTCCCGCTCCCTCAGCTCGTGCAGCTTGTTCCCCGACCGGCGGTAGCCGATGAGTTCACCGTCGATGCTGACCCAGCCGCGGCTGACCTTCTCCAGGTGGTTGATGGTGCGCAGCAGCGTGGACTTCCCGGAGCCGGACGGGCCGAGGACCACGGTGACCTCGCCGGCCCGCACCTGCAGGTCGACGCCGCGCAGTACTTCCAGCGGGCCGAAGCTCTTGTGGACGCCGTGGACGTCGACCATGACGGCACTCATGCGCTCTCCTTCGTGAGGGACGTGCGGCCGGTTCTGTGATCGTGTCGCTGCTCATGGGGTCACCTGTGCTCGGGCGGGTTGATCCGCGACGCGTCGATCGCGGAGGCGGAGGTGCCCCACTTCTTCAGGATCCGGGCGTACGTGCCGTTCTTGATCAGTTCGTCGACGGCGGCCCGGAACGCCTTGGAGAGCGGGGAGCCCTTCTTGAAGGCGAAGCCGACATCGAGGCGGTGGTACTCGCCGAGGAACGTGGTCTGCGCCGCGGGCTGGGCGGCCTGGTAGCGCAGGCCGTTGATGGTCGACATGATCACGTCGACGCGGCCCTGCTGGAGCGCGGTGAACGTCGCTCCGTTCTCGGAGTAGACCTTCACGTCGTAGGGCTTCTTGCCCGCCTTGGCGCAGATGTCCTTCTGCGCGGCGAGGGTCGACTCGAAGGTGGTTCCGGCGCCGGTGCCGATGGTCAGGCCGCACAGCTGGGTCAGGTCGGTGACCTTCTTCTTGACGGCGGTGCTGCCCTTCTTCACGGCGAAGCCCTGGCCGTCGTCGATGTAGGTGACGAAGTCGACGGTCTTCAGGCGCTGGGTGGTGACGCCGAAGTTGCCGGTGCCCACGTCGTACTTGCCGCTGCCGAGGGCGGGCAGGATCGTCTCGAAGGAGGCGTCCTGCCGGTCGAGCTTCACGCCGAGGACCTTGGCGACGGCGTCGGCGATGTCGATGTCCTGGCCGGCGGGCGCCTTGCCGGGCCCGTTCGGGTAGTAGGCGCCGGGCGGGGAGCCTACGGAGCTGCCTATGCGCAGCTTGCCCGACGCGCGGACGTCGGCGGGCAGCAGGGCGGCGACGGAGTCCACCGGGCGGACGGCGGCGACGGGGTCGTCGGTGGGGGCGGGGGACGCCTGGGCGCCCGCGGGGGCGGCGCCGGGGGTGGTGCCGGGGGTGGTGCCGGAGCCGCAGGCGGTGAGGGCCAGGGCGGGCAGCAGCACCAGGGCGGCGGTGCTGCGCAGACGGGTTCTGTTCACGGCTCGGGGACCTCTCGCAGGTGTTTCTCGAACGGCAGCGGGCCGATGGTCTCCGGGTCTGCCTCGGTGTCGAACAGGGGTGTGTAGCCGGTGGCCAGGTACAGGCCGCGGGCTTCGGGCTGGCGCGGGCCGGTGGTGAGGTGGACGCGCCGGTACCCACGGCCCGCGGCCTCGCGTTCCAGCTCGGCGACGACGCGCCGGGCGAGACCGCGACGGCGGTGGGCGGAGTGGGTCCAGATCCGTTTCAGTTCGGCCGTGGCCGCGTCGTACCGGCGGAAGGCGCCGCCCGCGACGGGTTCGCCGCGTTCCAGCAGCAGCAGGAGCAGACCGCCGTGCGGTGCGGTGAACTCCTCGTCGGGATAGCGGGAGATTTCGGCGTGCGCGTCCCTGCCGTAGCGAATGGAGTACTCGTCGCCGAGTTCACGCAGCAGCGGCGCGACCCGGGGATCGGAGACCGGTACCTGAATGAACGCCAGTTCCGGTGCGGAGGTCACCCGTTCACCGTCGCGAGGCGCTGCGGATCGTGGGACGTTCGCTCGGCGTCGCTCCTGGCGGCGCGCTCGGCGTCGCGCTTGGCGACCTCCTCGCGGACGATCGGGATCACGTGCCGGCCGAAGTCGATGGCGTCGCCGAGCAGGTCGTAGCCGCGGGCGGAGAGGACGTCCACGCCGAGGTCGTAGTAGTCCAGGAGGGCCTGGGCGACCGTCTCCGGGGTGCCGACCAGGGCGTTGGAGTTGCCCGCGCCGCCGGTCGCGGCGGCGGTGGGGGTCCACAGGGCGCGGTCGTAGCGCTCCCCCGCCTCGGCGATGGCGATCAGTCGCTGGGAGCCGGTGTTCTGCGGCTGCGCGGAGCCGTTGTGGCGCTTGGTGATCGCCTCGCCCCGCTCCCTGCGGGCTTTGATCAGGCCGACCGTGCGGTGGGCCTTCTCCCAGGCCAGTTCCTCGGTCGGGGCGATGATCGGCCGGAACGCCGCCTGGATGCGCGGCACATCGGTGCGGCCCGCGGCCTGTGCGGCGGCCTTCACCTTCTCGATCTGCTCGGCGGTCTTCTCCAGGGGCTCTCCCCAGAGGCAGTAGATGTCGGCCTCGGCGCCGCCGGCGGCGTACGCGGCGGGCGAGGAGCCACCGAACGACACGTTCGGGCGCGGCTGCTGGACCGGGAAGACGTCGCTGACGAAGTCGTGGAAGCGGTAGTGCTCGCCCTCGTGGTCGAACGGCTCGTGCGTGGTCCAGATCTTCTTGACGATCCGGATGTACTCGCGGGTGCGGGCGTAGCGCTCGTCCTTGGTGAGGGTGTCGCCCTCGCGACCCTGTTCCCGGTCGTTGCCGCCGGTGATGAAGTGGACGGTCAGGCGGCCCTGGCTGATCTGGTCGAGGGTGGCGAAGGTCTTCGCGGCGAACGTCGGGTACGACACGTTGGGCCGGTGGGCGAGGAGGATCTGGAGCCGGTCCAGCCTGCTCGCGATGTACGCGGCGGCCGGTGCCGGATCGGGCGATCCGGAGCCGTAGGCGAACAGGACCCGGTCCCAGCCGTGTTCCTCGTGGGCCCGGGCGAGCCGGAGCGTGTAGTCCTTGTCGAAGGCGGCGCCGGAGCGCGGTGTGGTTTCGGATCCGTCGTGGGTGGCGGCGATGCCGAGGAACTCCACGGGCATGGGTTCTGGCCTTTCCTCAAGTCGTCCGGCGCCGTGCCGGGACAGCGTCGGGGGCACGGCGGGGCGGCCCGCGGCACGGTCGGGGTGCGACGGCGCTTCAGGGCGTGGCGAAGGGGGCGGTGAAGGGGGTGGCGAAAGAAGGTGATGGCGCCGGGGCCTGGGCCCTGGGCAGGGTGGAGCGGCGGCAGCGCGTGTCAGGAGAGAGACTCGGCCCGCGACGGGGGAACCGAGGGAGGGAAGGGCCGGTCAGACGGCCCGCTGCCGCGTCAGGCGCAACACGCCGCGGACCACACCCGACCGAAGTCGATGTGGCCACGGGTGACCAGGCGCTGCTCGGCATTCATGTGACTACTTGAGCAGGGCGACTCGCGTCTCGTCAACCGCAGCCCGGATGGCGGACGTCGGAACGAGTCGCCCCCGACGCCGGGTGTGGTTGACACCTGTGTGTGTCGTCCCCATACGATTTGGCGCACCGCGTTGAGGGACGCGGCGAGCGTGATGACGCCGAAGCCTGGCTCCGGTCCCGTACCCGTGCCGTGCCTCCCTCCCTCCCCTGGAGAGCCTTCTGATGGCCTCGCCTTCCGACCTCACCGCCTCCGCTCCCGACCTGTCCGCGACAGATCCGAAGAACCCCGGCCGGGCCCCTGACCCGGGGGCCGATGCCGACGTGCCGCGGATCGTGCCGCGTCGCAACATCGGCCGTCTGCTGGCCGCCGCCGTCGCCTTGTCGCTCTTCGCGCTGCTGGTCGACTCCGTCGTCCGCAACCAGGCCTTCCAATGGGACGTGGTCGGCGGTTACTTCACCAGTGCCGCCGTGCTCGACGGGCTGCTGCTCACCCTCTGGCTGACCGGCGTGGTAATGGTGCTCGGCTTTCTGCTCGGCATCCCGCTGGCCGTGATGCGACTGTCCGCCAACCCGGTACTGAGAAGCCTGAGTTGGGGCTACGTGTGGGTCTTCCGGTCCACTCCGTTGCTGGTGCAGCTGCTGCTCTGGTTCAACATCGGGGCCCTGTATCCGACGCTCGGCCTCGGTATCCCGTTCGGCCCGCAGTTCGTCACCGTCAAAACGGTGAACCTGCTCGGTCCCGCCCTGACGGCCGTCATCGGCCTGACCCTGCACGAGGCCGCCTACGCCGCCGAGGTGGTGCGCGGCGGCATCCTCTCCGTGGACTCCGGACAGACGGAGGCCGCGCAGGCGCTCGGCATCGGCAGGGCGCGCGCCCTGCGCAGAATCGTCGTGCCGCAGGCGATGCGCTCCATCGTGCCGACCGCCGGCAACATGCTGATCGGCACCCTGAAGGGCACGAGCATCGTCAGCGTGCTGGCCGTGCACGACCTGCTGTATTCGGTGCAGCTCGTGTACAACCAGACGTATCAGGTCATCCCGCTGCTGCTGGTCGCCACGCTCTGGTACATCGCCGTCACGACCGTGCTCAGCGCGGGGCAGTTCTATGTGGAGCGGCACTATGCGCGCGGCGCCGCCCGCGCGTTGCCACCCACGCCCGTGCAGCGGCTGAGGGCCCGGCTGGCCGCACTCCGCCATTCCCTACGTTCCCTATCGAATTACTAGGAAAGTATTGACGGGGCCTTGCGCTCCTGCGCAGGATGATGCGGATGGCCCACACATCTTTCCCGCCCGTGAGGCTCAACACCCCGTTCTGCATACGAACTTGAGGAGATTCCTGCGATGGGCGTTGCCCTGGCGCCGTCCGGCCCCGCCGCGGAGTTCGACCAGTCCGGGACCGACAGCGCGCACTGGTCGCGCGTGGCCCGCGAGACGGCGGAGGATCTGGCCACGGACGCCGTCGCCCGGGATCAGGCGGGCAAGCCTCCCTTCGACGAGGTGTCCCGGCTGCGCGAGTCCGGGCTGCTGACCCTCCTCGTGCCTGCCGAACTCGGGGGCGGCGGCGCGGACTGGACCCAGGCGTACGCCGTGGTCCGGGAGATCGCGGCGGCCGACGGCGCCATCGGGCAGCTCCTCGGCTGTCACTACTTCACGTCCTGGAGCGCACGGTTCTTCGCCGATCCCGCCCCCGCCGCGCGGCTGGAGCGACGGTCCGCGGCGGAGCAGTGGTGCTGGGGCGGGGGCCTGGCCCGCCAGGAACCGGCGCTGACCCTCACCCGGGACACGTGCGGGTACGTGCTGAACGGGCGGCAGAGCTATGCCGCCGGCGTCCTGGTCGCCGACCGCCTCGCCGTGCGTGCAGTGCGGGCCGGAACCGGTGAACCCTTCGCGCTCGTGGTCGACCCCGCCCTCGCGGGTGTGGTCGTCGACGGTGACACCGACCCCTTCGGCCAGCGGCTGGCGGCGGGCGGCAGCGCGGAGTTCGACGCCGTGCCGATAGCCGCCGGTGACGTGCTGGGCTCCCTGTCGGCGGACGAGGACGTCCTGTCGCCCCTGACGGCCCTGGTGTCACCGGTCGGTCGTCTGCTGTCGGCGCAGCTCCGGCTCGGCATGGCGGAGGGCGTGCTCGCCGAGGCCCGCGAGTACAGCAGGTCCGGCCACTCGCACGGGCACCCGGAGTGGCCGGTCGGCTCCCCTCAGGACCCGCAGGTGCTGACGGCGTACGGGGAGCTCACCGTGCTCACCCGCTCGGCGTCCGCACTCGCCGACGAGGCGCGGCGGGCCGTGCAGGTCGGGCTGGACCGCGGCGAGGACCTCACCTACGAGGACTACGCGGAGATCTCCGTCCTGGTGGCCATGGCCGAGGCCGCCGCGTCCAAGGCCGCCCAGGAGTCCACCGCTCGCGCCCTGGACATCATCGGCGCGCGCTCCGCTTCCGCCCGGCTCGGCTTCGACCGGTTCTGGCGCAACGCCCGGACGCACACGCTGTACGAGCCCGTCGGCCACCGGCTCCAGGACGTCGGGGACTACTTCCTCAACGGGACGCACCCTCCGTTCGTCCTTCCCGTCTGACCACGCGACGGCCGACGGCAGGCGATGCCCGTTCGGGCCCGGAGCCCTAGTGTCGGCGGCTGCCGCCGGTGCACCATCCCGCTGACTGCAGACGGGGGCGAACGGGGACGTGGGTCCCGGGATCCGGTGGTCCAGGCCGCCGAACGTTTTCGGGGCGGTCGGCGTCATAGTGGCAACCGTCGTCGAAGGGACCCGCGCCATGACAGCCCGAGCCGTTTCCGGTGCCGTACTGATCGGAGGGATCGTCTGCGCGGTCGCCGCCTGCGGCACCGCGACATCGACGTCCTCCGAGGCGGAAACCGCCCCGGGACACGCGCGAGGCGACTGGCAGGAGCCCTCCTCCTACACCTACACGCTCCGGTCGAGCGAGGGAGAGCGGAGCCTGCTCGGCACCTTCCGGATCTCGGTCCTCGACGGCAAGGTCGTACGGGCGGTGGGCCTGGACGACTCCGCACGCAGCACGGTCGAGAGCGCCCCCGACGCGGTGCCCACGCTCGGCGAACTCCTCGCGGAACTGGAGCAGGCGCGCCGGGACGACGCGGACACGGCCGAGGCGGGATACGCGGCCGACGGGCACCCCGTGCGCATCGTCCTGGACTGGGAGGAGAACGCGGTCGACGACGAAGCGCGCTACGACATCACTGCCTACGAGCCGGCGAACGCCAAGAGCACCGGGAGCACCGGGGATACGACCGCCCGGCGGGGCACCTGACGCCGGGCGGCTCCGCGCGGAGTTCAGTCCTTGCCCATCGCCTTGCGGACGGCGTCCTTCGTGCGGTCCACGAGGGCCGCGACGGGGCCGAGGGCCACGTTGGCCTTGGCCGACTCGACGCCGGGATGGGGGCGGGTGGGTGCCATGGCCTCGGCGGCCTTCACAGCCTTGGCCAAGGTGGCGAGGCCGTCGGCGTCGGTGCTGCGGCGGATGTGCGTGAACTCGTAGCGCTCCTCCGCCCGGGCGTGCTCCTGCACGTCCTTGCGCAGCTTCATCAGCTGGAGCATGAACTTCGGGTCGTCGGTGTCCAGTTCGTCCAGGGCGGCCAGGGTCTCCTTGGCCGCCCGCTCCTCGGCGAGCCGGTCCTCCACGACCTGCTCGCCACCGGGCAGGGCCCGCCGTGCGAAGGGGTGGACGACCTCCTCCTCGGCGGTCTCGTGCACGGCCAGCAGCCGCACCAGGCGGCGGAAGGCGTCACGGCGTTCCTCGCCCCGGCTCTGCTCGACCTCGTCGAAGAGGTTGCGGATGTCGCCGTGCTGGCGCATGAGGAGCGCGACCACGTCGGTGTCGGCGGCGCGGTCGTCGCCTGCCTGGGGAGTGTGCGTCTCGGGCATGGTCGGCCGCCTCACTTCTCGCGCATCGCGGGATCGGGGTGCTCGCCCTCGGTCTGGACGCGGTAGTCGCGGCCGAACATCTCGTCGTGCTGGACCATCACGCGCTCGCTGGGCGGCTCTTCACCACCGTGGATCTGCTCCTGCATCTTCTCGAACCGCTCGTGTGCCTCGCGCACATAGCCGGCGCCCAGCGTGGTCAGGTCCATCTGGGTTTCCAGCAGCTCGCGCAGGTACTGCTTGTTCGGCTCGAAGGTGAGCACGTTCGGCAGTTCCGGGGCGAGGACCTCCTGCGGCTCCCGGCCGTCGTGGCGGCGCATCAGGTCGCAGGCCGTGTGCAGGTGCTCCAGCTCCATGTTCAGGTGCAGCTCCCAGATCGCCTTCACCTTGGGGTCGCTTTCCTGCTCCATGAAGGAGTAGTACAGGTAGCACTCGTTGTACTCGTGGTTGACGAGCTGCTCCCACCACGTCTCCCCCGGGTCGACGAGCGACTCGTAGTGGGTGACGTGCTCCTCCTCGATCAGCCCGATCTCCTGGTAGAGCTGCCGGGCGATCGGCTCCATGTAGGTGGGGCCGGTGTTCATGTAGAAGTTCATGGTCTGCTGCTCCGCCGCCATGATGGTCAGGGCGTGCAGCTTGGACAGCGGGTTCGTGCCGCTCTTGTCGTAGGGGTCACGGACGTTGTCGTACGGGTCACGGTGGTGGTACTTCGTCGGCCGGCCCGGCATCACCTCGGTGAGGTTGTCGACGATCGACTCCGCCTTGCGATGCTCGATCATCTCGTAGAGGTTGGCGTACCGGTACAGATGGTCGAAGTCCTCCAGCACCCCGAACTGATACGCCTGCTTCAGGTACGGGTCCGGCTCCATCCTCGCCACCCACGCCGTGAGGTCCACCGCGACCTGCTCGTAGGCGATGGTCGTCTCCAGGACGGAGGACACGCCGGGCAGCAGCCAGTTCACCACCTTCTGCTGCTGCGCCTCGATGTAGCGGGTCCGGGCGAGCTGCCGCTTCACCTCCGGGTCGACGGTGTTGCGGGCGAGCTGGTGGCTGAAGAGGATGGCCTCCACCTCGATGCCGTTCATCGCGATGATGCGACAGCGGGTGTACGGGTCGCAGCGGTCGGGGTCGATGGGCTGCACGTTCAGCTCGCGCCAGCTGCGGAGCTGGCGGTCGAGCGGGATGCCCCGCTGTTCCAATGGGTTGAAACTCATGGGACGGTCTCCTGGGGGTGTAGGGACTCGCGCGCCGACGGAGTGCCCCGCCAGGGCCGAAGAGAACGGGGTTCGTCTGTCCCACTCTTCGGGCCGGGTCGGTTTTCGGCCAGCGCGCCTCCCCTGAACGGGTGCTCACCTCAGGGCTCTCGGCCGGTCCGCCGTAGGCTTCGAACGGCCACTCCCGGGTACTTCCACGGCGGAACGACCCGCCGACGAAGGAAACGGAGGAACGGAGGCCGTGGTGCTGTCCCATTCACTCGATCACGGAGTCCTCGTCATCACGGTCCACCAGGACCCCGGTATCGGCGGACGCGCCACGCTCCTCACGAGGATCAGCGACCTCGTTCAGGCCTACCGGCCGGCGCCCGTGGTCATCGTCCTCGACGAGCCGGCCGCTCGGAGCGCGGTGGTCAGCGTGGTCCTCCGGGTCCATCACCTGTGCAGCCGGACGGGCACGCTGATGTCGGTGGCCACGCACAGTGCGCCCGTCCGCCGCACGCTCGAGACGGACGCCGACACCGCCGGCACGCGACTGGTCGTCCACGCCCGCGCTGACACCGCTGTCGCCGCCTCCTACGCCGCGGTGGCCTGAGGAGCGGTTCCGGGCGTCACGGCATGGTGCTCTGGGCGCTGATCAGCTCGGTGACCGCGCGGAGACCGCCGTGCGCGAGGGTGGCGCGCTGCCGGTCCGCACCCGTCCCGTCCTGCAGCAGCCGGTGGATCAGAGACGTGACCTGCCGGGTGTCGCCGGATGCGTCGAGGGCGGGAGCGACGTGCCGCAGGAACTCGTAGAGCACGTCGCCTGCCCGGTGCGGGGCGCCCCCGGGGTCGAGGAGGGTGTCCCCGAGCCCGTGCCGGGCGGCGTGCCACATGGCGGCCTGCAGCAGCTCCGGCGCGGTGTCGGGCAGGGGCGCGTCGGCGGCCGCTTCCGCCAGAGCGGTCTCCGCGAGGGCCCGGATGAGCGCGGCGAGCATGACCGCCTCGTCCGCGCGGAGCTGGACGTCCAGGCACCGCACCTCGATGGTGGGGTACGTGGCCGAGAGGCGGGCTTGCCAGTAGAGCTGGCCGACGTCCGAGATCAGCCCCGACTCCAGCAGCCGGTCCACGCGCCGGTCGTAGTCGGCGGCGTCCCGGAAGTGCGGGGGCATGCCGCTGACCGGCCACCGGCTGAAGATCACGGTGCGCCAGCTCGCGAAGCCCGTGTCGTGGCCGTCCCAGAGCGGGGAGTTCGCCGACATCGCCGTCAGTGTCGGCAACCGGGAGCGGATCCGGTTCAGCACCTGCACGCCCGCTTCCCGGTCCGGCACTGCGACGTGCACGTGCGTGCCGTTGACCAGTTGCTCCGCCACCAGCTGGGGTGCCTGGGTGACCATGGCCCGGTAGCGGGCCTGGTCGGTGACGGCGATGGGGCGCCCGTGTCGCAGCGGCGGGGTGCCACAGACCCCGATCCGGCAGCCGTGCTGTTCGGCTGCGACGCCGACGGCGTGCCGCAGGCGCAGGAGATGGCCTCCGACCTCCTCCAGGGTGTGGCAGACCGGTGTGGCCACCTCGACCTGCGCCTGGAGCAGCTCGTACTGCACCTCCTGGTCGGTCACGAGGTGCCCCACGCCCGCCGCGGCGCGCACTTTGTCCGCCTGAGGTACCGGCAGGCCCGTGACCGGGTCGAGCAGCAGGTACTCCTCTTCCACGCCGATCGTCGTCATCGACCACCCTCTGTTCCGCCCGGCGGCCGGGCCGGATTCCGGCGCGCGGCAGGCGCACCTCACGCAGCGGAGTCACCTCTAAGGGGGCACGCTCGTGGATGCCCGAGTGCCGCGCTCCGGCAGGAACAAAACATGACACAGACACTGAAACCGCTTGCACAGGAGATGGGGCGCCGACCGATGTCGCCCGGCGTGCCGGGGTACTCGCGCCACCGGCCGTCGAGCCTGCCGCCACCGGTGCCGGCACCCTCGCCGGTCCGCGGAAGGGAGCGGTCCATGGCCAGGACGATCGAGGACCAGACGGTGGAGCAGCCGGGCGGTCCGAGCAGCGTCCTCGCGCGGCAGCGGCGTGATCACGCGGAGATGGACCGCCTGATGGAGCGGTACGGCACCCTCCCGGACGACGGGGAACGCGAGCGGGTGCTCGAGGAGGTCGTTCAGCTCGTCTTCAGCCACGCCTTCGCGGAGGAGACCGTGCTGTGGCCGGTCGTGCGGCGCTCGGTGACGGACGGCGAGGACCTGACCTCGCGGGTCGAGGAGGACCTGCTCCTGCCTCGGCCGCAAAGGAGCCCTGGACACCGTTCGGTTGCGCCAACTCGGCACCGCTTGGGAGACGGTACGCAGGAGCGCACCCACACACCCCCACCCGATCGTCCCGCGACGCCCGCCGGGCAACGCCCTGCTGGGCGTGCCGCTCAGTCTCCACGACCGGATGCGCGACAGGCTGGGACCGGCCTTCCACTCGGCGGTGGTGAAGAGGGTCCTCACCGGACTCGCCGGCCTCCTCGTGTCCGCCGCGGTCGCCGCGATCGTGCGCAAACGGCGCTGAGCCCAGCGCTCGGTCGTATGGATCATTACGCTATTCGGCTCAGAGACACCCGATCGCAGACAAGGGTGACGAACCGCACCCAATAGGTTCCTCCGGGACGGATGACCGTCCGCCCCGTTGCTGCCGATCGAGGAACTGATGGCGACACACACTGAACCGGTTTCACCCGTGCCCGCGGTAGAGCCCCGCGGCAGAGGGAAGGTGGTCGTCTCCTGGCTGACGACCACCGATCACAAGAAGATCGGGCACTTGTATCTGATCACGTCGTTCGCGTTCTTCCTGGTGGGCGGGGCGCTGGCGATGGCCATCCGGGCGGAGCTGGCCCGGCCGGGGCTGCAGATCCTCTCCCAGGAGCAGTACAACCAGTCGTTCACCATGCACGGCACGATCATGCTGCTGCTGTTCGCGACGCCCACGTTCGCCGGGTTCGCCAATGCGATCATGCCGCTGCAGATCGGCTCTCCCGACGTCGCCTTTCCCCGGCTGAACATGTTCTCGTACTGGCTCTTCGCCTTCGGCGGCCTGATCGTGATGTCCAGCTTCCTCACCCCGCAGGGTGCGGCCGACTTCGGCTGGACCGCCTACACGCCGCTGAGCGGCGGTGAGCGCACCGCCTATGTCGGGGGCGACCTGTGGCTCATGGGACTGGCGCTGGCGGGTTTCGGCACGATCCTCGGTGCGGTCAACTTCATCACCACGATCATCTGCATGCGCGCCCCCGGCATGACCATGTTCCGGCTGCCGATCTTCACCTGGAACGTGCTGCTCACCTCGGTGCTGGTGCTGTTCGCCTTTCCCGTACTGGCCGCGGCCCTGTTCGCGCTGGAGGCGGACCGGAAGTTCGGCGCCCACATCTTCGACCCGGAGAACGGCGGGGCGATCCTGTGGCAGCACCTGTTCTGGTTCTTCGGCCACCCCGAGGTGTACATCCTGGCGCTGCCGTTCTTCGGCGTGATCACCGAGATCATCCCCGTCTTCGCCCGCAAGCCGATCTTCGGGTACACCGGTCTGATCGGCGCGACCATCTCCATCGCCGGACTGTCGGTGACGGTGTGGGCGCACCACATGTTCGCCACCGGCGCGGTGCTGCTGCCGTTCTTCTCCTTCATGACGTATCTGATCGCCGTGCCGACGGGGGTGAAGTTCTTCAACTGGATCGGCACGATGTGGCGGGGCTCGCTGTCGTTCGAACCACCCATGCTCTGGGCGCTCGGCTTCCTGGTCACCTTCCTCTTCGGCGGGCTGACCGGCGTCATCCTGGGCTCTCCGCCGCTCGACTGGCACGTCACCGACAGCTACTTCGTGGTCGCCCACTTCCACTACGTGCTGTTCGGAACGATCGTGTTCGCGATGTTCGGCGGATTCAGCTTCTGGTGGCCGAAGATGACCGGCACGATGCTCGACATGCGCCTGGAGAAGATCCACTTCTGGACGCTGTTCGTCGGCTTCCACACCACGTTCCTGGTCCAGCACTGGCTCGGCGCCGAGGGCATGCCCCGCCGATACGCCGACTATCTGGCCGCCGACGGGTTCACCGCGCTCAACACCGTCTCCTCGATCGGCGCGTTCCTGCTCGGCATGTCCACCCTGCCCTTCTTGTACAACGTGTGGCGGACGGCTCAGAAGGGCGAGAAGGTCGAGGTCGACGACCCCTGGGGCTACGGCCGCTCACTGGAGTGGGCCACGTCCTGTCCACCGCCCCGCCACAACTTCCTCACTCTGCCCAAGATCCGCTCCGAGTCGCCGGCCTTCGACCTGCGCCACCCGGACGTGGCGAGCCTGGACGAGGCGGAGAACACCGGGCAGCGCGATGTGGTCGACGCCGAGGGCCACAAGGGCGAGCGGCAGTGAGACGGGGCAGGCAGCAGGTGCCCGTGAGCGAGTCGCGCAGCGCCCTGGCCGACGAGACCGAGGGCTTCCTTCTCGCCCACGCCCATCACGACCAGGCACAACGCGAGGCCGAGGAGCTCTGCGCACGGATGCCGTGGATGACCACCGCCCAGGCCGAGGAACTCACCGGCCACTACGTCCGCCGGCGTCTGGAGGTCACCCGGCAGCTGTTGCAAGGCACCGTGCGACGAGCCGACGAGCTGCGGCAGGAGTACGAGAGCCGCTACGCCCACCTCCGGCGCGCCCTGCTCCGGCGCCACGCGGCCGGTGCCTGCGCGGTCCTGGCCTGTGCCGCCGGGGCGGGGACGCTGGCGGGCGTGCTGACCCGCTGAGCCGAGGGCCAGGCTCGGCGGCCGGGGCCTTCCTCGCGGTGCAGCGGGCCCGGGCGGCGGGCGGCGTGACGCGCGCCGCCCGGGCCGGGCCGCGACCGGGCGGAGCACCCCGAGGAGGGCCGCCTGGCGGCTCAGTGGCCGTAGGGCGGTTCGAAGCAGCCGGTCTCCGGGTACGGGCCGTTGGCCCGCACCTCGAAGTTCGGCTTCTGCACGAACCCCG
Organism: Streptomyces sp. NPDC126510; assembly: GCF_040302345.1. NCBI lineage: Bacteria > Bacillati > Actinomycetota > Actinomycetes > Kitasatosporales > Streptomycetaceae > Streptomyces > Streptomyces sp. NPDC126510. The sequence continues at coordinate 120,144 of NZ_JBEORR010000023.1, read as the reverse complement.
ACACACAGGCGTCGTCGTGCACGCGCAGGGCGACCCTCGTCCCCTCGGGCGTGACGTAGCCGTCGTCCTTCCAGCGCGGGGACATCCCCGTGACGGTGAGCGTGCCGCCGACGCGCTTGCCGCCGTCCGTGACGCGCTCCTCTTCGTAGCCGAGCCGGAGCAGGGCCGTCCGTACGGTCTCGGGGTCCCACTTCCGCCGCTCCCACAGCCGCTCGAGCACCGGCCGGATGCGGTCGGCCTCCCGCCGGGCGTCCATCGCGTGGGCCGGAGTCATGTCGCCCTCACGGCGGTAGGCGTTGTTCTCGTTGTAGTGCGGGGCGCCGTCGCCCGCGCCGGGCTCCACGTACGGTGACGCTCCCGGGGCACTGGGCGAGGCCGCGCCCGACGGGGTCGAGGCGGCACCCGTCCGCGAGTCCGGGGCGTGCAGGTCACCGCAGGCGCCGAGAGTCGCGACGAGGGCGAGGGCCAGGGCGACCGAAGCGGCCGGGCGGGCGGGCCGTGAGGTGGACATGCGGCCGAGCCTCTCATCGGCGCCGGGTCCGCGGGAGCCGATCTCCTGTGCGAGGCGGTCCACCCGCGTCGGGAAGGGGGTCAGGGTGCGATCGGGGATCCCTCCGGGGCTCCCCGGATGTACGGTCACGCACCCACTGGAAGCGTGAGGTCCATGACCTCACCCCCCCTGTCGCGAAGGGCGTTCGCGGGCGCTGCCCTGTCGGGAGCGACCGCGCCGGCCGCCCTCACGGTCCTGCCCGCGCGCAGCGCCGTCGCATCCCCCGCGGCCACCACGCCGCTCCCACCCCTGGATACCGCCGCACTCCGGGCGGCGATCGATGATCTGAAGCACCCGCCGTCGACCGCAGCCCACTTGCGCGTCGGCGGCGCGACCGGCCCCTGGCATGCTTCCTCGGGTGTGGCCGACATCAGGACGCGGCGGCCGGTGACGGGGTGCGACAAGGTCCGCATCGGCAGCATCACCAAGGTCTTCGTCGCCACGGTCGTGCTGCAGCTGGTGGCCGAGGGCCGGGTCGCACTGGACAGGCCGGTGGAGCACATCCTGCCGGGACTGCTGCCGGCCCGCTTCTCGCCGGTCACCGTAGGCCATCTGCTGAACCACACCAGCGGGCTGCCGGACCACGTCGGCATCCCCGAACCGGCGGGTGCGGAAGAGGTGTTGCACCACCGCTTCGACCACTGGACGCCACGGGAGTGGGTGGCGACGGCGACGCACGGAGCACTGAAGTTCCCCCCGGGTACGCGGCAGGAGTACCGCGGCATCAACTACGTACTGGCCGCACTGGTCATCGACAAGGTGACCGGACGCCCGTACGGAGAGGCCGTCGCGGCCCGCGTCCTGCGCACGCTGGGCCTGGCCGGCACCGTCGTGCCCGGCGACGATCCCCGAATCCACGGCCGACATGTGCACGGCTACCTGAAGATGGCCGACGGTGGCCTGAGAGACGTCACCGTGTACGACCAGTCGGCCGGCCGGGGCGAGGGCGACATGATCTCCACCCCGGACGACCTCGACCGGATGCTCACCGTCCTGTTCTGCGGCGAACTGCTCCCGCCGGAGCTGCTGCGGCTGATGTTCACGCCGCCACCGGAGGACGTGCGCATGCTGGACGGCTCCCCGGCCCGCTACAGCACCGGGCTTCAGCGGGCCGACGTCAACGGCGTGACGTTCTGGGGCAAGACCGGTGAGACGTACGGCTACAAGAACGCCGCGTTCTCCACGCGTGACGGGCAACGCCGCTTCGTGCTCGCCTGCAACCCGACGACTGTCCGCGACGGGGAGGAGAGCCGGATGATCGCCCGGGTTGCCGACCTGCTCACCCGCGGCTGAGCGCCGAAGACCCGGCGGTCTGCCTTCTCGTCCTCCGACCGCCGCCTCGGCATTCCGGGCTTCGCCAGGGCCGTCTCCGCCCCGTCATCGTGAAACTCCCCTACCGGAACCGCGGTTCACGCGGGGCTCCATTTCTGGTGGGCCTGCCCGTTGCAGGTCCACAGCGAGAGCATCCGTACTGCGCAAGCGATGGACCTGCGGCGATTACGACAGCAAGTCTTCGAATGTTTCGACATCCAAGTCGAATAATGCGAGAAGGATTGACGGGGCCCGGGAGCTTCCTATCATCCAGGTTGCTCGACTCGTCGAAGTATGTTCGCAATTTCGAACAGGCGCAGTGCTCCACCCGCACGAGGCAAGGCACCCCCAGGGTCTGGGAGCGCTCCTCCTCCCCGACTCGCCGTCGACCTTCGCACGCCTCCTGACAGAACCGAGGTATCCGTCATGCGCCGCAGACTCCTCGCCCTGGTGGCAGCGCTCTCCTCACTGCCGCTGGCGCTCGCCGCCGCCCCGGCCGCTCACGCGGCCGACCCGACGACCATGACCAACGGGTTCTACGTGGACCCCGACTCCAGCGCGAAACGGTGGGTCGCCGCCAACCCCGGCGACGGCCGGGCCTCCGCGATCAACGCGTCCATCGCCAATACCCCGACAGCCCGCTGGTTCGGCTCCTGGAGCGGCGGTATCGGCACCGCCACCGGCGCGTACACGGGCGCGGCGGACGCCCGCGACAAGCTGCCCCTCCTCGTCGCCTACAACATCTACAACCGGGACTACTGCGGCGGACACTCCGCGGGCGGGGCCTCCTCGCCGTCCGCCTATGCGAACTGGATCGCCCAGTTCGCGGGCGGGATCGCCGGCCGCCCGGCCGTCGTCGTCCTCGAACCGGACTCCCTCGGGGACTACGGCTGTATGAACCAGGCGCAGATCGACGAACGCGAGAGCATGCTGACCGGTGCGCTCGCCGAGTTCAACCGCCGAGCCCCCAACACCTGGGTCTACCTCGACGCCGGCAACCCGGCCTGGGCGAGCGCGGCGACCATGGCCCGGCGTCTTCACGAAGCCGGTGTCCGGCAGGCCCGCGGTTTCTCGCTCAACGTCTCCAACTACCTCACCACGGCCGAGAACACCGCGTACGCCGACGCCGTCAACCGGGAACTCGGCGCCCGTTACGGCTACACCAAGCCGTTCGTCGTGGACACCAGCCGCAACGGCAACGGCTCGAACGGCCAGTGGTGCAACCCCTCAGGCCGCCGCATCGGCACTCCCACCCGGCTGGGCGGAGGCGCCGAGATGCTCTTGTGGATCAAGGTCCCTGGCGAGTCCGACGGCAACTGCGGCGTGGGAGGCGGCTCCTCGGCCGGACAGTTCCTCCCCGAGGTCGCCTACAAGATGATCTACGGCTACTGATCCCGGGCCGTTCGGGCGCCTCCTGCGTTCCGTGCTCGGCTGATCCGACTCCTGCGGGCCTCGGCCCGCAGGGCGTTGCGGTCCGGTACGGACCGATCGGATCAGCCAAGATCGACAACTGGTCAAACGTGATGTGAGCTGCGAAGCTGGAGTTCGAGGGCTCATCTACTAGGTTGTCTAGGAGGTACCCGTGAAGATGCTGATCAACGTCCCGGAAAGCGTGGTCGCGGACGCGCTGCGTGGTCTGGCGGCCGCCCACCCGGAGCTGACCGTGGACGTGGAGAACCGGGTGATCGTGCGGCGGGACGCTCCCGTCGCCGGACAGGTGGGGCTGGTCTCGGGCGGAGGCTCGGGGCACGAGCCGTTGCACGGCGGTTTCGTTGGCCCCGGCATGCTGTCGGCGGCCTGCCCGGGCGAGGTCTTCACCTCCCCCGTGCCCGACCAGATGCTGCGCGCGGCCGCCGCCGTGGACAGCGGGGCCGGCGTGCTGTTCATCGTGAAGAACTACACCGGGGACGTGCTCAACTTCGACATGGCCGCCGAGATGGCCGAGGACGAGGGCATCCAGGTCGCGAAGGTCCTGGTCAACGACGACGTGGCGGTGACCGACAGTCTGTACACGGCGGGCCGTCGCGGTACGGGCGCGACCCTGTTCGTGGAGAAGATCGCGGGCGCCGCCGCAGCCGAGGGCATGCCCCTGGAGCGGGTCGAGGCGATCGCCCGGCAGGTGAACGAGAACTCCCGCAGCTTCGGGATCGCACTGAGCGCCTGCAGCACCCCGGCCAAGGGCAGCCCCACCTTCGATCTGCCGCCGGGCGAGCTGGAGTTGGGCATCGGCATCCACGGCGAGCCCGGCCGGGAGCGGCGCGCCATGATGACCTCCGGGGAGATCGCCGAGGCCGCCGTCGAGGCGGTGGTGGAGGACCTCCAGCCGCGCAACCCGGTGCTGGTCCTGGTGAACGGCATGGGCGCGACACCGCTGCTGGAGCTGTACGGCTTCAACGCCGAGGTGCACCGGGTGCTCGCCCAGCGCGGCGTTCCCGTGGCCCGCGTCCTCGTGGGCAACTACGTCACCTCCTTGGACATGGCGGGCGCCTCGCTCACCCTGTGCCAGGTCGACGAGGAGCTGCTGCGGCTGTACGACGCGCCGGTCAAGACCCCGGGTCTGCGCTGGGGCGTGTGACCCTCTGGGGGTAGAGGATCAGCACGTACCTACCAGGCAAGGAGACTCAGTGCTCGACGCCGATTTCTTCCGCCGTTGGATGACGGCGACCGCCGCGTCCGTCGACCGTGAGGCGGAACGGCTCACCGCCCTCGACTCCCCCATCGGGGACGCCGATCACGGCAGCAACCTCCAGCGCGGGTTCACGGCCGTCGTGACCGTCCTGGAGAAGGAGGCCCCCGGCACGCCCGGCGGGGTCCTGACCCTGGCCGGACGCCGGCTGATCTCGACGGTCGGCGGCGCGTCGGGACCGCTGTACGGGACGCTGCTGCGCCGTACCGGCAAGGCGCTGGGCGATGCCGAGGAGGTCAGCGCGGAGCAGCTGGCCGAGGCCTTGCGGGCCGGGGTGGACGCGGTCATGACGCTCGGCGGAGCCGCCCCGGGCGACAAGACCATGATCGACGCCCTGGTGCCCGCGGTGGACGCGCTCGGCGACTCGTTCGCCGCGGCCCGTGCCGCGGCGGAGGAGGGCGCGGTGGCGACGACGCCCCTGCAGGCGCGCAAGGGCCGGGCGAGCTATGTGGGCGAGCGCAGCATCGGCCACCAGGACCCGGGCGCCACGTCGTCGGCACTGCTGATCGCCGCACTCGCGGAGGCCGCTGGTGAGTGACGAGCAACTGGTGGGAATCGTGCTGGTGTCGCACAGCGCGGAGGTGGCCGCGTCGGTCGCCGAACTGGCGAAGGGACTCGCGGGCGGCGGCCCGGCGGTACCCGTCGCTCCGGCGGGCGGTACCGAGGGCGGCGGGCTCGGCACCAGCTCCGAACTGATCGCCGCGGCGGCCGCGTCCGTCGATCGCGGTGCCGGAGTCGCCGTCCTGACCGATCTGGGCAGCGCGGTGCTCACGGTGAAGGCGCTGCTGGCGGAGGGCGACGAACTCCCCGAGCGGACCCGTCTGGTGGACGCACCCTTCGTGGAGGGGGCCGTGGCCGCGGTCGTCACGGCGTCCACCGGGGCGGACCTGGCGGCGGTGGAGGCGGCCGCCACGGAGGCGTACACCTACCGGAAGGTCTGAGCGCCGCCTGCGGCCGGGCACACCGAAGCGGCGGTGGTCCCGGCCGCAGGCGTGCCGGTGAGGTGCCGTCAGCCGCTCAGTCCCCGTCGCCCGGGCTTCCGGTGGCGAACAGCTTCGCCACCCGCTCCCCCACCGTCACGGCGGCAGCGTGGTCCTCGATGGGTGACACCCTGGTGTTCTTGAAGACGATGTAGGTGACGCCGGCGGGTGCGCCGCCGCCGTGCGGATCGGCGCGGATGCCGAGGGCCTTGGCGGTCGCGTAGGACGCCTCCCCGATGATGCCCTGCGGGCCCGCGTCGCCGACGACCGCGTACTGCACGCGGTCGCGGTACACGACGGCCACCACCGAACCACCGCCGATGCCGTGGTCCCGGTAGTCCCAGCGGCGGCTCGGCGCGGGTACGACGATGAAGGGCAGGCGTTCGGCGCTCAACGGGCGGCCGTCCGACTGCGGGTAGGCCGTGCTCGCGGCGAAGTACGGGTCCGTGCGGGCGTTGCAGCGGGTCCCGGGCCGGCCGTCGCAGTCGATGTCCATGTCGGCCTTCCAGAACACGACGTCGCGGGTGCCGCAGACGGGGATGTTCGCGGGTGCGCCGTTGTCACTGCGGTAGCGGCCCCGGGAGATGGGTGTGCAGTCGCGCACCTCGGCGAGCAGGTCGGTGGCGCTCACGGTGCTCTCGCGCCATGCCGTGGGCTGGGGGTGGGCGGCGGGGGGTGTCGTCGGGGCGAGCAGGGCGGCGCTGGCCGCGGCCAGGGTGAGCGACTGGACACGCACGATACGGGAGCCTCTCATGGGGGACCTGACGGGCACTCAGCTCAATGTGTTCCCGCGATGATCACCCGGCCACCGATGAGGGGCCGGACGGCGCACGTCCTCAACCCCCGACAGGGGGCGGGAGCCTGAGTCCGCGTAAGGCTCCGGCCGCCCCGCCGCCCGGGCCGGCACGGGTTCCGCGACGACAGCGGTTCTCGCGACAGGGCCTAACTCCTCGCCTTCGGCCGGCAGTTCGGCCGCGAGGGCTTCAGCACAGGTAACCCCCCGGGTGTTCACGCGGGGCCGCGAGGTGACGCCCGTCCCGGGCGGACCTCCCCGTTCGAGTGGACGCCCTCTTGATGCGGTCCCGTCAACGGCGTCATATTGGTCCGGACCATTCCCGTCGGTCGGCCGGCCACCCCGCGGAGGCAGTCTCGTGCGAGGACGTTCCGCTCCCTCATTCCTCCTCCGACGGCTGGCGCTCGGCGGCAGCCTCGTGCTGGTCGCCTCCTGCGGCCCGGCCGGGGCGCAGGAGGGCGACGACGGCCGTGTGCCCGGTGCGCCGACGGGTGTCACCGCCACGTCGGGCAGCGCGACGAGCGTGCACGTCATGTGGAACACGACCGGCCAGGCCGATGTCTACGAGGTGTATCGCGGCATCACGAAGGTCAAGGAGGTACCGGGTTCGCAGCACATGGTGGATGTCACCAGGCTCCGGCCCTCCACGCTGTACGTCTTCTCCGTACGGGCGCGGGGCGCCGACGGGCGGCTCGGGCCGCCCAGCCGACGGGTGCGGGCGAAGACGCCCGCGGCCGTGGCGGACGACCGCTCCGCGCCGACCCGCCCGCCGGCGCCCCACGCCCGGGCGGTGGGAAGCCGGGCGGTACAGCTGTCCTGGTCCGCCGCGACCGACGACCGGGGTGTGGTGTCGTACGACATCCACCAGGGAGGTACGAAGATCCACAGTGTGGGCGGGGGTCAGACGGCCACCTTGCTCACGGGGCTGCGGCCGGGCACGCGCTACGCGTTCACCGTCCGGGCCCGGGACGCGGCCGGCAACAACTCCCCTGCCACGCCCGCCGTCCGCCTCACCACCCCGGGCACCGACGACGGCCGGGCAACCGCCCCCACCGGCTTCCGGGCTACGAGCCACCGTGCGGACGGGGCGTACCACCTGGACCTGAGCTGGGTGCCACCCCGCGTGGACGGTGAGGTCACCGAGTACCGGATCGAGCTGGACGGCCGGCCCGCCACGTCCCTTGTGTTCGGCGGCGGTGCCCCGCGTGACCGGGCCACGTACAGCTTCTACGTGGGGCGGAAACCCGGTGTCACCCACCGGGTCCGCATCAGGGCGATGCTGCCGGACGGCACCTGGGGAGGTCTCTCGGCGGAGCGGGCGGTCACGACGGGGCCCTGACGTCGTGTGCGGCATCGGCCGGGCGGAGGAACCCGTCACCTGCACGGGGGCGCTCGGAGTGCGGCCGTGGCCGGGGGCGCTTTGGCTGACCCCGAGGCAGCACGGGCGTTCCCCGACCCTCGGCGGCGCAAGGGATGTACCGCCGACCGTGCCGCCGGAGGGCAGTCCACATGCGCAACTCATCGTCAGTTCTCCGCTCCGGCCTGACCGTGGCAGTCGCCGCGCTGCCCCTCGCTCTGGCCGCGGTGCCCGCCGTCGCGGGCCCCGGTATCTCCGTGAGCACCACGGGGTCCACGGTGTCGGTCACGACCAGCTCGTGCACCCCGATCAACGGCAGCTGGGGCACCGCCTCGCTCCTCACCAGCAGTCAGGGCAGCTTCGCCCAGGGCCGCCAGGTGCCGCTCTCGGGGACGTCCACGAGTCAGTCCGCCGCCTGGTCGAACGTCTCCCCGGGCACGTACACGGTCATCGTGATCTGCTCGGACGGCACCACCGCGGGCACACAGTCCGTCGTGGTCTCCACCGTCCCCTCCCCCTCGCGGTCCGCCTCTCCCTCGGTGTCGCCGTCCCGCGGTGTGATGGGCGGGGTCGGCGGCGGCACGACGGACTACGGGACCGTCACGCTGGTGGCCGGTGGCACGCTGGTCGGGGCGGGCCTCATCGGGACGGCCTGGTACCTGCGCCGGCGCAACAAGCCGTACCGGCTCTGACCCGGTACGGACGGCGGCCCGCTCCCCCGAAGCGCTCCGGGCGGGCGGGCTGCCGTCATGTCGTGTCCCGGGCGGCCGGGCAGGTCAGGTGGGTTCGCCGTCCGGGAGTTCGGCGACGTCCGTCAGGGCGCGCCTGAGCCACTGGGTCCAGAAGGTCTCCAGGTCGATGCCGGCCCGCAGCACGAGATGCCGCAGCCGGTCCTCGGTGCCGCCCCGGCCGGGCGGGAAGTCGCGCTTCTCGATCTCCTCGTACTCCGCCAGCTGCCGCTCGTGCAGCTCCAGATGGCGTCGCAGATCGGCCTCCAGGCCGGCCGTGCCGACCACGGCCGCCGCCCTGAGCCGCAGCAGCAGCGCGTCGCGGTGCGGCTTGGGGCCCTGGGAGGCGGAGGTCCAGCGGGCCAGTTCGGCGCGGCCCGCCGGCAGGACCTCGTAGCTCTTCTTCTGCCCGCGGGCCGGCTGCTCGGACGGCAGGGCCCTGATGAGGCCGTCGGCCTCCAGTTTCCCGAGCTCGCGATAGATCTGCTGGTGCGTCGCCGACCAGAAGTAGCCGATCGACCGGTCGAAGCGGCGGGTCAGCTCCAGGCCCGACGACGGCTTCTCGAGCAGGGCGGTCAGGATCGCGTGCGGGAGTGACATGGCCTCATCCTAGGGACGCGTATCCGCACTACAGGGCGGCTGCCAGCTCCGTGCCCTGCTTGATGGCGCGCTTGGCGTCCAGCTCGGCGGCCACGTCGGCACCGCCGATGAGGTGCGTGCTGCGCCCGGCGGCGAGCAGTTCCTCGTACAGGCCGCGGCGCGGCTCCTGGCCGGTGCACAGCACGATCGTGTCGACCTCCAGGACCGTGCTCTCCTCGCCGACGGTGATGTGCAGTCCGGCGTCGTCGATCCGGTCGTAGCGCACGCCCGGGACCATGGTGACGCCGCGGTGCTTGAGCTCGGTGCGGTGGATCCAGCCGGTGGTCTTGCCGAGGCCGGCGCCGACCTTGGAGGTCTTGCGCTGGAGCAGGTGGACGGTGCGCGGCGGGGCGGGCCGCTCGGGCGCCGCGAGGCCGCCGGGGCCGCGGTAGTCCATGTCGACGCCCCACTGCCGGAAGTATGTCGCCGGGTCCTCGTGGGCCTTGTCGCCGCCGTCGGTGAGGAACTCGGCGACGTCGAAGCCGATGCCGCCCGCGCCGAGGATCGCGACCCGGTCGCCGACCGGGGCCCCGTCGCGCAGGACGTCGAGGTAGCCGACGACGCTCGGGTGGTCGAGGCCGGGGATCTCCGGGGTACGCGGGGTGACGCCGGTGGCGACGACGACCTCGTCGAAGCCGTCGAGGTCCGCGACCGTGACCAGGGTGTTCAGGCGGACGTCGACGCCGTGCCAGTCGAGCTGGGTGCGGAAGTAGCGGAGCGTCTCGTCGAACTCCTGCTTGCCCGGGACCTTGCGGGCGACGTTGAGCTGGCCGCCGATCTCGCTCGCCGCGTCGAACAGCGTCACCTCGTGCCCGCGCTCGGCGGCGGAGACCGCGCAGGCCAGACCCGCCGGGCCGGCGCCGACGACCGCGACGCGCTTGCGCAGCCGGGTCGGGGAGAGCACCAGCTCGGTCTCGTGGCAGGCGCGCGGGTTGACCAGGCAGGACGTGATCAGGCCGCTGAAGGTGTGGTCGAGGCAGGCCTGGTTGCAGCCGATGCAGGTGTTGATCGCCTCGGGGCGGCCGGCGGCGGCCTTGGTGACGAAGTCGGGGTCGGCGAGCATCGGGCGGGCCATCGACACCATGTCGGCGGCGCCCTCGGCGAGCAGTTCCTCGGCGAGTTCGGGGGTGTTGATGCGGTTGGTGGTGACGAGCGGGACGGACACCTCGCCCATGAGCCGCTTGGTCACCCAGGTGTACGCGCCGCGCGGCACGGAGGTCGCGATGGTGGGGATCCGGGCCTCGTGCCAGCCGATGCCGGTGTTGATGATCGTCGCCCCGGCGGCCTCGACGGCCTTGGCGAGGGTGATGACCTCGTCCAGCGTCGAGCCGCCCGGGACGAGGTCGAGCATCGACAGCCGGTAGATGACGATGAAGTCCTCGCCGACGGCCTCGCGCACCCGGCGCACGATCTCCAGCGGGAACCGCGTGCGGTTCTCGTACGAGCCGCCCCAGCGGTCGGCGCGCTGGTTGGTCTGCCGCGCGATGAACTCGTTGATGAGGTAGCCCTCGGAGCCCATGATCTCGACGCCGTCGTAGCCGGCCTGCCGGGCGAGGCGGGCGGCGCGGGCGTAGTCGTCGATGGTCCGCTCGATGTCGGCGTCGGTGAGCTCACGGGGCGGGAAGGGGCTGATCGGTGCCTGGAGAGGGCTCGGGGCGACGAGGTCCTGGTGGTAGGCGTACCGGCCGAAGTGCAGGATCTGCATCGCGATCCGCCCGCCCTCGCGGTGCACGGCGTCCGTGATGACCCGGTGCTGCTCGGCCTCCTCCTCGGTGGTGAGCTTGGCGCCGCCCTCGTAGGGCCGTCCCTCGTCGTTGGGGGCGATGCCGCCGGTGACGATCAGGCCCACTCCCCCGCGGGCGCGGGCGGCGTAGAAGGCGGCCATGCGCGCGAAGCCGCCCTCGGCCTCCTCCAGGCCGACGTGCATGGAGCCCATGAGGACCCGGTTGGGCAGTGTCGTGAAGCCCAGGTCGAGGGGGGTCAGCAGGTGCGGGTAACGGCTCATCGGGCCCTCCGTGCGCGGTGTCGTGCCTGTAGTTGTAGAGGACTACCGACCGTTTATGCAACTAGTTGCACAAGGTGATGGAGGGCACAGTAGGGCCATGAACAGGGGCCCACGCCGACCGCCGCGCTGGTGGAGATCGCCGGGCCGGCCCGGCCCCTGGTGGACGCTGGACGCCTGCGCGGACACCGCACCGTACGGCGACGAGACGGCGTGATCCTTCCCACCGGCCGCCGGGGACGTCGTCGGCGGCCGGCTCCGGGGGGTAGGGGCGCCGCCGACTCCAACCTCGCCGCCGCGCTGCTCCGCACCCTCGCGGCCGAGCTGCACGGCCGGGCGGGCGAGCTGCGCGGCGGGCTCGCGGTGCTGCTCGACGCCGACGAGCACACCGTTGACTTCGGGGGCGCAGGCCGCACCTCACCGGCCCGGACGCGGCCCGCCCGGCCGCTTCGGCCTGCCCCACCAGGGGCTGCACGGCGTGGACGAACTGGTGCACCTGGCGGACCTGCCCGTGGTGCACGCCGTCTACCGGCAGGCGGTCCTCGGCCTGCTCACGGGGTGAGGAGTCAGGGGGCGGTCAGCGGCTCTGCAGACGCACGTGCAGTTCCTTCTCCTGGTCGCCGGAGACCGTGGCGAGATCGTGCACGTCGAACAGCGAGTCGAGGGTCGTGCGGAACCGTTCGATCGCCCAGTAGCCGCCGTGCAGGTCGGCGTCCACGGAGGACGACAGGTGAACCGGCCGCGAGCCCTCGTGCTCGTCGGCGACGTCGAAGGTGCCGAGCCACACGGTCGGGCGGGTCTCGTGCAGTTCCTCGGGTACGTCGTCGGCACACCGGTCGGACTCGAAGCAGGAGCACAGTGCGTCGAACACGATCCGGGCGTCGTGCTTGCTGCACCCGCTGATCTCCACCGAGACGGAGTGGGGGTGCGGTCGCTCGTGGTTCATCGCCATCGTGATCGCTCCTCTCGAGGCCACCGGCTGCCGTATCCGCCCCTACCCCAGCAAAGCACCACCTTCCGGCGAGCACTACCGGCGGTGCCGTTCCCGGTGACGGTTTTGCGGGGCGGTCCGCGCCGTGTTGGGAGATGGTGGAAGGTGACGAAGGGGCCTTCGGGACGCGGCTCCGCGCGGTAGAACATGGGGTGTCGGCACACGACGGCGTGCCGCGAGGACGGCGAAGGCGGGGCGTGGGATGAGTGCAGCCGGGTCTCCCGAATCCGCAGGCGACGGTCCGGTGCGCGGATCCGCGCGCCCGAGCGGGCTGCTGGACGTGCTGCGTGTGGCCTCGGTGGTCCTGGACGCCGAGGGCCGCATCGTGCTGTGGAGCCCGCAGGCCGAGGAGCTGTTCGGGTACGACGCCCAGGAGGCGCTCGGGCAGTACGCCGCCCGGATCATGGTCCACGAGGAGCACGTCGACCTCGTGGTCAAGTTGTTCGCCGACGTCATGGGCACCGGTCAGAGCTGGGCGGGAGCCTTCCCGATCCGCCGCAAGGACGGCGGCACCCGGCTCGTGGAGTTCCGCAACATGCGGCTGCTGGACGACCGGGGCGACGTCTACGCGCTGGGGTTGTGCGCCGACCAGAGGACCGTGCGCCGGCTGGAGCGCGAGGTGGCGCTTTCGACGCGGATGATCGCGCAGTCCCCGATCGGGCTGGCCGTGCTGGACACCGAGCTGCGGTACGTCTCGGTCAACAAGGCGCTGGAGGAGATCAACGGCGTACCGGCAGAGGAGCACCTGGGCCGCACCCCCCGAGAGGTGGTGCCCCGGATGGACGTGGAGGCCCTGGAGACCGCGACGCGCCGGGTGCTGGAGACGGGAACGCCGGTCGTGGACCAGTCCACGACCGGCCGCACCCCGGCCGATCCGTACCAGGACCACGCCTGGTCGATCTCGCTGTACCGGCTGGAGAACGCCTTCGGGACCGTGCTGGGCGTGGCCGTCTCGATCGTCGACGTCACCGAGCAGTACCGGGCCGGCATCGAGGCCGAGGCGGCGCGCCGGCGCCTGGCCCTGATCGCCGACGCCTCGGGGCGGATCGGCACCACGCTGGACCTGGACCGCACGGCCCGCGAGCTGGCCGACGTGGCCGTGCCGGAACTCGCCGACATCGCGGCCGTCGATCTGCTGGACGCGGTGGTGCAGGGGCGGCGCACCAGCCTGGGCCCCGCCCAGTCGGCCGTGATCCGCGCGCTGGCGGTCCAGGGATACGACTCCGCGGAGGCACTGGAGGCGGCCGACTCCCCCGGGCAGGTCGCCCGCTACGCGCCCGACCGGCTCGTCACCCGGTGCGTGCGCACGGCGAGCCCGGTGATGCTGCCGGAGGTCAAGGACGAGGACCTGGTGCACATCGCCCGTTCCCCGGAGGCGGCCGAGCTGCTGCGCCGGGCCGGGGTGCACTCGTACCTGGCGGTTCCGCTGATCGCGCGCGGCGAGGTGCTGGGAGCGCTGGACCTCAAGCGCACCCGCAATCCGCTGCCGTTCAGCGAGGACGATCTGCTGCTGGCCCGTGAGCTGGCCGCCCGGGCCGCGGTGCAGATCGACAACGCCCGCTGGTACCAGGGCGCCCGCGAGACCGCCCTCACCCTGCAGCGCAGCCTGCTCCCCAGCCATCCGCCGGTGACGGGCGGCCTGGAGGTCGCCTCCCGCTACCAGCCGGCCGGGACCACCAGCGAGGTCGGCGGCGACTGGTTCGACGTGATCCCGCTGGACGGCGGCCGGACGGCGCTCGTCGTGGGCGATGTGATGGGCAGTGGCATCCCCGCGGCGGCGGCTATGGGGCGGCTGCGCACCGCGACCCACACCCTCGCCTCCCTGGGCCTCGACCCGGACGTGCTCCTGGAACACCTCGACAAGATCACCGCGGGACTCGAACAGGCCATCGCCACCTGTGTCTACGCCGTCCACGAGCCGCATCTTCGGCAGTGCCGGATCGCCAACGCCGGGCATCTGCCGCCGGTGCGGGTCCGGGCCGGGCGGCCGCCGGAGCTGCTCGACCTGCCGACCGGGGTGCCGCTCGGGGTGGGCGGTGTCGCCTTCTCCACGACCACCGTCGAACTCGAGCCCGGCGACCGGCTGGTGTTCTACACCGACGGTCTCGTCGAGACCCGGCGCGACCCGATCGACGAACGGCTCGACACACTGCTGTCCCTGCTCGACGGACCCGGCCTGCCGCTGGAGGACGTCTGCGACCTGCTGCTGCGCACGCTGCACGAGCCGGACAACTTCGACGACGTGGCCCTGCTCATCGCGCGGGTGACCGCACCGGACTGAGCGGCCCTACGGCCGGACACCGATCACCACATGGGCGTACAGCTCCTCCGACACGGCCAGGTGGGTCGTGAGGCCGCTGCGCTCGAAGGCCTCGACGGCGGCCGGTGCCTGGTGCCGGCTCGTCTCCACCAGGACGCAGCCGCCGGGGGCGAGCCAGCGGGGCGCGTCCGCGGCGACCCGGCGCAGGACGTCGAGGCCGTCGGTGCCGCCGTCGAGGGCGACCAACGGCTCGTGGTCCCGGGCCTCCAGAGGCAGCAGCCCGATCTCGTCGCTCGGCACGTACGGCACGTTGGCCGCGAGGATGCCGACGCGGCCCCGCAGCGCGCGGGGCAGCGCCTCGAACAGATCGCCCTCGTGGACATGGCCGCCGGCGGCGGCGATGTTGCCGCGGGCGCATCGCACGGCAGCCGGGTCGATGTCGGCGGCGTGCAGTTCGACGCGGCCGAGAGCGGCGGCCAGCGCCGCTCCCACGGCGCCCGAGCCGCAGCACAGGTCCACGACGACGGTGGCACCGCACGCCCGTTGCAAGGCCTGGTCCACCAGGAACTCGGTGCGCCGGCGCGGTACGAAGACGCCCGGGGCCACGGCGATGCGCAGGCCCCGGAACTCGGCCCAGCCGAGGACGAGTTCGAGCGGCAGGCCCGCGACGCGGCGCTCGACCATGGTGGCGGCCTCGGCCGGGGTGCGCGCGGCGGCGAGGATCAGATCGGCCTCGTCCTCGGCGAAGACACAGCCCGCGGCGCGCAGGGTGACGACGACGCCGTCACGGGAGGACGGTGCGGAAGGGGGGACGGCGGACACGGACGGCATGGAAGCCCAGAGCCTTTCGGGAGCCGAAGGGCGCTCCGGCGATCGCCTACGACCGGCGATCCGCGCGACGTCGAGAGGAGAGCACCCGAGCTGACACAGCGGTAATGGGTCTCACCTCCTCGGCTTCCGGCGGCCGGGTCCTGACCGGCCGGACGGCAACCCTACCCGACGGGCCCGCGGCCCTGTGCGGCCCTCGTGAGGGCACCCGGTCGGGTGGTTGGATTGTGCAACCATGGAGGGAGCCGAGCAGCACCGTGGTGAGGGAGGGCCCGTGCACACCGCAGACGCCGTGGAGACCATCCAGCGGGAGATGACGGTCTTCGCCCGCCGGGCCAGGGCCGCGGCGGGCCGGATGCACCCCGAGCTGTCTCTGGTGTCGTACACGCTGCTCGGGCATCTGGAGGAGAGCGGCGGGTGCCGGGCCACCGACCTGGCCGTCCATTACGCCCTCGACAAATCCACCGTCAGCCGCCAAGTGGCGGGGCTGGAGCGCGCCGGGCTCGTCGAGCGCCGCCCCGATCCCGCTGATCAGCGGGTCCAGGTGCTGCACCTGACCGGGGCCGGGCGGCACATCCTGGCCCAGGTCACCGAGAGCCGCCGGTCGGCCTTCCGGGAGCGTCTGGCCGACTGGCCGGCGGAGGACCTGAGCCGGTTCGCGGACTACCTCGTGCGGTACAACGCCTCGCCCGGGCCGGGCCGGCAGGACTAGTGCCGCGGCAGGCAACGTTCGCCCCGTCGCGGCACCGGGACCCCCTGCACGTACGGTTGAAGGCGGAAACACTGAGCACACCGGGTCCGGCGGGCGCCGCCGGACCGCCCCGGAGGCACCACCGCATGCACATCACCCGCGGCTTCACCGGACGCCCACGCGTCGCCGACCCCGGCCTGCCGCCCGGCCAGTACGACGCCGGCGACGACTGGCCCGTCCTGTCGGCCGAGGTCACTCCCGAGCTGGCGGCCGCCGACTGGACCTTCCGCGTCGACGGGCTGGTGGCGGAGCCCCGCACCTGGGACTGGGAGGCGGCGCACCGGCTGCCGCCGTCGGCGTACGAGGGTGCCATCCACTGCGTGACCAGCTGGTCGAAGTTCGGGGTGCGCTTCGGGGGCGTGTCCCTGGACGCGTTCCTGGAGGTGGTCCGGCCCCATGAGTCGGCCACCCATGCCGTCGCCTACTCGCACACCGGCTACACCTCGAACCTCCCGCTCGCCGACCTGACCGGCGGGCGCGCCTGGATCGCCTGGGAGTACGACGGCCGGCCGCTCGCCCCCGAGCACGGCGGCCCGGCACGGCTGCTGGTGCCGCACCTGTACTTCTGGAAGAGCGCCAAATGGATCGCGGGCCTGCGGATCCTCGACCACGACGAGCCGGGCTTCTGGGAGCGCAACGGCTACCACGAGCGGGGCAACCCCTGGGAGGAGCAGAGGTACTCTGGTGACTGAGACCTTCGTGCCGCCCACGCGGTTCGCCGTACCCGGGCGCATCGCCGTGAACGAGCAGGCCGCGTCCGAGTGGCAGAACGCCACCATCACCGAGATCCGCCGCGAGACCCCGCGCGTGTCCACTTTCCGGCTCGCCGTGCCCGCCTGGCCGGGGCACCTGCCCGGCCAGCACCTGATGGTGCGGCTGACCGCCGAGGACGGCTACGCCGCCCAGCGGCACTACTCGATCGCGTCCGCGCCGGACGACTCCGGGCAGGTCGAACTGACCCTGGATCACGTCGAGGGCGGCGAGGTCTCGGGCTGGTTCCACACCGTCGCCCGGCCCGGCGACCGGGTCGAGGTGCGAGGGCCGGTGAGCGGCTTCTTCGCCTGGCCCGGCGACCGGCCCGCACTGCTGGTCGGCGCGGGCTCCGGCGTCGTGCCGCTGATGTCGATGATCCGGCACCACCGGGCACGGAACCTGACCGTGCCGCTGCGGCTGGTGGTGTCCGCGCGCAGTCCCGAGGATCTGGTCTACGCCCGGGAGTTGGGTGCGGAGACCACCACCGTTTTCACCCGGAGCGCGCCGGAGGGTGTGGCGGTAGGACGTATGGCGGCAGCACATGTGGCGCCGCTCCTGGCCGAGCAGCCTTCCGGCGGGTGGGAGGCCTATGTGTGCGGCTCCAACTCCTTCGCCGAACACGCCTCGCGCCTGCTGGTGACGGCAGGTCAGCCGGTGGACCGGATCCGCATCGAGCGCTTCGGCTGACCCGGGTGTTTCGCCCCGCTCGCGCCGGGCACCCAGCCGAAGGGTCGCGGCGGGCCGCTCCTGCGCTGCGAAGCGCCGTCGAGCGATCGATGGATGTCAGAGGGGGTATCCCCTCCGTGAGGGCACGCGTACGCGTGACGTGATGCGCAGGAGCGGCGGCGCACCGCTCGGCCGGTCCGGCCCTCCCTGTGGTGACGGCGAGGAGGTGGGCATGCGCACCCCGATGCACGTCTGGCGCCGGCGGCGCAGTCCGCTGCGGCGCCGGTCGGATGTCGTCGAGGCGTGGACGGTGCTGGTGGTCACCGTCCTCGTCCTCGTGGGCGCGCCCCTGGCCGGGGCGGCCGCCGCGTGGTGGGCCCATGGTGAGGCGCGGTCGCTGTCGGTGGAGCAGCGGGCCGAGCGGCACCGGGTCCGGGCCGAGGTGGTCGGCGGGAACGACTCGCTGCCGTCGGTGCGGGCCGGCGGGCAGCACGCGTACCGGGCCACCGTGCGCTGGACGGAGCCGGGCGGAGCCACGCGCACCGCGTCGGCGCGGGTCCCCGCGGACAGCCGGCGCGGCGAGAAGGTCGACGTCTGGTTCGACCGCCAGGGGCGCAGTGTGCTGCCGCCGGTGGACGAGACGGCGGTCTGGCAGCACACCCTGACCATCGGCGCCTGCGCCACCGGCGGTGCGGTGGCCGTGGTGCTCTTCGGTCACGTCCTCGTGCGCCGGGTGGCACTGCGCCGCCGGATGGCCGAGTGGGACCGGGCCTGGGCCCGTATCGAGCCGGAGTGGACGCATCGCAACGCGTGACGGCGCGGGGCCCCGGGATGTCGGAACAAACGCCTGGCCAGTCCTCCGGCCCCGCACGTAGTGTGATCATCCGCACTGCCCCTGTAGCTGCTTCTCACCCAAGGCGGTCCTGCATGGCCCTGTTCGACCTTCCGCTCGACGAGCTCCGCGAGTACCGCAGCGCGGCCACCGAGCCCGAGGACTTCGACGCCTTCTGGTCCAAGACCCTCGAGGAGGCTCGCCTGCACGACCTGGACGCCCGCTTCGAACCGGTCGACACGGGCCTGTCCACCGTCCAGGTCTTCGATGTGACCTTCGCCGGTTTCGGTGGTCACCCGGTCAAGGGGTGGCTGACGATCCCGGCCGGCGCGGACGGCCCGCTGCCGCTGGTGGTGGAGTTCATCGGCTACGGCGGCGGGCGCGGGCTCCCGCACGAGCACCTGTTGTGGGCGTCCTCGGGCCGGGCGCACTTCGTGATGGACACCCGCGGGCAGGGCAGCGGCTGGGGCGGGGGCGGCGGCACGGCCGACCCGGTGGGCGGCGCGCCCGCGTACCCCGGTTTCATGACGCGCGGCATCGACGCCCCGGAGAACTACTACTACCGCCGGGTCTACACGGACGCGGTGCGTGCCGTGGAGGCGGCCCGCTCCCACCCCCTCACGGACCCGGCGCGCACGGTGGCCGTGGGTTCCAGCCAGGGCGGCGGCATCACGATCGCGGTCGGCGGACTGGTCCCGGACCTGGCGGGCATCGCGCCGGACGTGCCGTTCCTGTGCGACTTCCCGCGCGCGGCGACGATCACGGACCGGCACCCGTACCGGGAGATCGGCCTCTACCTCAAGACCCACCGTGGCCGCACCGAGGACGCCCTGCGCACGGTGGCCTACTTCGACGGCGTCCACTTCGCCGCCCGCGGCCGGGCCCCGGCGCTCTTCTCGGCCGCCCTGGAGGACCAGACCTGCCCGCCCTCGACCGTCTTCGCGGCCTTCAACGCCTGGAGCCACGAGGACAAGACGATCGAGGTCTACGACTTCAACGACCACGAGGGCGGCGGCCCCTTCCAGCAGGCGGCCAAGCTGCGCTGGCTGCGCTCCTACATCTGATCCGGCCGTTCACCTCCGCCGGGCTTCCGCTCGGTCCGACCAGTCGGTACGTTCATCGCGCCCGGGCCGCGACCGGCGGTCCGGGCCCGATGCGGTCGGCGGAGGGGTTCATGTCCGAGATCGGGACACAGGTGCACGGTCACTGCGACGCGGCGTTCACTTCGGTGCGCGGGGCGTTCGAGGAGAACTTCCGGGAGCGCGGGGAACTGGGCGCCGCGGTGGCCGTCACCGTCGGCGGCCGGACCGTGGTGGACCTGTGGGGCGGCTGGGCCGACGCGGCGCGCTCCCGGCCGTGGGAACGGGACACCCTGGTCAACGTGTGGTCCACCTCCAAGGGGCCGGTGGCACTGTGCGCGCACATCCTGGCCGATCGCGGACTGCTCGACCTGGACGCACCGGTGGCCCGGTACTGGCCCGAGTTCGCCGCCGCGGGCAAGGAGAAGGTCCTCGTCCGGCATCTGCTGTCGCACCGCGCCGGTCTGGCCGGTCTGCGGGAGCCGCACGCACTGGAACAGCTCTACGACTGGGAGCTCACCACGCAGCGGCTCGCGGCCACCGAGCCCTGGTGGGAACCGGGCACCCGGTCCGGTTATCACGCGCTGACCTACGGCCATCTGGTCGGCGAGGTCGTACGCCGGGTGTCGGGGCTGCGGCCGGGGGCCTTCCTGGCGCGGGAGGTGACCGGCCCGCTCGGCATCGACTTCCGCATCGGTCTGCCGGAGCGGGACTCGGGCCGGGCAGCCGAGCTGGTTCAGGCACCGACCACGGCGGACAGTGAACAGGCGGCGGTCTTCGCCCGGTTGGCGCCGGCGGCCATCGCCGCGCTGACCAACCCGGCGGTGTCCGCGGCCACGGCGAACACCCCGGGGTGGCGGGCCGCCGAGATACCCGCGGCGAACGGCCACGGCACCGCGCGTGCCGTCGCCGGTCTGTACGGCGTCTTCGCGGGCCGCGGCTCGATCGGGGACCACCGCGTGCTGTCTCCCGAGGCGGCCGAGCGGGTGCGCGAGGGGCAGGGCAGCTGCCGGGACCTGGTGCTCGGCGCCGGCTTCGAGCACGAGACGGAGGTCGGCCTCGGACTCTGGCTCAGCGGCCCGCACGGCTCGTACGGCCCCAACCCGCGCGCTTTCGGACACGACGGGGCCGGCGGCTCCTGCGGGCTCGCCGACCCGGAAGCGGGAGTGTCCCTGGGCTATGTGATGAACCGGATGGGGTCCCGTATCGCCGACGACCCGCGAAAGACGGCCCTGGTCGACGCCCTGTACGGCGCCCTGTGAGAGCGGGGCACGGCCGGGCGGTTTCGGCCGAACCGCCCGGCCGCCCTTCCCTGCTGGTTTAGACCAATGCTAGATCTGGTGGCGCACCGAGCCCGTACGGCTACCGAACGTCATCCACAGGAGGGGCGGCATGGCCCGCACCACCCCGCACGACCACCCGCCGGCCGAGGGCGAGCCCCTGTACCGGCGGATCGCGACCGCGCTGCTCGGCGAACTGCGCGACGGCACCGTCCCACCCGGTGAGCGCCTGCCGGGGGAACGGCATCTGGCCGGCCACTTCGGGGTCAGCCGGGAGACCGTGCGGCAGGCTCTGGAGCTGCTGCGCCGCGACGGGCTCGTCGCCACCGACCGGCGCGGCAGCCACGCCACCCTGCCGGGCCTGCCGGTCGAGACCCCCGCGTCGCTCGCCTTCCCGCTGGGAGCCCGCACGCAGACCCCGGGCAGCGTCGCCCGTGCCACGGTCACCTGGGAGGCGCCCCGGCCGGACCACGCCGAGGCCCTGGGGCTGGCCCCCGGCCGCCCCACCCTGATCCACCGCTACCGGTGCGCGACCGCCGACGGGCAGGGCCTGCGGACCGCCGTGACGTCGTTCTCCGCCGTGGCGCTGGCGGAGGTCGAGGAACTGGCCCGGTACCGGGACCGTGCCGACGGCACCACCACCGCACAGCTGCGGCGGGCCTACGACTGGATGCGCCAGGCCGGTCTGACCCTGCACCACCGCGATGCCATCACCCCGCTCGCGAGCACGCCGTCGGTCCGTGTCACCCGACAGGTGCACGACCAGTACGCGCGCCCGCTGGAGATCACCGACCTCGTGGTGGACGCCCGGCAGGACGCACTCGTCTACGAGTTCACCCTGCCGGGCCGGGCGGCCCCGCCCTAGGTCGTGCTGCCGCCGCTCATGCTGCGCACGGAGGCGAATCCGCAGGGCACGCCGACAGAGGGCTTCGACGGGATCCGCGCCGGGGGCACGGCGCGGACCGCTCGCAGTTCTACCTAGAGCTGAGCGAAAAGCTTCTACAACTTCGACCGCCCGGCGCGGCCGTGTCGGAGGGCATGCGCCGAGCAGGCGCCCCGCACGGCCTGGTCGGCTGACCCTCACTTCGGCATGGGGGCCTCGTCAGACAGCCGGGCCACGACGAGACGCACCCGGGGGCTGCCGTCGGGTCGCCGGCCGAACTCCGGCAGCGGGCGCAGCTCCACCCGGAAGCCGGCCCGCGCGAGTTCGCGCTGTACGTCCGCCAGGCGGAACGCGCGGTAGTACATGACGAACGGAGGCCGCCAAAGCGCGTTGCGCACCCGCATCACGGTGTCGAAGCCGAGCAGCGCCCAGTAGCCGGGCGAGCCCGGGCGGGGCGGGGCGACCAGCGGGAAGGCGAAACAGCCGCCCGGTCGCAGGACGGAACGGACCTGCGCGAACAGCCCGGGCAGTTCCCGGGGCAGGAAGTGCCCGAAGGCCCCGAAGCTCACCACCAGGTCGAAGGCCGGCGCGAAGGGCAGCGCGCGGGCGTCGGCCCGGACCCAGGAGACCTCCGGCCCCGTGGGCCCGACCCGCTCGCGTGCGACGTCGAGCATGCCCGCGCTGAAGTCGACGCCGGTGACCCTCTCCCGGCACACCCGTGCCAGCACACCGACGCCCGCTCCCGTACCGCAGCACAGGTCGAGTCCGGCGTCGAACGGCCCGGTCTGCCGCAGCGCCGAGCCCACGGCGTCGAGGATCGCGTCGGGTGTCCGGAAGGGCGTGCGGTCGAACTTGGGCGCGAGGAGGTCGTAGCCGCGCTCGACGGACGACAGGGCCTGGACGGCGAGTTCGCGCACAGTGGGGCCTTCGGGACTGAACATCGGCTCAGCCTAGGGGAGCACGCTGCTGCAGGACGGTGCGTACGCGCTCGCACCAGCGGATGTTCTCCTCCTCGCTGCGGCCGGCCAGGAGGCGCTCGCGCACGCGCCGGTAGCGGGCGAGCTTGCCGCGGGTCCACACCGTCCATGGCCTGGATCTTGATGAGGAGTTCGTCGCGGATGGCGGTGGGCCGCCGGGGCGGCGTGGCGGCGAACGTGCCCAGGTCCCGGCGGCCCGCTTCGGTCAGCGTGAACATGCGCTTGTCGGGCCGCCGTTCCTGGCGCACCACCCTGGCCTCGATCAGTCCGTCCTGCGCGAGACGCTCCAGTTCCCGGTAGAGCTGCTGCGGCGTCGACGCCCAGAAGTTGGCCAGCGACACGTCGAACACCTTGGACAGCTCGTACTCCGACGCCTCGCCCTCCAGGAGGGCCGCCAGAACGGCGTACTTGAGAGACATGTGGACACCGTATCAACGGGTGATTATTCTACTCCGCACCTACTCAACAAATTGACCAAGGCGGGTACGCCGGCAAGGCGATCACGGCGGCGATCCTGCGTGCCGTCTCCGGGGTCTTCCAGGATTTCCGCTACGTGCGCGAGATCAACGACGTGAACGGCCGCGACCACGCCCTGGTCTTCGCCGCGCGCGTGGGTGACCGGGAGATCAGCGGCTGCGACTTCATCCATGTCGACGAGGACGGCCTCATCGACGAATTCACGGTCATGGTGCGGCCGTTGTCGGCGGCCCAGGCGCTCGCGGCGGCCATGGGCGAGCAGTTCGAGCGCATCGCCGAGGAGGCACGGAGCCGCTCGGTCTGAGCGGCACGTCCCGCGTTCCGTTCCGGCGTTCTCCCGGCGCCCGCGGCCGGTTCGCGGTTTCATGTCCTCATGACGTCCGTCGAGCACGACCGGCTGATGAGGGCCAACCAGGCGAACTGGGACGCCC
This sequence comes from Streptomyces sp. NPDC126510, assembly GCF_040302345.1. Classification (NCBI taxonomy): domain Bacteria; kingdom Bacillati; phylum Actinomycetota; class Actinomycetes; order Kitasatosporales; family Streptomycetaceae; genus Streptomyces; species Streptomyces sp. NPDC126510. The sequence continues at coordinate 96,890 of NZ_JBEORR010000023.1, read as the reverse complement.
GCACCCCCGTCCATCTCGCCAGCCGCTTCTACGGTCTCGACCAGGACCTCGACCCCGAGCGCTGGTTCGCCCCGTTCGAGTGGGAGGACCTCGGCGAGCTCGCCGGGCGTGACGTGCTGCATCTCCAATGCCACCTCGGCACGGAGACGATCGCCTTCGCGCGGCGCGGCGCCCGGGCCGTCGGCCTCGACTTCTCCGAGGCGTCGGTGGCGGCCGCGCAGGACATCGCGGCGAAGGCCGGCACGGACGTGACGTACGTCCGTGCGAACGTGTACGACGCCGTCGCGGCCTTAGACGGGCGGCGGTTCGACGTCGTCTACACCGGCAAGGGCGCGCTGTGCTACCTCCCCGACCTGGACCGGTGGGCGGGCGTCATCGCCCGGCTCCTGCGTCCCGGCGGCCTGTTGTACGTCGTCGAGTTCCACCCCCTGCTCAACTCCCTCGGGCCGAAGCCCGCTCCGGGAGAGGGGCCCGAGCTGCTGCTGCGTCACGACTACCTGGGCGGCGGCGGCCCGGTGCACCGCGACGGGACCCACACCTACACGGACGGCCCGGCCGTCGAAGGCGCCACGGACAGTTACGAGTGGATGCACGGAATGGGCGAGGTCGTGAACGCGTTGACGCAGGCGGGACTCGCCGTGCGGCGGCTGCGGGAGGGCGACGAGCTTCCCTGGCCGCGCTGGCCGCAGATGGTCCGCACGGAGTCCGGCTGGTGGCGGCTGCCCGAGCCGCGGATCCCGTTGCTGTACGGGCTACTGGCCACGCGTTGAGGTAACTGCTTACCCTCCACCGCTGCCGGTGGTACAGTGCGAGCAGCACTCGTGCACGCCCCACTTTGCGGGCGCCGGTGCCGTTTCTTCACTCTCACCTTCCTTCCAGCGCCGCGACGTGTTCGTCGTATCCGAGGCGCTGTTCCCCCGCCGCCCGGAGGCGTGCCATCGGCCCTCCCTTCGCGGCTCTCTCCCCCTTCCCTCGGCACGTGCCACGCCTGCCGTCCGTGAAAGGACACACACCACCATGACCACCACACTCGACAACCCGCCCGTCCGGCAGCAGTCCCCGGCCCGGACCGTGTCCGGTGTCCTCGACATCGACACGAACGGGAAGGGGCACCTGCGCGCCGGGCACTGCCTGCCCTCGCCCGCCGACGCCGCGGTCTCCCCCGCGCTGATCCGCCGTCACGGCCTGCGCAAGGGTGACCTCGTCGAGGGCGTGACCGGAGACCGCAGCGCCCTCACCGATGTCGCACGCGTCGCCGGCCGTGCGCCCGGGGACCTGAGCGGCCGGCGCCACTTCCGGGACCTGACGCCGTTGCACCCGCACGAGCGGCTGCGGCTCGAACACCCGGGCGCCGGCCTCGCCGGCCGCGTCGTCGACCTGATCGCACCGGTCGGCAAGGGCCAGCGCGGGCTCATCGTGGCCCCGCCCAAGACGGGCAAGACCGTCCTCCTCCAGCAGCTCGCCGCCGCCGTCACCGGCAACCATCCCGAGTGCCGGCTGATGATGCTCCTGCTCGACGAGCGGCCCGAGGAGGTCACCGACATGCGGCGCTGCGTACAGGGCGAGGTGTATGCCTCGACCTTCGACCGCAGCGCCCGGCAGCACATCGCGCTCGCCGACCTGGTGATCGAGCGCGCCAAGCGGCTCGTGGAGGCCGGCGAGGACGTCGTCCTCCTGCTCGACTCGCTGACCCGGCTGTGCCGGGCGCACAACAACGCGGCCGCTTCCGGTGGCCGCATCCTCACCGGGGGCGTTGACGCGTCCGCGCTGACCGGGCCCAAGCGGTTCTTCGGCGCCGCCCGCTCGGCCGAGGAGGGCGGGTCCCTCACGATCCTCGCGACCGCCCTGGTGGAGACCGGTTCCCGGGCCGACGACTTCTACTTCGAGGAGTTGAAGAGCACCGGCAACATGGAATTCCGCCTGAGCCGGGATCCGGCCTCCCGCCGGGTGTTCCCGGCCGTCGACATCACGCTCTCGGGCACCCGCCGCGAGGAACTCCTGCTCAGTCGGCCGGAGTCGGCGGCCGTCCACGGTCTGCGGCGCGTCCTGCGGGACCGGGACGGGCTGGGCGGCCTGGACACCCTCCTGGAGCGCATGCGCCGGACACCGGACAACGCGACGTTCCTGCGGCTCATCCAGCCGACCCTGCCCTCGGGCTGACCCGGGGAGATCATCCATCCGGGTGCTAGCGCGCGGAATGCGGCCCCGCCGTCGCCGAGCGGAGCAGGTCCGTTCCTACGTTGATCGTATGATCATCGGATTCTCTTCCCGGGTGGCCGCGTCGGCCGGTGCGCTCTGTGTGGCGGGGCTCCTGGCGCTGACGCCCGCGGTGGCGGCCGTCCCCGGCGGCCCGGAGACCACGCCACCGGGCGGGCCGAGGGCCGCGGCCCCGCACCCCTCGCTGCTGTACCGTCCCGGCACCCAGGTCCGGCCGCGCGCCGGGGCGTCTCGTGTCCCGGCGGTCTCCGCGCTGTCCTGGCTGGTGGCCGACGCCCGTACCGGCGAGGTGCTCGCCGCCCACAACGCGCACCGCAAGCTGCCCCCGGCCAGCACCCTGAAGACCCTGTTCGCCCTCACCGTGCTGCCCGCGCTGCCGGCGGGCGTCCGGCACACGGTCAGCGAGCGGGAGCTGCGGGGCATCGGCGCCGGCAGCAGCCTGGTCGGGGTCACCGAAGGCCGCTCGTACCGGATCGCCGACCTGTGGCGCGGTGTCTTCCTCAACTCGGGCAACGACGCCGTGCACGTCCTGGCCGAGCTCAACGGCGGCTGGCGGCTCACGGCCGAGCGGATGCAGGCCAAGGCCCGCTCCCTCGGCGCTCTCGACACCCACGTGGTGTCGCCCGACGGCTACGACGCGCCCGGCCAGGTGTCGTCGGCGTACGACCTGGCCGTGTTCGGCCGGGTGGGGCTGCGCAACCCCGACTTCGCCCGGTACTGCGCCACCGTCGAGGCCACGTTCCCCGGCGACGGCACGTCGTCGTACCCGATCCTCAACACCAACCGGCTGCTGAGCGGTGCCCGGGGCGTGAAGCCGTATCGCGGGCTGATCGGCATCAAGAACGGCTACACCAGCAAGGCCGGCAGCACCCTCGTCGCGGCGGCGCGCCGGGACGGACGCACCCTGGTCGTGACGGTGATGAACCCTCAGGACGGCGGTGGGTCCGCCGTGTACGAGGAGGCCCGCTCGCTGCTCGACTGGGGCTTCAGATCGGCCGGGAGGGTCGAGGCGGTGGGCTCGCTCGGCGCGCCGCCCACGTCCACGCAGCCGACGACGACGGCGCCCGCGGTCGCGGCGGCCGTACCGCAGGAGCACGGCTCCGCCTGGACGGAGGCGGGGCTGATCGCGGGTGCCGCCGGTACGGGCGCGGCGGTCGTGGTGCTGGTGCTGCGGCTCCCGGTCCGCAGGCCGGGCCGGAGCTGACCGACCGGCAGCCACAGCAGCAGCCCCAGGGTGATCCAGGCGTAGGTGTTGCCGCCCAGGAAGCCGTCGACGCCGGAGGCGTCGTCGAACCACAGCCACACCACGCTGGTGCACAGCACCGCGTACAGGGCGCCCGCGATCCGCGGGCGCCCCGCCCGGACCAGCACGGCGAAGGAGGGGAGCAGCCACACGAGATGGTGCACCCACGTGACCGGACTGACGAGACAGGCGGCGAGGCCCGTCAGGGCGAACGCCGCCGTCCAGTCCCCCACGGCGACCGCCCGGCGCGTCCGCAGCACCCACACGCCGAGGACCGGCAGGACCGCCACCGCCCACACGGTGCGGTCCGTCTCACCGAGCCGGGCAAGGATGCCCTGCACCGACTGGTTCGAGACGTAGTCGAGGCGCCCCACCCGGCCGGTGTCCCACAGTGCCCGGGTCCAGTAGAAGCGCGAGGCGTCCGGGTCCACCAGGGCCGCGAGCGCCGTGGCCCCGAGGGCGGTGGCCGCCGCGACGGCCGCCGCGTGCCACCGCCTGGCCACCAGCAGCAGACCGATGAACAGCGCGGGCGTCAGTTTGACCGCCGCCGCGAATCCGATGCCGACACCCGCCAGGCGTCCGCGTCCGGTGGCGAGCAGCGTCGCGTCGGCGAGGACGAGTGCCAGCAGCAGCAGGTTGACCTGACCGAAGCTGAAGGTGTCGCGCAGTGGCTCGAAGAGGGCGAGCAGGCAGGCGATCAGGGCCCAGCCGAACCAGCCGGGGCGCCACCGGTCCGGCCCGGCGAGCAGGCGCAGCACCAAGGCGAGGGCGGCCAGGTTGAGCAGCAGGGCGGCGACGACGCTGGTGCGCAGGTCGAGCAGGGCCATCGGCAGCATGGCGACCGCCGCGAACGGCGGGTAGGTGAAGCCGTACGGCGTCCCGGGCACCCGGTAGTCGTACACCCGGCCGTGGTGGTGGACCCAACTGTCGATGCTGCCGTGGTAGACACGCAGGTCGAACCAGTCGCGCAGCAGCGGCACGGTCGCGGTGAAAACCGTCACCAGTGCGGCGACGACCAGCACCAGCACCAGCCTGCCCCGGTCGGTGCGAGGCAAGGGCGGGGTCATGCCGCCCGTCCCTGTGCCGGGGCGAGTTCGGCCTGGCGGGCCTGCCACAGCACGACGAGGGCGAGCGCCCCGCCGCAGACGGCCAGGACGAGTTGCCCCGAGTCCGCCGGGCCGCCGCTGGGCAGTACGGACAGCGCGAGCACGCCGGTCACCGCCGCCGTGCGGTGGCGTACGGAGGTGCTGGGCGCGGCGGCGGCGATGACGAACAGGCCCCACAGGGCGTACCAGGGGCGGATCGCCGGGCCCAGCGCGGCCACCGCCGCCAGGGACAGGCCGAGCGCGTACACCGGCCGCAGGCGCAGCCGCCACCAGAGGAGCACGATCGCGACCATGGCGGTCACGACGCCCAGCGCGTGCCAGGCGGGGACGGCGAGGGGCGCGAGATCGCTGCCGAGGTGCGTGAGCAGGGTCCGGGTGGCGCGGCCGAGGAGGGTGGTCAGGGCCCAGTTCTGCGAGGAGGCGGGGGTGTTCAGGGCGCGGACCCAGCCGTATCCGGTGCCGGCCACGGCCGTCGCGGCGACGGTGGTCCCCGCGGCCGCGGCGGCCGTCGTCACGACGGCCCGCGACGGACCGCGGCCCGCGCGGACCTGGAGGAGCACGACGGCGGCGAGACCGAGCACGGCGGGTGCCTTGACCAGGGCCGCGAGGGTGACGAGGACGGCACCGAGGACCGGTCGGCGGCCGCGTGCGGCCACCAGGCCGACACCGAGCAGACCGAGCATGACGGCGTCGTTGTGGGCGCCCGCGACCAGGTGCAGCAGGACGAGCGGGTTGAGGGCGCCCAGCCACAGCGCGGCGGACGGGTCGGCGTCGTGGTGGCGGGCGAGGCGGGGCAGCGCGGCCGCCATCAGGGCCACGCCGGTGAGGGCGACGAGCCGCATCCCGAGCAGTCCGGCGGGCAGTTCGCCGCGGGTCAGACCCGACAGGGCCGCCGCGACGGCCATGAACACCGGGCCGTACGGGGCGCCGGTGTGCCGCCAGAGCGGGGCGACCTCGCCGGCGAGCGGACCGCCGAGCCGGGACGGCCCGTGCGCGTAGACGTCCAGGTGTGCCTCGACCATCGCCCCCTGGGCGAGGTAGCTGTAGACGTCACGGCTGAACAGCGGCGGGGCGAGCAGCAGCGGGGCCGCCCAGGTCGCGAGCACGAGCAGCAGTGCGCGCGGCGCGGGTGGTCTCGGCCCACGCACCACCCGGCCCAGCAGCGCCCAGGCCGCGATCAGCAGGACGACGCCGAAGTACGCGCCGACCAGGCCGAGTGCGGCTCGAGCGGACGCCGGGTGGAGAAAGTCCTCCACGGGCAGGGCACCGGCCGTCTCACCGCCCAGGGCGAGGCAGACGGTACCGGCCAGACCGAGCGTCTGGCAGCGGCGGAGATCGGCGGGGAATGCCATGGCCAACACTCGGGCAGCGTGGCAACGGCGGATGGCCGCAAGGGGACGCGCCGCTCTCCTCAGGGCGGCCCGGCGGTGACCGGCCGGTGATGTTCCCGCCGGGGGACTACGCCGTGCGGCAGCACCGGGGGCCGCTCCCCGCTGTCGGTGGGTGCAGCTCGTACTCCCCCGCCCTTCGGGGCCGTCCTGCCGGCTCGCGGCCGCGCGCCGCGTCGTGGCTTCCGAGTCGCGCCGGCACGGACGCCATACCGCAGCGAAGCGGACCGAGACGGCCGGTCCCGGCGAAGTCGACGAGATCGTTCGTCGTGGTCACGACGGTGACTTCGGCATCTTCTCGGGCAAGCCCACACCTGGATAATGCTCAAGCGTCCTCAGCACGGCTCATCAGGTCGACCGAGCCGCGTGGGCAACTCCTCCGTGTGAGGCGCGGGTTACGTGACGTTAACGCCGGTGACTCGGCCGTGAGACCCCTCGGTCCCACCATCGCAATACCTGTCAGCCGATAGGTATCTCCCGATGGAGGTGCGCTGATGAACCGCTCGGACACCCCTGCCCCACCCCCCGCCGACGGCGTCAGAACCGGTCCCGCTCCCGCCGACTACCACCAGGAACTACGCCGCGACATGGGCACCTTCGCGTCCTTCGCCGCCGGCTTCTCCTTCGTCTCGATCCTCACCACCGTCTTCCAGCTCTTCGGCCTCGGGTTCGGCCTCGGCGGGGCGGCGTTTTTCTGGACCTGGCCCCTGGTCTTCGCGGGCCAACTGCTGGTCGCGCTCTGCTTCGCCGAACTGGCGGCGCGCTGGCCCATCTCCGGCGCGATCTACCAGTGGTCGAGCCGGCTGGCCGGCACCACGGTCGGCTGGTTCACCGGCTGGATCATGATCATCGGGCAGATCCTCACCGTGGCCGCGGCCGCGATCGCCGCGCAGGCGGTGCTGCCGGGCATCTGGACCGGCTTCCAGCTCGTCGGCGGACCTGGTGCCGATCCCTCGGTCGCCTCCTCGACGGGCGCCCAGAACGCCGTCCTGCTGGGTTGCTTCCTGCTGGTGATCACCACGGTGGTGAACATCCTCGGCATCCGCCAGATGGCCGCTGCCACCAGCGTCGGCGTCATCGTCGAGATCGTCGGTGTGATCGCGCTGGTGCTGCTGCTCTTCTCCCTGCCCGAGCGGGGGCCGCAGGTGGTGGCGCACCACACGGGCTGGGCGGGCGAAGGCGGCTACATCGGCGCCTTCCTGGCGTCCTCGCTCATGGCGGCGTACGTCATGGTCGGATTCGACTCGGCGGGCGAGTTGGCGGAGGAGACGCACAGCCCACGCCGGACCACTCCCCGGACCATCCTGCGGGCCCTGGTCATCTCGGGGGTCGGCGGTGCGCTGCTGATCCTCGCGGGGTTGCTCGCGGCACGGAGCCTCACCGACGGCAACCTCGCCGCCGGCGGCCTTTCCTGGGTGCTCACGGACCGGCTCGGAGACGTGCTGGGACGGCTGTTGCTGTGCTGCGTAGCGGTCGCGGTGTTCGCCTGCACGCTCGCCGTGCAGACCTCCGGCGCACGCATGGTCTACTCCATGGCACGGGAGGGAGCCCTGCCCTTCCACCGGCACCTGGCAAAGGTCTCGGCCCGCACCGGAACACCGATCATCACCTCGATCGTGGTGGGCGTCGGCGCCGCGATCGCGCTCCTGGTGAACGTGCGTCAGTCGGCGATCTTCACCGCGCTGTCCAGCCTCTGCATCGCCATGCTCTACCTGGCCTACCTGGGCGTGACAGTGCCGCTGCTGATCGTCCGGATCCGGCACCGGGGCGCCGACCGGCTCCCGGGCGGCGTCGACGAGAGGGGCAGGCCACTGTTCTCACTGGGCCGCTGGGGCACCGTCGTCAACGCGCTCGCAGTGCTGTTCCAGGCCGGGATGACGGTCAACCTGCTGTGGCCCCGCGCGGCGATCTACGACCTCACCGGCGGCACCTGGTGGTTGCGGTGGAGCGCGCTGCTCTTCATCGGGACGTGCCTCGCCCTCGGCGCCGGCTACTTCCTCGCCCGACGGCTGCACATGCGGATCGAGCTGCGGCACGTACCCCACACGCACGTCGAGCCGCCCGCCGAGGCCGTCGCCGAGCCCGTCTGACGGCTCGACGGCCCGACCGGCCACCGCACAGACCCCCGACGTGTCGAGGGACGCACTGACGAAGGGACGACGGCACACCCATGACCGCGACCGAAGAGCCGACAGCCATCGAGCCGCGCGGCCAGCACCCCACCGGAAACGCCCACCGGCAGCGGACCACCACCCAGCCCTCCACGAACATCCGCGAGCAGCACCTGACCGACAGCGTCCGCAGCGCCCGGGACGACGCCCGTGCCCGGGGCGGGGAGACAGGCGAATGGATGCCGTACCTTCCGGCGTCGAGCAGCCCGCACCGCCCACCGGACGTCGACCCGGCCGCCCTGGTATGGGCGGAGACCGTGGCGCCGGGCGGCTACACCCACAAGGTCCTCGCCCGCGGCAGCCGGCTGCGCTTCGACGACCCCACCGGTGACGCCTGCGCCCACCTGCTGCTCTTCAACGCCCTGGAACGGGTCGAACGGCTCAACGTCGCCGACACCCAGAAGATCCCCTGGCAGGCCTACCTGGGCGAGAACCATCCGCTGCTGTCGGGGGACGGCCGGGTCATGGCGGTGATCGCCGGCGACTCATCCGGCCGGCACGACGCCTTCTGCGGCACCACCACCGATGGCTGGAACGAACGCAAGTACGGTGACGCCCGTCCCGAGGGGCCGTCCCCGTCGGGCCGCGGGCTCTTCGTCAAAGCGGCTGCCAAGCACGGCTTGAGCCGTCGCGATCTGCCGCCCGGCGTCTCCTTCTTCCAGGGCGTACGCGTCGAGCCGGACGGTGCCCTCACCTGGCAGGGGGGTGCGGGGCCGGGCACCCACGTCGAACTCGTCGTGGAAATGCCCCTCTTGGTGCTGGTCGCCAATGTCGCCCATCCGCTGGATCCGCGCCCCGACTACGCCGTCGGCCCCCTGCGCGTGCACGCCTGGCGCGGCACCGCCACCGGCCCGGACGACCCGCGGTTCACCGCCACACCCGAACTGCACCGGGCGTACCTCAACACCGTCGACTACTGCGAAGCCCGGGGGCTGTGACATGGCGACCACACACACCGAGAACCTCACCGAACGCATGGACACGTACCCCACCGCGTCGGGCGGCACCGTCGCCTCCACCGTCCCGGTCGGCGCCGTGTACGCCGCGGGCTCCCGCCTGGACCGGGCAGCGAGCCTGGTCGAGGGAGCCGTGGTCCTGGACGAGGAGGTGGCACCCAACGCGCCCTGGTCGGCGGTGGTGAGCGCGGGGCACGTCCTGACGATCGTCGACGTCGGCGGCAACCAGTCCGCCGACTGCCTGCTCTACAACGCCGACGACCTCGAAGAGCGCTACAGCGTTCCCGACACCCTGACCTGGCAGGGCAACGCGTATGTGCGCACCGGCACCGTCCTGCGCAGCAACGAGGGCCGTCCGCTGATGACCGTCGTCGCCAACGAGATCGACCGGCAGGACACCATCGGCGGGGCGTGCGGCAAGGAGTCCAACACCCTGCGCTACGGCCACCATGTGATGTTCCATCACGGCTGCCGGGAGAACTTCCTCGCCGAGGCCTCCCGGCGTGGGCTCGGGGTGCGGGACCTCGTCTCCAACCTGAACTGGTTCATGAACGTGCCCGTCGAGCCGGACGGCGCGCTGGGCATCGTGGACGGCATGTCGGCGCCGGGGCGCCGGGTGGCGGTGCGCGCCGACATGGACGTCTTGGTGATGGTGTCCAACTGCCCCCAGATGAACAACCCTTGCAACGACTTCAATCCGACCCCGCTGCGGATGATCGTCGTGGATCCGCGGAGCCCCGGCAGCGCAGGCCCGCGGTCCGCGCAGGGCTCCGGCACCCGGGAGGGCGCCGCGTGACCGGCCCCACCACCGTTCTCGTCGCCAACCGCGGTGAGATCGCCCGCCGTGTCATCCGTACGGCCAGGCTGATGGGCCTGGCCACCGTCGCCGTCTTCTCCGACGCCGACCGGGCCGCCCCGCACGTGCGGGAGGCCGACCACGCCGTCCGCCTCGGTCCGGCGCCGGCCCGCGACTCGTATCTGCGCGGCGACGCGATCGTCGAGGCGGCACTCGGCCACGGCGCCGGAATCATCCACCCCGGCTACGGCTTCCTCTCCGAGAACGCCTCCTTCGCCCGCGCCGTCGAGCAAGCGGGCCTGCGTTTCGCGGGCCCGACCGCCGACCAGATCACCGCGTTCGGCGAGAAACACACCGCCCGCGCCCTGGCCAAGGCGGCCGGCGTGCCGCTGCTGGCCGGGACGGAACTGCTCGCGAGCACCGAGGAGGCCGTCACCGCCGCCGAGTCGATCGGGCTGCCGGTGATGGTCAAAGCCACCGGCGGGGGCGGCGGCATCGGCATGCAGGCCTGTGCCACCGCCGACGAGGTGCGCGATGCCTTCGCCCGCGTGGCCGCCCTCGCGGAGTCCAACTTCGGATCGGCCGGAGTGTTCCTGGAGCGTCTGGTGCGCCCGGCCCGCCACGTCGAGGTACAGGTCTTCGGCGACGGCACCGGCCGGATCGCCGTCATCGGTGACCGCGACTGCTCGCTCCAGCGCCGCAACCAGAAGGTGATCGAGGAGGCCCCGGCCCCGGCCCTGCCCGACCGTGTCCGCGTGCTCCTGCACGACTGCTCGCGCCGGCTGCTCGCATCGGTGGCCTACCGCGGCGCGGGGACCGTGGAGTTCGTCTACGACCCCGTGCGTGAGGAGGCCGCCTTCCTGGAGGTCAACACCCGGCTCCAGGTCGAGCACCCGGTGACCGAGGAGGTGTACGGCGTCGACCTCGTCGAGCTCATGCTCGCCCTGGCCCGCGATGGCCGGGCCGACGACGCGGTGTTCGAGCGGGACTGGACGCCCACCGGACACGCCGTCCAGGCCCGGGTCTACGCCGAGGACCCCGGCAAGGACTCCCTGCCCTCCTCGGGCCTGATCACCCGGGCGCTCTTCCCCGGGCAGGGCGCCGACGCCATGCCCGGCGTCCGGGTCGACGGCTTCGCCGAGACCGGCCTGGAGATCTCGCCGTACTACGACCCCATGCTCGCCAAGGTCATCGCGCATGGCGCCACCCGCGACACCGCGTTCGACGCACTCGGCGTGGCCCTCGGCGCGAGCCGGGTCGACGGCATCGTCACCAACCTCGGCCTGCTGCGCTCGCTGACCGTGCGCGGCGAGGTGCGCGAGGCCGTGCACAGCACCAGCACCCTCGCCACCACCGCCGACCCCGAGCCGCGCATCGACGTCCTGGTTGCCGGACCGATGACCACCGTCCAGGACCTTCCCGGCCGGCTCGGTCACTGGCACGTGGGCGTGCCGCCGAGCGGCCCCTTCGACCCCGTCTCCTTCACCGAGGCCAACCTGGCCGTCGGCAACCCGGCCGGCGCTCCCGCGCTCGAAGTCACCGCGGGCGGACTGACCCTGCGGTTCTCCGCCGCCGCCGTGGTCGCCGTCACCGGAGCCCCCGTCCCGGTCACCGTCGCCGGCACCCAGGTGGCGCTGTGGGAGCCGGTACCGGTCCCGGCCGGCGCCACGCTCGTCCTCGGCACCGCGCCGGGGCCCGGCCTGCGCGCCTATCTGGCCGTCCGGGGCGGCATCGACGTACCCGAATACCTGGGCAGCGCCTCGACGTTCACCCTCGGCGGCTTCGGCGGGCACGGCGGCCGGGCGCTGCTCGCCGGAGACGTGCTGCGACCCGCGGCCGCCTGCGCCGCCACCGGCGGCCCGACCCCGCCCGGGCGCCGCCCCGCGATCACCGCGTCCTGGCAGATCGGCGTCACCGAGGGGCCGCACGCGGCACCGGAGTTCTTCACCCGCGAGGACATCGACACCCTCTACGCCACCGACTACAAGGTGCACCACAACTCGGCCCGCACCGGCATCCGCCTGATCGGCCCGAAACCGCGGTGGGCCCGCCAGGACGGCGGCGAGGCCGGACTGCACCCTTCCAACATCCACGACACGCCGTACGCCGTGGGAGCTCTCGACTTCACCGGCGACACGCCGATCATCCTGGGCCCCGACGGGCCGTCCCTCGGCGGATTCGTCTGCCCCGCGGTCGTCGCCAGCGGTGAACTGTGGAAGCTCGGCCAGCTCCGCCCCGGCGACACCGTCCGGTTCGTACCCGTCAAGGAGGCCGAGGCGGCCGCTCTCGACGCCCGGCGCGCCTCACCCACGCTGATCAGCACGGGCGGGGACGGCGATGACGGCATACTCGGCCGTTCGGAGGCCACCGACACCCGCCCCGGGGTCACCTATCGCCGCGACGGCGACGACAACGTCCTCGTCGAGTACGGTCCCATGACGCTCGACCTCGGTCTGCGGATGCGGGTGCACGCCCTCCAGGAGACCCTGGCCGCGCACGCCCCCGACGGCATAGTCGACGTCACCCCGGGCATCCGGTCACTCCAGATCCACACCGACGCCCACCGCTTGAAGGCCCGGGACCTCACCGAGCTGCTGCGCGAGCTGGAGGACGAGGTTCCGCCCACCAACGAGTTGGTGGTGCCCTCCCGCACCGTGCGGCTGCCGCTCAGCTGGGACGACCCGGCGACCCGGCTCGCGATCGAGCGGTACATGGCCGGGGTGCGCGACGACGCCCCCTGGTGCCCGTGGAACATCGAGTTCATCCGCCGGGTCAACGGGCTGGAGACCGCCGACGACGTCTATCGCACCGTCTTCGACGCCTCCTACCTGGTGCTCGGCCTCGGGGACGTCTACCTCGGCGCTCCCGTCGCCACGCCGCTCGACCCGCGCCACCGCCTGGTGACCACCAAGTACAACCCGGCCCGCACCTGGACCGCGGAGAACTCCGTCGGCATCGGAGGGGCCTACCTGTGCGTCTACGGCATGGAAGGCCCCGGCGGCTACCAGTTCGTCGGGCGCACCGTGCAGATCTGGAACCGTTTCCGCAGAGGCGGCCTGTTCCAGGACTCCCCGTGGGCCCTGCGCTTCTTCGACCGCATCGAGTGGTATCCGGTCACCGCCGAGGAACTCCTGGAACTGCGCGCCGAGACCGACGCGGGCCGGGGCGCCTTCGACACGCAGGAGGGCACCTTCTCGATCGCCGAGTACGACTCCTTCCTGACCGCGAACGCCGACTCGATCGCCGCGTTCCGGCAGCGGCAGAGCGCCGCTTTCGAGGCCGAGAAGGAACGCTGGCGGGACGCCGGCGAGTTCGACCGGAACGACGATCCCGAACCCCCGGCCGCCGCCGCCGTCACCGTCCCTGAGGGCGCCGTGCCGGTCACCGCGCCGTTCACCGCCACCGTCTGGCACACCGTCGCGCAGCCGGGCACCACCGTCGCCCAGGGCGACCTGATCCTCTCGCTGGAGGCGATGAAAATGGAGTCCCAGGTGAGCGCTCCCGCCACCGGAACCCTCCTGGAGGTTTACGTCAAGCCCGGTGAACAGGTCGCCCCGGGGCAGATTCTCGCGGCGGTGCGGCCATGAGCGCCATGACACCGGCCGCCCGCGTCGAGGCGGCATACGACCGCGTCGAGTCCGCCGACCGGCCCGAGATCTGGATCCGTCTCAGGCCCCGTCACGACGTACTCGCCGAGGCCGCCGGAATCGATCCGACGCTGCCCCTGGCCGGCCTGGTCGTCGCGGTCAAGGACAACATCGACGTGGCCGGTCTGCCCACGACCGCCGGCGCGCCGTCCTACGCCTACCGGCCGGACGCCGACGCGCCGGCGGTGGCGCGTTTGCGCGCGGCCGGCGCGCTGGTGCTCGGGAAGACGAACCTGGACCAGTTCGCCACCGGCCTGGTCGGCACCCGCAGTCCCCACGGCGCGGTCCGCAACGCCTGGGACCCGGCCCGCATCTCCGGCGGTTCGTCCTCCGGCTCCGCCGTCGCGGTCGCGCTGGGCATCGCCGACATCGCGCTGGGCACCGACACCGCCGGCTCCGGAAGGGTGCCCGCCGCCCTCAACGGCATCGTCGGGGTCAAGCCCACCAAGGGCCTGGTGCCCGTGACCGGGGTGGTCCCCGCCTGCTACACCCTGGACTGCGTCACCGTCTTCGCCCGCGACCTGCGGCTCGCCCGCACAGCCGCGGAGATCGTCGAGGGCCCCGACCCGGCCGACCCGCTCTCCCGAACCGGCACCCAGCTTCCGCCACCGCCAGCGCGCCCCAAGGTCGCCGTCCCGGCCGATGCGCACCTGCGGGGCATGGCCGACGGCTGGCGCGAGGCCTTCTACGCCGCCGTCGCCCGCCTGGCGAGCACCGGAGTGGAGATCGTCGAGGTCGACGTCACCCCGCTGCTGACGGCCGCTCGACTGCTGTACGGCGGTGCGTTCGTGGCCGAGCGCTACGCCGCCGTGGGGGAACACCTGGAGAAGCACCGCGACCTCATCGGTACCGACCTCGATCCCACCGTCGCGGCCATCGTGCTGGCCGGCCGGGAGAAGACCGCCGCCGACTGGGCCGCCGACACCGCGCGGCTCGCCGCACTCGGCGCCGCCGCGCGTACGGCCCTCGACGGCTGTGCGGCGCTCCTCACCCCGACCACCACCTGGCACCCCACCCTCGACGAGGTCGCGGCCGACCCGGTCGGCGCCAACGCACGCATGGGCCGGTTCACCAACTTCGCCAACCTCCTGGATTACGCCTCACTCGCCGTCCCCGCCGGGTTCGTGGACGGCCTGCCGTTCGGCGTGATGTTCACCGGCCCGGCCTTCTCCGACCGCGCACTGGCCGCCCTGGCCGCGCGGCTCGCCGATCCCGGCATCGACCTGTTCGTGGTCGGAGCTCACCTCACGGGACAGCCGCTCAACGCCCAACTGGTGCAGGCGGGCGGCACCTTGACCGGCCCGGCGCGCACGGCCGCCACCTACCGGCTGTACGCCCTGGAGACCGAGCCTCCCAAGCCGGGCCTGGTCAGGGTTGCCCAGGACCTCCGGGACGCACAGGCCGGCCCGGGGGCCGTAGGCCACGCGGGCATCGAGGGCGAGATCTGGCGACTGCCGGCCACGGGGTTCGGCGCGCTGACCGCCGCCGTTCCCGCGCCGATGACCATCGGCACCGTCGAACTGGCCGACGGACGCGAGATCAGCGGCTTCCTGGTGGAGCCGTACGCCGTCGAGGACGCCCCCGACATCACCCGCTTCGGCGGCTGGCGCGCCTATCTGGCGGCTTCCTGACCCGAGTCGGAACCGGCGGGCGCACCGGGATCTGCCTGGGCCGGGTCGCCCGCCACCGAGGTGGCAGGATGGGATCATGAAGACGACGCGGCCCCGCCAAGGCAGACCCCGGCACACGCCGCCGTCCGATCCCCACACCTCCGCCCGCGACCAGATCCTCGACGCCGCCGGTGCGCTCTTCGTCGAACACGGGATCGCCGCCACCAGCACGCGCATGATCGCCGAGCGGGTCGGCATCAGACAGGCCTCGCTGTACTACCACTTCGCCACCAAGGACGAGATCCTCGCCGAGCTCTTGGCCACCTCGGTCCGGCCGAGCCTTGAGATGGTGGAGCGGATCCACGGCTGGGTGCCCGAGCGGGCGAGCGCGGCCGCGGCACTGTACGCGGTGGCCGCGACGGACGTACGCACGCTGTCCCGCACCCCCTACAACATCGGCACGCTCTACCTTCTGCCGGAAGTGCTGGCGGCCGGACGGTTCGACGCCTTCCGCGCCGACCGGGAACGACTGCAGGAGGGCTACGGGAGGATCGGCACTCTGGCGGCGACTCAGGACGTCGTACGCGGCCTGCCGCCCGAGCGGATCGGCGAACTGCTGATCCAGCTGGTGGAGGTCGTCATCCAGATCCGGCGTTCCCGCGAGCCGGACGCGGCCGACACCGATGCCATCGCCTCGTCGTGTGTCAGGCTGTGCGGACTCGACGAAGCGGCGCTGGCCGCGGCCAGGGACGAGGCCCACTCCTTGCTGAAGCGCCTGCGTCGGCCCTGACGAGATCACGACGCCGCCGCCGGCCGCTCGGCCGTCTCCGGGTTCCGACCGCCACCCGGGGCGGCCGGGCCGCCCCGGCCGGGGTCTGTTTCGGAAGCCCGATCCGAGTGGGCCGTCCGAGAGGTCCCGGGCGGACGGCCCCGGCGGTCAGAACACCGACAGACCGGTCAGGGTGGTGAAACGGTCGAGCGCGGCCACGCCCGTCACCGAGTTGCCCCGCTCGTCCAGGCCCGGGCTCCACACGCACAGGGTGCAGCGGCCGGGCACGACCGCGATGATGCCGCCGCCCACTCCGCTCTTGCCGGGCAGGCCCACGCGGTAGGCGAAGTCGCCGGCCGCGTCGTACGTGCCGCAGGTCAGCATGATGGCGTTGATCTGCTTGGCCTGGCTGCGGGTGAGCAGGCGGGTGCCATCCGCGCGGATGCCGTGGCGGGCGAGGAAGCCCGTGGCGAGGGCCAGGTCGGCGCATGACGCGGCGATCGAGCACTGCCGGAAGTACTGCTCCAGGAGGGTCGGCACGGGGTTGTCGATGTTGCCGTAGGACGCCATGAAGTGGCCGAGCGCGGCGTTGCGGTCGCCGTGGGCGGTCTCGGACGCGGCGACCTCCTGGTCGAAGGTGAGGTCGGGGTTGCCGCTCTCCGCCCGCAGGAACGCCAGCAGTTCGCCCGACGCGTCGCCGGTGCGGGTGTGCAGCCGGTCGGTGACGACGAGGGCGCCCGCGTTGATGAACGGGTTGCGCGGGATGCCGTTCTCGTACTCCAACTGGACGAGGGAGTTGAAAGGGTTGCCGGAGGGCTCGCGGCCGACGTGCTCCCACAGGGCGTCGCCCTCGCGGGCCAGGTCGAGGGCGAGGGTGAAGACCTTGGTGAGGGACTGTGCGGAGAACGGCTGCCGCCAGTCCCCCACCCCGTACGCGGTGCCGTCCTGCTCGGCGACGGCCATGCCGAAGCTGCGCGGGTCGCGGGCGGCGAGTGCCGGGATGTAGTCGGCGGGCCGGCCGCGGCCCGGGGTCCGCTCGATCTCCTCGGCGATGCGCTCCAGGACCGGCTGGAAGGTCGACGACGTCATGATCACCATTCTCCCTCTGCCGGTCCCGGTGCGCTCCGGCAGGTCAGGCCGGGGTCGGGCCGGTGCCGGCGAGGACCTCGGGGCGCAGCAGGCCGGCGAGTGTCTCGGCGGGTAGCAGGCCTTTCTCCAGGACGAGTTCGGCCACGCCCCGGCCGGTGGCGAGGGCCTCCTTGGCGATGTCGGTGGCGGCCGTGTAGCCGATGTGCGGGTTGAGGGCGGTGACCAGGCCGATGGAGTTCTCCACGCTCGCCCGCAGTGCCTCGGTGTTGGCGGTGATCCCGGACACGCACCGCTCCGCCAGGGTCAGGCACGCCGCACGTAGATGCGTGATCGACTCCGACAGGGAGTGCAGGATGATCGGCTCGAAGGCGTTGAGCTGGAGCTGTCCGGCCTCGGCGGCCATCGTGATGGTGACGTCGTTGCCGATGACCTCGAAGGCGACCTGGTTGACGACCTCGGGTATGACCGGGTTGACCTTGCCCGGCATGATCGACGAACCCGCCTGCACCGGCGGCAGGTTGATCTCACCCAGACCCGCGCGGGGCCCGGAGGACAGCAGCCGCAGGTCGTTGCAGCTCTTCGAGAGCTTCACCGCGATGCGCTTGAGCACCCCGGACATCTGCACGAACGCCCCGCAGTCCTGGGTCGCCTCGACCAGGTTGGCCGCCGTCACCAGGGGCAGCCCGGTGATCCCGGCGAGGTGACGGCGGGCCGCTTCGGCGTATCCGGCGGGGGCGTTGAGGCCGGTACCGATCGCGGTCGCGCCGAGGTTGATCTCGTGGATCAGCTGGACGGCCTCGGCGAGCCGGGCCCGGTCCTCGTCCAGCATGACGGCGAACGCGGAGAACTCCTGCCCCAGCGTCATGGGCACCGCGTCCTGCAACTGGGTGCGGCCCATCTTGAGCACGTCGCGGAACTCGACGGCCTTGCGGGCGAACGCGTCCTGCAGGACGGACATGGCTGCGAGCAGACCGCGCACCGCGAACACCGTCGCGATCTTGACGGCGGTCGGGTAGACGTCGTTGGTCGACTGGCCGAGGTTGACGTCCTCGTTGGGGTGCAGGAACCCGTACTCGCCCTTGGCGTGGCCCAGCAGCTCCAAAGCCCGGTTGGCGACGACCTCGTTGGCGTTCATGTTGGTGGAGGTGCCGGCGCCGCCCTGGACGACGTCCACGACGAACTGGTCGTGCAGCTTGCCGTCGCGGATCTCCCGGCAGGCCTCCACGATGGCGGCGGCCTTCTTCGGCTCCAGCAGCCCGAGTTCCTCGTTGGCCAGGGCAGCGGCCTCCTTGACCGCGGCGAGGGCGTCGATCAGATGCGGGTAGGCGGAGATGGTCATGCCCGTGATGGGGAAGTTCTCCGTGGCCCGCAGGGTGTGCACACCCCAGTACGCCTCGGCGGGAACATCACGGTCACCGAGCAGATCATGCTCGGAGCGGGTGGCGGCGGTCATGAGAGGGAGAGTCCTCTTTCGGGAAGTGAGGGTGGGTGCGCGCCCTTCAGGGGCGCGGGGAATTGCGCGATCAGCCCCATGGGCGCTGCAGCCGCCGGACGGGAGAACGCGGCAGGCTGTCAGGCGCGAGCAGCACCGGCGACCGGCTGCAGCGAGCGAACGGGCCGCACACGCCCGACCTCCCGCCCACCACCGAGCAGCGGCTCACCCGCGAATTCGGTGAGCGGCTCCGGGTCGACTCCCGCCCGGGCCAGCGCGGCGGCGGTCACCGGCACACGCGCCCGGTTAGCGCCGTCCGCGATCTTCACCGCGACGGCCCGCCCATCGGCCAGAGCGGCGACCTGGACGCCCTCGAAGCCGTCCTTGGACAACAGCCCCGGTACGGCCCGCATCAGCGCGGCGACGTCCCGGCCGGAGCCGGAGGCCATCTCGGCGTGCTCGCGCATCGCGTCGGCGACCCGGGCCTCGGGTGTGCCCGGCGCGGCGGTGGTGATCCGGGCGGCGGCCCGGGCCAGGCCGTGCAGGGAGAGGGAGAACAGGGGCGCTCCGCAGCCGTCGACGGTGACCCCGGCGATGCGCTGCCCGGTGAGGTCCTCGACGATCTCGGCGATGGCCTGCTGGAGCGGGTGGCCGGGGTCGAGGTAGTTCTCCAGGGGCCAGCCGTTGAGGGCGCAGGTGTAGAGCATGGCCGCGTGCTTGCCGGAGCAGTTCTGGGCGAGCCGTGAGGGCAGCCGCCCCTCCCGCACCCAGGCGTCCCGGACGACCGGGTCGAACGGCAGGTCGGGGACGTTGCGCAGGTGGTCCTCGGTGAGCCCGGCGAGTTCGAGGATGCGCCGGGTCCCGGCGAGGTGGCGTTCCTCGCCGGAGTGGCTGGCGGCCGTCAGCGACAGCAGTTCGCCGTCGAGCGGCAGCCCGGCGCGGACCATGGCCACGGCCTGCAGGGGCTTGATCGCCGAGCGGGGGTAGAAGGCGGCCTCGATGTCTCCGATCTGGAGCCGGACCTCTCCGTCGGCGTCGAGGACGACGACGGAGCCGTAGTGGATGCCTTCGACGATTCCGCCGCGTACGAGGTGGGCGACGGGGGCGTGGAGGGGTTCACGGACAAGGGGTGCGTCCGCGAGAGAACTGCTGAACATCACTGCCTGCTTCTCGGGGAGCGACGCGTTGCTCACGCGTCGGCTCCGGTGGTGGGTTTGCGTGCGGTTCGGCCGCGGATGGCGAACCATCCGGCGACCAGGGCCCCGACGATCAGCGGAAGGCACAGCACGGTGGTGCGGCCCGCGCCGCCGTCGGCGTACATGAGGACCAGGACGGAGGCGAGGAACGCCAGCGTCACGATCTCGGTCCAGGGGGAGCCCGGGAGCCGGTAGCCCGGGCGGGTCAGCTCGCCCCTCTGGGTCTTCTGCCAGAAGAGGAGGTGACAGATCATGATCATGCCCCAGGTGGCGAGGATGCCGATCGCGGCGAAGTTCAGCACGATCTCGAACGCCTCGGCGGGCACGACGAAGTTGAGACCGACGCCCAGCACACAGATGCCGCTGGTGAGCAGGATGCCGCCGTAGGGGACCTGGCTGCGGCTCATCACGGAGGTGAACCTGGGCGCGGATCCGGACATGGCCATGGAGCGCAGGATGCGGCCGGTGGAGTACAGGCCGGAGTTGAGGGAGGACATGGCGGCGGTGAGGACGACGAGGTTCATCACGCCGCCGGCCGCCGGGATGCCGATGTTGGACAGCACCGTCACGAAGGGGCTCTCGCCTGCGGTGTACTTGTTCCACGGCAGCAGCATCGACAGCAGCACGACCGAGCCGACGTAGAAGACGCCGACGCGCCACATGATCGAGTTGATCGCCTTCGGCATGATCTTCTCGGGGTTCTCGGTCTCACCGGCGGCGACGCCGACCAGTTCGACGGAGGCGTAGGCGAAGACGACGCCCTGGATGATCAGCAGCATGGGCAGCAGGCCCTGCGGGAAGACGCCGCCGTTGTCGCCGATGAGGGACGGGCCTGGGGTGTGGCCGTCTACGGGGTGCTGGGTGACCAGCAGGAAGATGCCGATGCACATGAAGACGACGAGCGCGCCGACCTTGACGATCGCGAACCAGAACTCCAGCTCGCCGAAGATCTTCACCGAGATCAGGTTCACGGTGAGTACCACGGCCAGCGCGATCAGCGCGATGACCCACTGCGGGATGTCGGAGAACATGCCCCAGTAGTGGGTGTAGGTGGCGACGGCGGTGATGTCGGCGATGCCGGTGGTCGCCCAGTTGAGGAAGTACATCCAGCCCGCGGTGTAGGCGCCCTTCTCCCCCATGAACTCCCGGGCGTAGGAGACGAAGGCGCCCGAGGAGGGCCGGTACAGCACGAGTTCGCCGAGGGCGCGCACGACGAGGAAGGCGAAGAGGCCGCAGACCGCGTAGGCGATGAAGAGCGACGGGCCGGCGTCGGCGAGGCGGCCGCCGGCGCCGAGGAACAGGCCGGTGCCGATGGCTCCGCCGATGGCGATCATGTTGACGTGCCGGGACTTCAGGGACTTGCTGTAGCCCGCGTCTCCGGCATCGACATGGATGGAACGTTTCTGCACATCGTCGTGCAGGGACTGCTCGCTCACGCCTCGGTTCCGCCTTCCGTGGGGATGTCCGTGCGCGAGGAGCGCACGATGTCGGTGAGGGTGGTCTCGACGCGGTCGAGATGGTGGGCCATGGCCTCCACCGCGTCGGTCTCGGACCCGTCGGTCAGGGCCTCGACGATCGCCCGGTGCTCGCGGTTGGACTGCTCGCGGCGGCCGCCCAGCTCGTTGAGGAAGGCGGACTGGCGGGCCAGGGCGTCCCGGATCTCCTCGATGACCCGGCGGAAGACCGGGTTCTGGGCGGCCTCGGCGACGGCGAGATGGAACAGCGTGTCCATGGCGACCCACGCAGTGGTGTCCGTCTCCCGCTCCATCCGGTCCAGGAGGTGGGCCAGGTGGTCGAGGTTCTCCGGGGTGCGGCGCCGGGCCGCGTACCCGGCGACCGGGATCTCGACGTGGCGGCGCACCTCCAGCAGGTCGCTCGCGGAGTAGTCGCCGAAGGTGGGGTCCTCGACGGTACTGGCGACCACGAAGGTGCCCTTGCCGGTCCGGGAGACGGTCAGGCCCATGGTCTGCAGCGCCCGCAGCGCCTCGCGCAGCACGGGCCGGGAGACCTCCAGGGTGCGGCACAGCTCCGCCTCGGAGGGGAGCTTGTCGCCGATGGCGTACTCGCCCCGCTCGATGGCGCCGCGCAGGTACGCCAGCACCGCTTCCATGGCACTGACGCGACGCACAGGCTGTCCGGCTGTCCGGCTGTCTGACAGGTTCACGGGAGAGATACTCCGACCGACGGCCCAACCTGTCAAGGGCCGCCCCGAAAGGGGGGCGGGGAACCGCGTGACAAGCCACGATGGCGCCGCAGACGAACGACGGCGCCTCCCGGCAGAACACTCAACTGTGCAGCACACCTGCTCCGAGCAGCCCGAACAGCAGCAGGCCGACCACGATCCGGTAGATCACGAACGCGTTGAACGAGTGCTTGGCGACGAACTTCAGCAGCCAGGCGATGGAGGCGTAGGCCACGACGAACGAGACAACCGTGCCCACGGCGAGCGGGGCCGCGCCCACCCCCGTGCCCAGGGCGTCCTTGAGCTCGTAGAGGCCGGCGCCGGTCAGGGCGGGGATGCCGAGGAAGAAGGAGAGGCGGGTGGCGGCGACGCGGTCCAGGTCGAGGATGAGCGCCGTGGACATGGTGGCGCCGGAGCGGGAGAAGCCGGGGAAGAGCAGGGCGAGGATCTGGGAGCTGCCGACCAGCATCGCGTCCTTGAGGGAGGTGTCGTCCTCCCCGCGCTTGTGCCGGCCCATCTGGTCCGCCGCCCACATCACACCGCTGCCGACGATCAGGGAGCCGGCGACCACCCACAGCGAGGCCAGGGGGCCCTCGATGAGGGGCTTGGCGGCGAGTCCGACGGCGACGATCGGGATCGTCGCGTAGATCACCCACCAGGCGAACTTGTAGTCGTGGTGGTACCGCTCCTCGCGGTCGCGCAGGCCCCTCCCCCAGGCCGAGACGATCCGCACGATGTCCTTGAAGAAGTACACGAGCACCGCGGCGATCGCGCCGACCTGGATGACGGCCGAGAACCCGACCACGGCGTCGTCGTCGACCGGGATGCCCATGAGTCCCTCGACGATCTTCAGATGGCCGGTGGAGGAGACGGGCAGGAACTCGGTCACCCCCTCGACGGCTCCGAGGACGACGGCCTGACCGACGCTGATGACGCTCATGGGATCCAGTTCTGCTCGGGGGCGGGCGCGGAGGGGACCGTCTTACTACACCCGGACGAGAACGGAGCTCATGGACGCGCCTCACATACGCGCCAGTGCCGCCCCCGCGAAGGCCGCGGCAAGGCCGGCCGCCACGGTGACTCCGACGTTGAGGGCGGCCTGGAGACGTGCACCGGTCTCCGCCAGCCGCAGCGTCTCGTAGGAGAACGTCGAGTAGGTCGTCAGGGCCCCGCACAGGCCGGTCCCGAGCAGCAGCTGGAGGTGGGTGGCGGCTCCGGTGAGCAGGCCGAGGATCAGGGAGCCGGTGACGTTGACCGTGAAGGTGCCCCAGGGGAAGACCGAGTCGTGGCGCGCCTGGACCGCCCGGTCGGTGAGGTAGCGCAGCGGGGCGCCCACCATCGCGCCGCAGACGACCAGCAGCCAGTTCACAACGAGTTCTTACCCTTCTCGTCCGCTGCGCCGGGACCTTCCCCGCGTCCGGCGTACCGGATCACCTCGCAGTCGTCGAGGGTCACGAGTCCCTCGGTGACGATGTCGTCGAGTTGCGGGAGGAAGGCCCGCACGCGCGGCTCGGTGTCGACGATCACCACGGCGACCGGCAGGTCCTCGCTCAAGGAGAGCAGCCGCGAGGTGTGGATCAGGGAGGAGGCGCCGAAGCCCTCGATGCCGCGGAAGACGCTGGCGCCCGCGAGGCCCGCCGCGTGGGCCCGGTGGACGATCTCCGAGTAGAGGGGCTTGTGATGCCAGGTGTCGCGCTCGCCGACGAAGACGGTCAGACGCAGGGCCCTGCCGGTCAGCCTCGTCATCGTTGCCTCCCTTTCAGGACGCGGCGGGTCGCCCCGGCCGCGAGCCACACCGCCGCGAGGGCCGCGAGCGGGGTCGCGACGAGGTAGGCCAGTCCGGGCCCGGCCTGACCGGCGTCGAGGAGCCGTCGGATGTCGACGGCGTACGTCGAGAAGGTGGTGAAGCCCCCGAGGACGCCGGTGCCGAAGAAGGGGCGGACGAGGGGGTGGGCGGTGCGGACCTCGGTGATGATCACCATGAACACGCCGATCACGGCGCAGCCGGCGATGTTGACCCCGAGGGTCGTCCAGGGGAAGCCGCCCGCGGGCGTGGGCCACCAGAGGGAGGCGGCGTAGCGGGCGGTCGCCCCCGCTCCCCCGCCGAGTGCCACGACCGCGACGACGGGCGCCTGGGCGCGCCAGGAGGGGTGACGCGGGGTGGAGGCCCGTACGCGGAGGCTCTCGGGGGATGTCATGGGGATGTGTCTCCTACTCGCCGGGAGCCCGGGTTGTGCGGGCGCGTGCCGTCGCAAGTAGGGACCGTTGGCGGCGTCCTTGCCGCGGTTCGGGTACGGCGGGCCCCACCGCCGCGCCGCGACAGGGCCGCGGCCGGAGTTCAGATTAACCCCGGGGCGGGGTGGGGGCACTCCGAGGCGGGCGGGGCAGGTTTTTCGGGACGGGCCGCGGGGACCACCCGGGGGCAGACGCGCCGGTCACGTCGGGGCGGGCCGCGGGCACCCCCTCGGGACAGACGGGTGCCGGTCACATCGGGGCGGGCCGCAGGCACCCCCTCGGGACAGACGGGTGCCGGTCACATCGGGGCGGGCCGCAGGCACCTCCCCGGGACAGACGGGTGCCGGTCACATCGGGGCGGGCCGCAGGCACCTCCCCGGGACAGACGGGTGCCGGTCACATCGGGGCGGCCGCGGGCACCTCCCCGGGACAGACGGGTGCCGGTCACATCGGGGCGGCCGCGGGCACCTCCCCGGGACAGACGGTGCGGGTCACTTCGCCGCGGGCCGCGGGCGGCTTCCCGAGGCCGACGGTGCGGGTCACTTCGCGGCGGGCGGCTCGCAGACCGCCACGCCCCGTTCCCAGATGCTGCCGAGGACCAGATGCCCGCCCGCTTCGCAGACGCTGGTGGGCATGCGGTAGCCGGAGTGGCGGCGGGTGAGGTGATGGACGACGCGGCCCTCGTCGTCGAACGCCTGGAGGGCGATCGTGCCGGTGGGGCGGAACGGGGCGCGTACGGCGATGCGCGCGGCGGCGGCCCGGAGACCGGGCGCGCTGCGGTGGAGCAGGTCGAGGGGCGGGACGCGGGGCCCGGCGAGCGCGACCCAGATCGGTCCGTCGGGCGCGCCGCGCCAGAGGTTGTCGGGCATGCCCGGGAGGTTCTCGGCGAACGGTTCGCTCCGCCCGGCCCGCGGCCCGGTGAGCCAGTGGCGCAGGAGCCGGCGGGCGCCGGTCTCGGCGACGACGAGGAAGGACTCGTCCGCCCCGGCGGCGAGCCCGTTGGCGAACTGCAGGCCGTCCAGCACCACCTCGGGTGCGCCGGCGCCGGGGGCGAGCCGCAGCAGCCGTCCCGTCCCGGTGTGTTCGACGATGTCGCCGATCCAGTGCTCCAGGGGGTACCGGCGGCTGGAGACGGTGAAGTAGACGCTCCCGTCGGAGAGGGACACGACGTTGCTGCAGAACCGCAGCGGCTCGCCCGCCACCGAGTCGGCGAGGGTCCGGACCGTGCCGTCGCCGGTGCCGACGCGCAGCAGTCCGCGTTCGGCGTCGCACACCAACAGGTCGCCGTCGGGGAGGAGTTCGAGCCCGAGCGGCCGGCCACCGGTCTCGGCGAGCACCTCGACGCGGGCCGCGACCGGGTCGGCGAGGGCGTCGAGCCGCAGGATGCGGCCGTCCGCGACGCCGGTGAGGACGCGGCCGCGCGGGTCGGCGACCACGTCCTCGGGGCCGGGGCCCACTGCGATGTAGTGGCGGGGGACGAGTGCTGCAGGACGGTCCATTGGGCGCGTGTCCTTCATCATCGGGGGCGATGCCGCGGTACCGGGTCGCCTACCAGCCCTTCTCAAACATCCGGGCGACCTCGGCGATCCGCATGTCGTCGCGGTGGTAGCGCACACGGCCGGCGGACCTGCTGGTGCGCAGCATGCCAGTGGCCTCCAGCAGCCGGAGATGGGTGACGGCGACCGGGCGCGGTATCGAGAACCGCTCGGCGACGGCGTCCGCGGTGACACCGTCCGCCGCGGGGCCGGGTTCCTTCAGCCAGGCCAGGATGCGCAGCCGCGTCTCGTCCGTGGGAGTCCTCAGCATGTCGTGCCCCTGCCTCGCGGCTTCGCCCTTCCACCGAGCCTTCCCCACTGTCTCGCAGCCGATGCCGCCCTGTCCGGCACTCGGCATCGTTGACCGATACCGAACGCCCGTCTCGCAGGGCGGAGTTCGGATGGGTCGCTGAAGGGAGGGGAGAGCGGCCCGGAGGACGGGCCCCGTGGGCTCGGCGGTGCCGGAACCAGGACCTCGACGAAGCGCAGTCCGGACCTGCTCTCCGGAGCCGTAAAGTCATGACCATGAACGCTGCGGGAGGCAGGCGCAGGCCGCCCACGATCCACGACGTGGCGCGCGAGGCGGGAGTCTCACGCGGCACCGTCTCTCGCGTCCTCAACGGCGGCCATTACGTCAGCCCGGCCGCCCAGGAGGCGGTCAACGCGGCCATCCGCAAGACGGGTTACGTCGTCAACCGGCACGCTCGCTCCCTGATCACCGGGCGGTCCGATTCGATCGGCTTCCTGCTCACCGAGCCGCAGGAGCGGTTCTTCGAGGACCCCAACTTCAATGTCCTGCTGCGCGGCTGCACCCAGGCGCTCGCGGCGCACGACATCCCGCTGCTGCTGATGCTGGCGGGCACCGAGGACGAACGGCGGCGCATCACGCGGTACATCACCGCCGGGCACGTCGACGGGGTGCTGCTGGTCTCCAGCCGCTCCGGTGCCCCTGTGGCGGAGCGACTGCGCGAGGCGGGGGTGCCGCTGGTCGCGTGCGGAAAGCCGGTCGGGCTGGCCTCCAAGGTCAGTTACGTGGCCGCCGACGACCGCGACGGGGCCCGCGACATGGTGCGCCACCTGCTGTCGCTCGGGCGGCGCAGGGTGGGCACGGTGACCGGGCCGCTGGACACGCCCGGCGGTGTCGAGCGCCTCGCCGGCTACAAGGAGGTGCTGGCGGAGGCGGGCCTGGAATTCGACGAGCGGCTGGTCGTCTCCGGTGACTACAGCAGGGCGAGCGGCCAGGCGGGCGCCGAGCGACTGCTGGCACAGGCCCCGGACATCGACGCGGTGTTCGTGGCCTCCGACCTCATGGCGCAGGGGGCGCTCACCGCATTGCAACGGGCCGGGCGGCGGGTGCCGCAGGAGGTGGCGCTCGGCGGCTTCGACGATTCACCGGCCGCCGTGGCCTCCAGTCCCGGGCTGACGACCATCCGGCAGCCCTGGGACCGCATCAGCAACGAGATGGTGCGGGTGCTGCTCGCGCAGATCGGGGGCGAGGATCCGGCGGCGGTGATCCTTCCCACGGAGCTGGTGAAACGGGAGTCCGCGTAGGGGCCGCCGGAGGGGAACCATGCACGGTCATTGAACCCTGCACCGGTGTTACCGTTCCCGTATGGCGGCGAGAACGGCTGGTGGACAGCTCGAGGAACGGTGGCGGGACATCTTGTCCGCCCACGCGCGCACGATGTGCGAGATCGACCGGGCGCTGCATCCGCACGGTCTCGGCGCGTCCGACTTCGAGGTCCTGGACATGCTCGCGACCGCGGCGCCCGAGGAGGGTGAGCAGTGCCGGGTGCAGAACCTCGTGGGGCGGGTCCATCTCAGCCAGAGCGCGCTGTCCCGGCTGATCGCCCGGCTGGAGAAGGACGGTCTGGTGACGCGTTCGGTGTGCATGGAGGACCGGCGCGGCGTGTGGGTCGCCCTGACCGCCAAGGGGCGTGACCTGCACGCCGAGGTGCTGCCCCTGCAGCGGGCCGCGCTGGCCCGGACGCTGGGCGCATAGGCCCGGAGCGTCACGCCCCCACGGGGTCGCTCTCCCGCAGCAGGTCCCGTACGGCCTCGAACGGGCCGCCTGTCCGGCGGAGTCGACTCCGCCGTCGCCGCCGCTCGCGCGGCACCGCGACGGTCGCAGGGGCCGCCCCGGAGCGGGCGAGTGCGCATCGGTATGCGCGTGACCGGCGGCGGCCCCACGCGGGCGGTGCGCCCGTCGGGCCGAACCCACCGCCGCGAGCAGGGCCACCCCTTGGCCGGTGTGGGCGACAGGGGCACCGGAAGTCGAGGCGGCGGCCGAGGCGTCGTACGCGATCACCCGGGCCGGCGTGGAGCCCGCGCCGGCGGAACTGGTCGACGGGCCGGTGCTGGGCCGTCGACCCGGCGCTGCGGGAGCTGGGGGCCGCGCTGCTGGTGGTGCAGTGCGACGGTGCGGGCGCGGCGGGCGACGGCGGTCGCCCGGCTGCTGGAGCCTCTCGCGACGACGGTGGAGCGGACGGAGGACCCGGCCCGGGCGGAGGCGCTGCTGGCGGCGCGCAGGCCAGCGCCGCCGTCGCTGGAGCGGCTCGGCCGCCCGCTGATCGAGGACATCGCGTTCCCGGCTCGCGGAGCGGTCCGGGCGATCTCGGCGCGTCACGACGTACCGGTGTTCACCGTCGCGCACGCCGCGAACGGCAATCCGCATCCCATCCCGGCCCTCGGCGGGGCTGCCGGACGCGGTGTGGGAGGTGGCGGGCGCGATCTTCGCGCTGGCGCTGCGGCTGGGCGGCACGCTCACCGGGGAGCACGGTGGGTGTGCTCAAGCGGCAGTGGATGGCCGACGAGCTGGGGCCGGCGGCCCACGCGGTGCAGCGGCGGATCAAGGAGGCTCTCGACTCCCGGGCCGTTCTGAACCCGGGGAAGACGCTCTGATCTGCCGCGCCCGCGTGGGCGCCGACGCGCGTGCTGCTAACGGACCAGCAGGGTGCGGACTCCCTCCGAGGTCAGCGTCAGCCGGTGCTCGGAGCTGCCGTCGATGGTGAGCGACAGGTCGTCGGCCGGCCACTGGGCGGCGAGGGCGCCGAGCGGCACCATGCGGTAGCGGGAGACGAACGGCAGCAGCCCGGCCATCTCCACCTCGGAGGTGAACACGGGCACCACCGGTTCGCCGCCCGGCTGCTCCAGCACGGGCAGCGCCACCGTCGAGGGGTTGGCGGCGTCGGCGTCGCCCGCGTCGTCGGGCACGGGGATGAGCACGTCGCTGTTGGCGAGCGCGTCCAGAGCCGCCGCGTCCTCGGTGTTCTCGGCGAGGACGTCCAGTGCCCGCTGGGCGGGCGTGGGCGTGGGGTCGTTTGCGGGTGTCTCCATGGCACATTCCCTGGTAGCGGCGGTCGTGCGGCCTGTCCGGGGCAAGATCCGCCCCGGGTACGGTCCTGCTCGCGTACCCGAACGGGGACGGGGCAATCCTGGTGGATCTTCAGGGTTCGTGGGAGCGCGGAGGAGATCCCGTGACGGGGCCCGGGCGAGCTCCCGGGCACGCCGGGTAGGTTGACGGGCTCGATGTTACCGGTAACATCACTCCTCTGACCCAGTACGCGACCGTGCCCTCCACCCACCCTCGGGTGGCCCGTCCCTCGGAGTCCGCGTGATCGAAGAGCGCGTTGCCCGTCTCTCCCCCGCACCGCCCGGCCCGCTCTTCAGCAAGGCCGCCGTCCTGGCCTCGTGCGCCGGCTTCGTGCTCATCGGCGCGTTGCAGGCGCTGTACGGGCCGGCGATCCCGGCTCTCCGTGCGGAGTTCGGGCTGTCGCCGTCCGCCGCCGGGCTCGGGCTCAGTGCGCACTTCGTCGGTGGTGTCGCCGGGGTGCTGCTGTTCGACCGGCTCTACGGGCGGGTCGGGAACCGGCGGATCCTCGGCAGTTCGTATCTGCTGATGGCCGTCGGCGCGGCCGGCTTCGCACTGGCGCCCGACTGGCCGACCGCGCTGGTGGCGGCCCTGCTCGCCGGGCTCGGCTTCGGCGGCATCGACTACGGCCTCAACCAGCTGTTCGCCGTGGGCTTCGGCCACCGCTCGACCGCGATGCTGAACATCCTCAACGCGCACTTCGGCATCGGCGCCATCCTCGGCCCCGCCGTGATCGGCGCGGTCGGCTCCGAGCACTACCCGGCCGTCTTCCTCGTCTTCGCCCTGGCCAACCTGCCGCTGTTGCTGTGCCTGAGGGGAGTGCGGAGCAAGGCGCCCGTCCCGGCCGGGGAACGGGCCGACGGCACAGCCGTCCTCGGACGGAGCCTCGGCTCCGTGCTCGCGGCCTTCGTCGTCCTGTACGTACTGCACGTCGGCATCGAAGCCGGGGTCGGCGGCTGGGAACCCACCCATCTGGAGACCGTCGGCTACGGCGCGGGGATCGCCGCCACCGCCACCTCCGTGTACTGGCTCATGTTGACCGTCGGCCGCTTCCTGGTCGCCCCGCTCGCGCTGCGCTTCTCCGCCCAGGCCATCATCACCGTCTCCTGCGCGGGCATGACGGTGTGTCTGCTGGCCGCGGCCGTCCCGGCACTGGCGCCCTACGCGTACGCCGGTGTCGGCCTGTTCATCGCGCCGATCTTCCCCACCGGGCTGCCGTGGCTGAACCGGGCCGCCCCGCGGGCCCGGCGGGCCGGTGCGCTGGTCATCGCGGCGTCCATGGCCGGAGGCGTGGCCGCGGGGCCGGCTCTGGGCAAGGCCATCGAGTGGTCCGGGGTCCGCGCCGTGCCGCTCCTGCTCTGCGGCGTGTCGGCACTGTGCCTGGCCGCCACGCTCTGGCTGATCCGCGCCACCCGCTCCCGCTGACCGCACTCCCCCGTCTCCAGACCGGCTGACCGCACTCCCGCTCCTCCAGAAGGGAAGCTTCCGCATGCCCGCCCTGACGACGACGTCCGACGGATTCCTGCTGCACGGCGAGCCGTTCCGGATCATCTCCGGCGCGCTGCACTACTTCCGCGTCCACCCCGAGCTGTGGCCCGACCGGCTGCGCAAGGCACGGCTGATGGGGCTCAACACGGTGGAGACGTACCTCCCATGGAACCACCACCAGCCCGATCCCGAGGGCCCTCTCGTCCTCGACGGCTTCCTCGACCTGCCCCGGTTCCTCCGGCTCGCGCAGGACGAGGGGCTGCGGGTGCTGCTGCGTCCGGGGCCGTTCATCTGCGCCGAGTGGGACGGCGGCGGCCTGCCCGACTGGCTGACCTCCGACCCGGACATCCGGCTGCGCACCAGCGACCCCCGCTTCACCGGGGCCGTCGACCGCTACCTCGACCTGCTGCTGCCGGCGCTCCGCCCGCACCTGGCGGCGGCGGGGGGTCCCGTCATCGCCGTACAGGTCGAGAACGAGTACGGGGCCTACGGCGACGACGGCGCCTATCTGAAGCACCTCGCCGACGCCTTCCGCTCCCGCGGCGTCGAGGAGTTGCTGTTCACCTGCGACCAGGCCGACCCCGAGCACCTGGCAGCGGGAAGTGTGCCGGGCGTGCTGACCGCCAGTACCTTCGGCAGCCGCGTCGAGCGGTCCCTGGCCCGGCTGCGCGAGCACCGGCCCGAAGGCCCCCTGTTCTGCGCCGAGTTCTGGATCGGCTGGTTCGACCACTGGGGCGGCCCCCATCACGTGCGGGACGCGTCCGACGCCGCCGCGGACCTGGACCGGCTGCTGTCCGCCGGGGCGTCGGTGAACATCTACATGTTCCACGGCGGCACCAACTTCGGCTTCGCCAACGGCGCCAACCACAAGCACGCCTACACACCCACCGTCACGTCCTACGACTACGACGCCGCGCTCACCGAGTGCGGCGACCCGGGCCCGAAGTACCACGCCTTCCGCGAGGTCATCGCCCGCCACGCCGGCGTTCCCGACGAGCCCGCCCCGGCCCCGAGTGCCAAACTCCCACCCACCCTGATCGAGTTGAGCAGCCGGGCACCGCTCCTGCCCCTCGCCGCCTCGCTCGCGGCGGCCGTACGCGCCGACACTCCCGTGACCATGGACGAGCTCGGGCAGCGCACCGGCTACGCGCTTTACCGCACCACTCTCCCGGCCGGCGGTGACGGTCTGCTGCACTTCGCCGGCGGGGTCGGCGACCGCGCCCAGGTCTTCGTCGACGGCGCGCCCGTCGGCGTCCTGGAGAGTGAACGCCACGACGAGTCGCTGCCCGTGCGGGTGCCGCGCCCCGGGGCGACGCTGGAGGTGCTCGTCGAGAACATGGGCGGCGTCAACTACGGCCCCCGCATCGGGGCACCCAAGGGCCTGCTCGGGCCGGTCTCCCTCAACGGCGGGGACCTGACGGGCTGGGAGTGCCGTCCGCTGCCGCTGGACGACCTGGACGCGGTGCCGTTCGCCCCCGCCGATCAGGCTCCGGTCACCGTGCCGGCCTTCCACCGAGGCAGCTTCGACGTCGGCACCCCCGCCGACGCGTTCCTCTCCCTGCCCGGCTGGTCGAAGGGCCAGGCCTGGGTCAACGGCTTCCACCTGGGCCGCTATTGGAACCGCGGCCCGCAGCGCACGCTTTACGTTCCCGCGCCGGTGCTGCGCCCGGACACCAACGAACTCGTCCTGCTGGAGCTGCAGGGCACCACAACCACCCGCGCCCGCCTCACCGACACCCCCGACCTGGGCCCGGAGAACACCTGGTGAGGCATGCCGTGCGGTCCCCCGCCCACCGCCGGACGGTTCGGCCCGGGCGAGGGCCTCACGGGCACCGCCCGGCCTATGCTGTGCTCCTGCCGGGCGGGTTCAGGACCGCCGTACCGACCTCGAGGAATCATCCGCCATGACACCGAGCGCCCCCGACGGCCCCGTTCCCAAGGGCCGCAGCAGGCGCAACTTCGCGGGGGCACGGCCGGTGATGGCCGACGTGGCCCGGATGGCCGGGGTGTCCAAGCAGACCGTCTCGCGGGTGCTCAACGACCATCCGGCCGTCCGGACGCAGACCCGCGAGGCGGTCCTGGACGCCATGCGCACCCTCGGCTACCGGCCCAGCCGCAGCGCGCGGTCCCTGGCCAGCGGCAGGACCCGGATGCTCGGCGTCATCTCCTTCGACGCCGCGCGGTACGGGCCCGCCTCGATCCTCACCGCGATCAACACGGCTGCCCAGGAGGCCGGTTACCTCGTCAGCTCCATCGCCCTCGACACAGCCGACCACGACACCGTCGTCGAGGCGGTGAACCGGCTGTCGGCCGAGGGCGCGGACGGCGTGATCGCGATCGCCCCCCAGCTGTGGGTGGGCCGGGCCTTGGCGGAGGCGACCGATCTGGGCACTCCTCTGGTGGTGCTGGAGACCGCGCTCGACGACGAGACGTCCCTGGTCACCGGCGACTCCCGCACCGGCGCCCGCAAGGCCACCGAGCATCTCCTCGGCCTCGGTCACGCCACCGTGTGGCACATCGCGGGCCCCGCCGGCTGGACCTCCGCCGACCACCGGATGACGAGCTGGCAGGCGACGCTCCGGGCGGCCGGTGCCGCCGTTCCGGACCCCCTCGTCGGGGACTGGAGCGCCGGCTCCGGCTACGACCTGGGCCGTCGGCTGGCCCGGCGCCCGGAGGTGACGGCGGTGTTCGCCTCCAACGACCAGATGGCGCTCGGCCTGCTGCACGCCCTGCACGAGTCCGGGCGGTCCGTCCCCGGGGACGTCAGCGTCGTCGGTTACGACGACATCCCCGAGGCCGCGCACTTCCTGCCGCCGCTGACCACCGTCCGCACCGACTTCGCGGAGATCGGCACCCGTTCGCTGCGGCTCCTCGTCGACCGCATCGACGGCCCGGACGAGCGGCCCCGCGTCGGCACCGTGGTGCCCGTGGACCTCGTGGTGCGGGCGAGCAGCGCTCCCCCACCGGTGCGCTGACCGGCGTTCGTCAGTCGTCCGCACCGGCGGCGGCCCGCCGCCAGGCGCCCTCCCTCAACAGCCGCAGCCCGTTCAGGCCGACCAGGACGGTCGAGCCCTCGTGGCCCGCGACGCCCAGCGGCAGCGGCAGGTCACCGGCCAGGTCCCAGACGACCAGGCCGGTGATGAACACCCCGGCGATCACGAGGTTCTGCACGACCAGGCGGCGGGCGCGGCGGGACAAGGCCACCGTGGCGGGAACCGCGGCGAGTTCGTCGCGCACGATGACGGCGTCCGCGGTCTCCAGGGCCAGGTCGGAGCCCGCCCGGCCCATGGCGACACCGGTGTGCGCGGCGGCCAGCGCGGGAGCGTCGTTGACGCCGTCGCCGACGACCAGGACCTTGCGACCCGCGTTCTCCATCTCCGTGACGGCCGCCAGCTTGTCCTGCGGCAGCAGCCCGGCGCGCACGTCGTCGATGCCGGCTTCGGCGGCGAGGTGCGCGGCGGCGCGGGGGTTGTCGCCGGTCAGGAGCACCGGGGCGGTGCCGGTGAGCCGGGCGAGGGAGGCGACGGTGGCGGCGGCGTCCGGGCGCAGCCGGTCGGCGATGCCGAGCAGCCCGGCGGGAGTGCCGTCGACGACGACCAGGACGGCCGTACGGCCGGACTCCTCCAGTTCCGCGGCCGCGGCGACGGCGTCGTCCGCCAGCCGGGCCGGTGCGCCGACCTCGACCGTACGGCCGCCGACGACGGCGGTGACTCCCACGCCGGGCGCGGAGGTGAAGTCCTGTGCGCCGGGCAGGTCGAGACCGCGCTCGCGGGCCGCGTCCACGACCGCCCGGGCCAGCGGATGCTCGCTGGGCCGCTCGGCGGCCGCCGCCAGCGTCAGCACCTCCGCCTCGTCCAGGCCGGATCCGGGCAGCGGCCGGACGTCGGTGACGCGGGGGCTGCCCTCGGTGAGCGTGCCGGTCTTGTCCAGGGCGACCGCGTCCACCTGGCCGAGCCGCTCCATCACGACCGCCGACTTCACCAGCACGCCGTGGCGTCCGGCGTTGGCGATGGCCGACAGCAGGGGTGGCATGGTGGCCAGCACCACCGCGCACGGGGACGCCACGATCATGAAGGTCATGGCGCGCAGCAGTGCGTCGGTCAGCTGTGCCCCGAAGGCGAGCGGCACCAGGAAGACGGCCAGGGTCGCGGCCACCATGCCCAGCGAGTAGCGCTGTTCGACCTTCTCGATAAACAGCTGCGTGGGCGCCTTGGTCTCGGACGCCTCCTGCACCATGCGGACGATCCGGGCGATCACCGAGTCGGAGGCGTCGCGCTCGACCCGGATCCGCAGCGCGCCGGTGCCGTTGAGGGTGCCCGCGAAGACCTCGTCGCCGGGCTCCTTCGCCACCGGGAGCGGCTCGCCGGTGATGGTCGCCTGATCCACCTCGCTCGCCCCCTCCAGCACCCGGCCGTCGGCGCCGACCCGCTCCCCGGGGCGTACGAGGACGGTGTCGCCGACCTCCAGCTCCTCGACGGGGACGGCCTGTTCGGCGCCGTCCGGGCCCAGCCGGGTGGCGGTGGCGGGGGCCAGGTCGAGCAGGCCGCGCACGGAGTCGGCGGTACGGGCCGTGGCCAGGGCCTCCAGCGCACCCGAGGTGGCGAAGATGACGATGAGCAGGGCGCCGTCCATGACCTGCCCGATCGCGGCCGCGCCCAGTGCGGCGACGACCATCAGCAGGTCGACGTCGAGGGTGCGCTCCTTCAGCGCCTTGAGCCCTTCCCAGCCCGGATCCCAGCCACCCGCCACGTAGGACAGGGCGTACAGGGTTCCCCAGGTCCAGGCGGGGGCTCCGGTCAGCTGCAAGGGCAGCGCGAGCAGGAAGAGGGCGGTGGCCGCGGCGGCCCAGCGC
Source organism: Streptomyces sp. NPDC126510 (assembly GCF_040302345.1). Taxonomy (NCBI): domain Bacteria; kingdom Bacillati; phylum Actinomycetota; class Actinomycetes; order Kitasatosporales; family Streptomycetaceae; genus Streptomyces; species Streptomyces sp. NPDC126510. The sequence goes on along the minus strand of NZ_JBEORR010000023.1, from coordinate 61,608 downwards.
GCCTCGGGGAGCGCGAGGACACGGGTACGCCGCCGGGCCGTCGCTCCGGTGTGTGCGGGCTTCGCCCGTTCGACCGGCTGGGGCGCGAGCGTGGAGGTCATCAGGGGTCCTTCTGGCGGGGTCGCGTGGCCACCTCACCATACAGGAACACATGAAGACTCATTCATGCCTTCATGCGACGGCCTCGTCGCCGTGCTCACCCCGCCCTCATCGCACGGGCACCGCCAGGTACTGGTACTCCAGGAACTCGTCGATCCCGACGCGGCCGCCCTCACGCCCGAGCCCGGACTGCTTGACGCCGCCGAAGGGTGCGGCGGGGTTGGAGACGAGGCCGGTGTTCAGGCCCACCATCCCCACCTCCAGGCCTTCGCTGACGCGCAGCCCGCGGTCCAGCCCCTGGGTGAACACGTACCCGACGAGGCCCCAGGGCGTGTCGTTGGCGCGGCGCAGCACCTCGTCCTCGTCGTCGAAGGTGAGGATCGCGGCGACCGGGCCGAAGATCTCCGTGTCCATCAGACGGCTGCCGGGATCGACGTCGGCCAGCACGGTCGGGGGGTAGAAGTGGCCGGGCCCTTCCGGCGTGCGGCCGCCGACGAGCACCCGGGCGCCGCGCTCCACCGCGTCGGCGACGAGGTCCGCGACCTTGGTGCGTCCGGCGGCGTCGATCAGCGGGCCGACGTCGACGCCGTTGCGGGTCCCGGGCCCCACCACGAGGGCGCCCATCCGCTCGGCGAGCCGCCGCCCGAACTCGTCGGCCACCGACCGGTGCACGAAGAACCGGTTCGCCGCCGTGCAGGCCTCGCCCATGTTCCGCATCTTGGCGACCATCGCCCCGTCCACGGCCACGTCGAGGTCGGCGTCGTCGAAGACGATGAAGGGCGCGTTCCCGCCCAGCTCCATCGAGGTGCGGACGACCGTGTCGGCGCACTGCGCGAGCAGCAGCCGGCCTACGGCGGTGGAGCCGGTGAAGGACAGCTTGCGGATCCGGCCGCCGCGCAGCAACGGCTCGCACACCTCGCCGGCCCGGGAGGTGGTGACGACGTTCAGCACCCCGTCCGGCAGGCCGGCCTCCTTCAGGATTCCGGCCAGCGCGAGGCTGGTCAGCGGGGTCTGCGGGGCTGGCTTGAGGATCATCGTGCAGCCCGCCGCGATCGCCGGGCCGATCTTGCGGGTGCCCATGGCCAGCGGGAAGTTCCACGGCGTGATCAGCAGGCAGGGTCCGACCGGGCGGCGGGAGAGCAGCATGCGGTTGCGGCCGTCGGGCAGGGTGCCGCAGCCGCCGTCGATACGGACGGCCTCCTCGGAGAACCAGCGGAAGAACTCGGCGGCGTACGCCACCTCTCCCCGGGCCTCGGCGAGCGGCTTGCCCATCTCGGACGTCATCAGGTGGGCGAGTTCGTCGGTGCGCTCCAGGACGATCTCGTAGGCGCGGCGCAGGATCTCGCTGCGCGCCCGGGGGGCCGTGCGGGCCCAGTCCCGCTGGGCTCGGACGGCCGCTTCCTCCGCGAGCCGGGCGTCCTTGGGGCCGGCGTCGGCGATGTGGCAGAGGATCTCGCCGGTCGCGGGGTCGTCGACGGGCAGGGTGGCGCCGTCCGCGGCGTCCACCCAGGCACCGCCGATGAACAATTGAGTGGGAACCTCGGTCATGTCGTCTCTCCTGGCTGGTCGGCGGCGGGGTCGAGGAGTTCGGCGAGGTGCAGGGCTCGGATGTCCCTGTCGCCCGCGAGGTGGTCGATCTGGGTGGCGCAGCTGAAGCCGTCGGCGATGACGGGCCGTCCGTCGAGGTGGTCGAGGCGGGGCTTCAGCGCGAGGTCGGCGACGGCCATGGAGGTGTCGTAGTGCTGGGCCTCGAAACCGAAGTTTCCGGCGAGTCCGCAGCAGCCCTCGGCCTCGTCGACTCCGCGTACGCCCCAGCGGCGCAGCAGATCGGCGGGGCGGCGGCCCTTGAAGGTGGCGTACTCGTGGCAGTGGGTCTGGAGTACGACGTTCTCGGGGAGCGGCGGCGGTACCCAGCCCGGTTCGGCGAGGTCGGTCAGGGCCCCGGTAAAGGTCTGCACCCGGTCGGCGACCCGCCGGGCGGCCTCGGTGCCGAGGAGTTCGGGCACGTCGCGTTTGAGGGCGGCGGCGCAGCTCGGTTCGGCCACGACGACGGGCCGGTCGTCGCCGTCGTCGAGGGCGGCGACGGTACGGGCCATGACCTTGCGGGCCGTGTCCAGTTGGCCGGTACTGACCCAGGTCAGCCCGCAGCACAGGCCCTCCCGTGGCGTGCAGGGGACTCCGGCGTCGGCGAGCACCCGGCTCGCCGCTCCCACGACCCCGGGGCGGAAGGCGCGGGTGAAACTGTCGACGAAGAGGACTGCCTTGGCGGGTCCTGCGGGCTGTGCCGCGCGCAGGGTCCTGCGCAGAGCGCGGCGGGAGGCGAAGGCGGGGATCCTGCGTTCGGTGGTGACGCCGCCCAGGCGGGCCAGGAGCCTGCCGAGCGGGCCGCGCAGCAAGGCGTTGACCGGCCGGGCGGCGTATCCCGCGAGCGCCGAGGACCTCGGCAGCCAGCCCAGGGAGTAGTGGGACCGGGGGCGCAGCCGGCCCTTGTAGTGCTGGTGGAGGAACTCGGCCTTGTAGGTGGCCATGTCGACGCCCACCGGGCAGTCGCTGGAGCAGGCCTTGCAGGACAGGCACAGGTCGAGGGCGTCCTTGACCTCGGTCGAGCGCCAGCCGTCCCGGACGGTCTCGCCGCGGACCATTTCCTGGAGCATGCGTGCCCGGCCTCTGGTGGAGGCGTTCTCCTCGCCGGTGGCCCGGTAGCTGGGGCACATCACCCCGCCCGCGTCACTGCGGCAGCGGCCGACACCGACGCAGCGGCGCACGGCTCCGGCGAAGCCGTCCGCGTCGTGCGGGAAGCCGAACGTCGTGTCCACGAGGGGGAGTTCGCGCAGCGCGAGATCGGCGTCCAGCGGGGCCGGGTCGACGATCACACCGGGGTTGAGCAGCCCGTCGGGGTCGAAGACCCGCTTGAAGGCGGCGAACGCGGCGATCATGCGGTGGCTGTACATCACCTCCAGCAGCTCGCCGCGGGCCCGCCCGTCACCGTGCTCACCCGACAGCGTGCCGCCGTGCTCCACGACCAGGGCGGCGGCCTCGGCGAGGAAGCGACGCATGACCTCCCGGCCGGTGCCGGTGGTCATGTCGAAGTCGATCCGTACGTGCACACACCCTGCGCCGAAGTGCCCGTACAGCACCCCCGACAGCTGGTGGGATGCGAGCAGCTTGCGGAAACCGCGCAGGTAGGCCGCCAGCTCCTCGGGGGCGACGGCAGCGTCCTCCCAGCCCGGCCAGGACTCCCCGCCGTCGACGAGCCGGGCGGCGAGCCCGGCCCCGTCCTCCCGCACCCGCCACAGCGACCGCCGCTCCGCCGGGCTCTGCACGACCCGGCCCCCGGTCAGCCGCCCCAGGTCCTTCAGCACGCCGAGCAACTCGGCGGCGCGGGCGTCCACGTCGGCCTGGCCGTCGCCTTCGAGCTCGACGTACAGCCACGCACGGCCCGCGGGCAGGCCGGTGACGGAATCGGGGCCGCGGCGGGCGCGCATGGTGGCGACGAGCGCCTCGTCCATGCCCTCCACCGCGCTCGGCGAGAAGCGCAGGATCTCCGGCACGTCCTCGGCCGCGTCGACCACGTCGTCGTAGCCGAGCGTGAGGAGCGTGGATGCCTGTGCGGTCGCCACCAGGCGGACCGTCGCGGCGGTGACGACCGCACAGGTGCCCTCGGTGCCCACCAGGGCCCGGGCCAGGTCGAAGCCGTTCTCCGGCAGGAGGTGGTGGAGCTGGTAGCCGGAGACCTGGCGCGGGATGCGGCCCAGCTCGGTCCGGATCGGCGCCAGGTTCTGCTCGACCAGGCGCCTGAGGCCGGCTTCGAGCCGGGCCACGGCGCCGGCGTCACCCGGGTCGACCGGACGCAGCCCGCGGTGATCGGCGACGGCCCGCACGCCGTCGGCCGTCACGATCTCCAGCGCCTCGACATGCCCGCTGGTCCGCCCGTCGCGCACCGACCGGTTCCCGCACGCGTCGTTGCCGATCATCCCGCCCAGCGTGCACCGGCTGTGCGAGGACGGGTCCGGGCCGAAGTCCAGCCCGTGCAGCGCGGTCGCGCTGCGCAGCGCGTCCAGCACGACACCCGCCTCGACTCGCGCGGTGCGCGCCTCGACGTCGATGTCCAGGATCCGGTTCATGTGCCGGGAGAAGTCCAGGACCACGCCCGGGCCGACGGCGTTGCCGGCCATGCTGGTCCCGCCACCCCGGGCCGTGACCGGCACGCCGGCCTCCCGGCAGGCCCGCACCACCGCGACCACGTCGTCGGCGGTGCGCGGGAAGACCACCGCCCTCGGCGGCACACGGTAGTTGGATGCGTCGTAGGCGTAAGGGCCGGTGGCCCCCGGGCCGGTCTCCACCCGCAGGCCGGGCGCGAACTCGGCGATACGGGCCGTGAGACCCGCCAGGTCGCGGGTGGCGGTGGTCATCGCTCCGACGCTCCCGAGGTACCGGCCTCGACGGCCTTCGCCCAGGCCCGGAGGCCCTCGTCGACGCCGGTCTCGTCGATCACGAGCGCCGGGATCATGCGGACGACCTGGTTCCAGGCGCCGCACAGCAGCAGGAGCAGGCCCTCGTCGATGGCGGCCCGCTGGACGCGGGCAGCGGTCTCCGGGTCGGGGCCGCCGTCCTCGGTGACGAACTCGGTGGCGAGCATGAGGCCGAGACCGCGGACGTCGCCGATGCCGGGGGTCCGGTCCGCCACGGCCTCCAGGCCCTGGCGGAGCCGCTTGCCCATCGCCTCGGCGTTCTCGACGAGCTTCTCGTTCCGTACGACGTCGAGCGTCGCGCAGGCGGCGGCGCAGGCGACGGCGTTGGCGCCGTACGTGCCGCCCTGCGAGCCGGGCCAGGCCTTCGTCATCAGTTCCTCGGATGCGGCGATGCCGGAGAGGGGGAAGCCGCTGGCGAGGCCCTTGGCGGTGACCAGGATGTCGGGGGTGACGCCGAAGTGGTCGTGGCCCCAGAAGCGGCCGGTGCGGCCGACGCCGGTCTGCACCTCGTCGAGGATCAGCAGGAAGCCGTGCCGGTCCGCCCGCTCCCGCAGCCCTTCGAGGAAGGCGCGGTTGGCGGGGACGTAGCCGCCTTCGCCGAGGACCGGCTCGACGATGATCGCCGCCGTGTCGGCGGGCGACGAGATCGTCTGGAGGGTGTAATCGAGTTCCTTCAGCGCGAAGCGGGTGGCGGTCTCCTCGTCCCAGCCGTACCGGAAGGCCGTCGGGAACGGAGTGACGACCACGCCGCTCATCAGCGGCGAGAACCCGGACCGGAAGCGGGTGCCGGAGGTGGTCATGGAGGCGGCGGCGACCGTACGGCCGTGGAAGCCGCCGTGGCAGACCAGGACGTTGGGCCGGCCGGTGGCCTGGCGGGCCAGCCGAAGCGCCGCCTCGACGGCCTCGCTGCCGGAGTTGGTGAAGAACAGGCTGTCCAGCCCGGTCGGCAGGACCTCGCCCAGCTTGTCGACGAGGCGGCGCAGCGGCTGGTGCATGACGGTCGTGTACTGGCCGTGGATCAGCGTGCCCACCTGCTCCTGCGCCGCCGCCACGACCTCGGGGTGGCAGTGCCCGGTGCTGGTGACGCCGATGCCGGCGGTGAAGTCGAGGTAACGGCGGCCGTCCTCACCGTAGAGGTGGACGCCCTCGCCCCGGGCGGCCACGACGGGCGTGGCCTGGCGAAGGTGCGGCGACAGTGCGGTCATGGTGTCTCCCGGCCGTACGACGAGGTCTGGTGGCGTGGCTCAGCTCCGGTACCCGAGCATCCGAGCCGTCGCGAAACGGGACAACGCGTGATCTGTCCAGCCGGGACCCGTTGTCCGGACGATGTGTCAACCGCCGAACCCCCCGGGCACCTCCCGCCCCTCCTGTGGCCAGCTCTTGCGCAGGTCAGCGCCGCTTGTCAGAGTGACCGGGCATGCAGGGAGGCACCGTGAACGCTCACCCCCCGACGGCCGGCCCGGACCCCGCCCCGGCGGGCCGTGCGCCGACCCTCGCCGACGTCCTCGCCCTGCCGGTCCTGGCCGCCGGGCAGCCCCAGGTCGTCACGGGGCTGGAGAGGCTGGACCGGCCGGTGCGCTGGGTGCACATCACCGAGCTGACGGACCCCGCCTCCTTCCTCAAGGGCGGCGAGCTGGTCCTGACCACGGGCATGCCGTTGCCCGAGGACGCCGCGGGGGTCCGCCGGTACGTCGAGGAACTCACCGAGGTGGGGGCGGCCGCCCTGGTCATCGAACTCGTACGCCGCTACCACCGCCCGCCCGACGCCCTCGTGCAGGCCTGCCGGGCCCGGGGCCTCCCCCTGGTCACCCTCGCCCGTGACGTCAACTTCCTGGAGGTCACACAGGTCGTGCACGCCCTGATCCTCGGCAACCAGGCCGACGCCATGCGCCGCACCCAGCGGATCCACGAGGCGTTCACGGCCCTGACGTTGCGCGGGGCGGGGCCGGAGGACGTGGTGCGCGCGGCGGCGGAGATGAGCGGCCGGACGGTCGTGCTGGAGAACCTGGCGCACCAGGCGCTGATCTGCGAGCCCTCGGGGAGCACGGTGGCGGAGGCGCTCGGGGACTGGGAGGGGCGCTCCCGGGCGGCCGAGCCCGGCCACCACACCGAGGTGGGCGGCCCGGAGGGCTGGCTCACCGGGCCCGTCTCCTACCAGGGTGAACGCTGGGGTCGGCTGGTCATGCTGCCCGCCGACGGGCCGGACTTCGGGCCGGAGCACATCACCGTGCTGGAGCGGACGGCGATGGCCCTGACCGTGGCCCGGCTCATCCACTCCACGCCGTGGGAGCGCACGGCCCACCGCAACGCCCTGCGGGAGCTGGCCGAGCAGCGCCACCACTCCCCCGAGGACGTCCGTGCCCGCTGCGCCGCGCTGGGCCTGCCCACGGGGGCCGGTGTCTTCCTGGCGGTCCTCGTGGACCCGGGGCCCGGCGGGGCAGGCGCCGAGCCGGAGACCCGGCTGCACCGGGAGCTGAGGTCGGCCGGCGTCCCGGCCCTGGTCGGCGAACTGTCCCCCGGCCGCCTCGGCGTCCTGCTGGCGTTGCGCCCGGCCCAGCCCTGGCGGCCCGTGGCCGAACGGCTGAGCCGCACCGCGCTGGCCCTGGCCCCGGCGGCGACCGTCGGTGTCGGCTCACAGGTGGCGGATCTCGCCGACACCGCACGCTCCTTCCGGGAGGCGGCCCGGGTCATGGAGGCCACACCGCCCGGCCAGGCCCTGCCCGCGGACCGTTCCTTCCACGAGCTCCCGGACATCGACCTGCGCCGGCTGCTGTACGCGCTGCGGGAGGACACCAGGATCCAGGACTACACCGAACGCCGGCTGGGCCGGCTCATCGACCACGACACCCGGCACGGCAGCGACCTGCTGACGACCCTGGGCCACTACCTCGACGCCGCCGGCAACAAGACCACGGCGGCCCGTCGAGGCGGCCTGTCCAGGGAGACCATGTACCAGCGCCTGCGCGCCATCGAACGCCTCCTCGACACCGACCTCGAATCCGGCGACCGCCGCACGGAACTCCACGTGGCGCTCACGGCGTTGCGGGTGCTGCGCGCCGACCGGGGGCCGCACCCCCTGTAACGCTTTGCGCGTCCCGTTCCAAGAACGAGTGACAGGCACCTGTCGACGAGAAGGGGACATTCGTGGACGACGCGGAACGGTTACGGGGCGGCGGGCCCGCTGCGGCGGTCGGCGACCCGCGGCTCTTCGAGGAGTTCTACCGGCGTCACATCGACGCGGTGCTGCGCTTCGTGGCCCGGCGGGTGGACGACCCGCACACGGCGGCCGACCTGACGGCCGAGATCTTCCTCGCCGTCCTCGACTCGGCCGGCACGTACCGGCCGCACCTCGGCAGCGAGACCGCGTGGCTGTACGGCATCGCCCGCAACGTGGTGTCGTCGGAGCGCCGCAGGATCGCCCGGGAGACCGAACGCGATCTGCGCATCTCCGGGCGGCGGTTGCTGGAGCCCGACGACATCGCCCGCATCGAGGACAAGCTCGACGCGGAGAGCCCCGGGCGGCGCGTCCTGGCCGCCCTGACGAGGCTGCCCGAGGGCGAGCGGGCCGTCATGGAACTGGTCGCGGTCGACCAGCTCACCGTCACCGAGGCCGCGGCCGCGCTGGGCATCCGCCAGGTCACGGCCCGGGTCCGGCTGCACCGGGCGCGCAGGGCACTGCGCGAGGAGACGGACTGCCGGACCGATGGGACGGCGGAGGCATCGGTGGCGTACGTGGCGAGGGGGGAAGCATGAGCACGAGGACGACGTTCGAGGACCGGCTGCTCGTTGAACTGAAGAAGGAGATCGCGCTACGGGGGGCGGGATCCGGGGCGGACGACGTGGGCAGGGCGACGGCCTCCGTGCGTCGCCCGTCCGCCCCTCGGCGGATCGCCGTGCTGGTGGCGGCCTGCGCGACGGTGTGGGCCGCCACGGTGGTGGCCGGTTCGCCCGCCGACTCCGGCGCGTTCGCGGCGGAACGCCACGACGACGGCAGTGTCGAACTCACCGTCAGGACACGTGGCTTCGGCATCGACGACCAGCTGGAACTGGCGGAACGCGTGCGCCCGTGGGGCATCCGGGTGGATGTGGTCGCTCCCGCGGACGTGTGCAGCTCGTGGGACGTCCCCCGGGTCATGGTTCTCACCGCGGAGGGCGACCCCGTCCGGGCCTGGCCCATCACCCTGCGCCGGGGCAGCACACTGGTGATCGAGAACTCCTGGGGCGAGCCGGTGCCGAGGAACGAGATCGAGCACTACGAGGTGAAGTCCTGCACACGGTGAGCGCCCGGCTGGGCTGCCTCGACGCACTGCGCGGACTCGCCGCACTGATCGTAGTGTTCGACCCTCGTCGCACACCTTCATGCCGGACTTTCGGGCCGACCTGATGCCGCTGTTCAACACCAGCCGCTACGGCATCATGGTGTTCTTCCTGGTCAGCAGGTACATCATCCCGGCATCGCCGGAACGCCGGGGCCGGGTGGGCCTGGCGCGGCCGGCGCGTACCGCGACCGCTGACCGGCCTCGGAGCGATCAGCTACTCGGGCCGCAGGCTGGCCCACCGCCCCGCCGGCCGGGCGTCGCGGGATCAGGTGTCGAAGTCCACCGTCAGCTCCTCCGACACCGGGAACGACTGGCAGGTGAGGACGTAGCCCGCGTCGACCTCGGACGGTTCGAGGGCGAAGTTGCGGCGCATGTCGGCCTTGCCGTCGGTGATCTGGGCCCGGCAGGTGCCGCAGACGCCGCCCTTGCAGGCGAAGGGCAGGTCGGGGCGGGTCTGCTGGGCCCCTTCCAGGATGGTGCGGTCGCGGGGCAGCGCGGAGGTGGTGGAGCGGCCGTCGAGGGTGACGGTGACCTGGCTGACCGGGCCGGAGGGGCCCGTGTCGGTGTGCCGGACCTCGCGGACGGGCTCGTCGTCGGCGTAGAACAGCTCCTGGTGGACGCGGCCGGCGGGGACGCCGAGGCCGGTCAGGACCTGCTGGGCGGCGCGGACCATGCCGTGTGGGCCGCACAGCCACCAGTGGTCGGCGGACTCCGCGTCGACCAGGGCGTCGACGAGGGTGGCCAGTCGTTCTGCGTCGAGGCGGCCGGAGAGCACCTCGGCCTCGCGGGGCTCGCGGGAGAGGACGTGGGCGAGCTGGAACCGCGTGGGGTAGAGGTCCTTCAGGTCGGCGAGTTCGTCGGCGAACATCACCGTGCCGGTGCGGCGGTTGCCGTAGAGCAGGGTGACGCGCGAGCGGGGGTCGGCGGCCAGGACGGACTCGGCGATGGAGACCATGGGCGTGATGCCGGAGCCGGCCGCGATCAGGACATGGTGGCCGTGAGCGGTGAGGTCGGGGGTGAAGGCGCCGGTGGGCGCCATGACCTCGACGGTGTCGCCGGGGCGGACGTCGTGCACCAGCCAGGAGGAGAACAGGCCGCCCGGAACCACCCGGACGCCGATCCGGGGCGCGGTGCCGGCGGGCGCGCAGATCGAGTACGAGCGGCGCTCGTCCCGGCCGTCGATGTCGCGGCGCAGGGTGAGCGACTGCCCGGGGGCGAAGGTGAACTCCTCGGCGAGCACGGTCGGAATGTCGAAGCCGACGGCAACCGCGTCCTCGCACAGGGGCTGCACGGCGGCGACCCGCAGGGAGTGGAAGACCGGACGTCGGCGGGCACGCGGGCGTGCCGCCGGGGCGGGGGCCGGCTCCATCAGGTCCTCCATCAGATCTCCTTGACGTACTCGAACGGCTCGCGGCAGGCGAGGCAGCGCCACAGGGACTTGCAGGAGGTGGCGCCGAAGCGGGAGGTCTCCTCGGTGTCGGGGTGACCGCAGCGGGGGCAGGGCACCGAGCGGCGGGTCGGCGACAGCACGAGCGGGACCGGGCCGGCGGCGTGCCGCGGCGCCGCTCCGGGCGGGGCGATGCCGTGCTCCGCGAGCTTGCGCCGGCCGTCCGCCGTGATCCAGTCGCTGCTCCACGGCGGGTCGAGGACCGTGCGGATCTCCACGCGCGCGTACCCCGCCTCGCGCAGCCGGGCGGCCACGCCCGCGCGCATCTCGGCCATCGCCGGGCAGCCCGAGTAGGTCGGGGTCAGGCTGGCGACGACCGTGCCGTCCGGGGCCAGGGTCACCTCGCGCAGTACGCCGAGGTCGGCCAGGGTGAGCATGGGCAGTTCGGGGTCGGGCACCTGCTCGGCGATGCGCCGGGCCCGTCGCGCGTCCAGGAGTGCCGTCACCATGTCGCCCCCGGGTGGGCGCGGGCGACGCCCTGCAACTCGGCCAGCAGCGGCGCGAGATGCTCGGTGTGGTCCCCGGTGCGGCCCGAGCCGGGCAGGGGGCGGTAGACCGGCATGGGCAGTCCGGCCGCCTCGGTGACCTGGCGGAGGACCGCGACGACCTCGTCGCGCACGTCGCACGCCGTGAACAGCTCGCCCAGGTAGGGCGCCACCTGCTCCTGTGCCCTGCGCATCCGGCGGTGGGACTCCTCGGTGCCGTCGCCGAGGCGTACGGCCCATTCGGCCGCGTACTGGCGGTGGTAGGCCAGCTCCTTCACGCCTTTGGCGGCGATCGCCGCGAGGACGGGGTCGCGGTGCGCGGTGAGCCGCTCGAAGTGCGCGAGGCGCCAGCTGGCGAGCACCAGCAGCCGCACGATCGAGAACGCGAAGTCGCCGCCCGGCAGTTCGGCCAGGCGTACGTTGCGGAATTCGCCGGCGTCGCGGAAGTAGGCGTAGGCGTCCTCGTCGCGGCCGGTGCCGTCGGCCTGGCCCGCGCGGGAGTAGAGCAGGCGGGCCTGACCGAGCAGGTCGAGCCCGATGTTGGCCAGCGCCACCTCCTCCTCCAGCTCGGGGGCGCGGGTGGTCCACTCGGCGAGCCGCTGGGCGCAGACGAGGGCGTCGTCGGCCAGGGTGACGCAGAGGGCGGCCAGTTCGGCGGCGTCCACGTCGTCGGGCACGGTGGTGTCGATGCCGTGCAGGGGGTCCTCGAAGCCGGTGCCGTAGGCCCAGCGGGTGTCGTCCTCGTGTCCCTCGGCGAGGGTCAGGTAGACGTGCTCGTCGCTCATGCCCTCTCCTTCAGATGTGCGGGACGTCTTCGGGGATGTCGTAGAACGTCGGGTGCCGGTAGACCTTGTCGGCGCTGGGCTCGAAGAAGGGGTCTTTCTCGTCGCGGGTGGAGGCGGCGATGTGCTCGGAGCGCACGACCCAGATGCTCACGCCCTCGTTGCGCCGGGTGTACAGGTCGCGGGCGTGGGTGAGCGCCATGCGGTCGTCGGCGGCGTGCAGCGATCCCACGTGGACGTGGTTCAGCCCGCGCTTGCCGCGCACGAACACCTCGTACAGCGGCCAGTCCTGCCGGTCGGCGGTCATGCCACCGCTCCCTTCTCCGCGCGGGCGGCCTGCTTGGCGGCGTGGGCGGTGGCCGCCTCACGCACCCAGGCGCCCTCCTCGTGGGCCGTGCGGCGCCGTTGCACCCGCTGGTCGTTGCACGGGCCGTCGCCCTTGATGACCCGCATCAGCTCGTCCCAGTCGGGCGTGCCGAAGTCGTGGTGGCCCCGTTCCTCGTTCCAGCGCAGCTCCGGGTCGGGGAGCGTCACGCCGAGCTTCTCGGCCTGCGGGACGGTCATGTCGACGAAGCGCCGGCGCAGTTCGTCGTTGCTGTGCCGCTTGATCTTCCAGGCCATGGACTGCGCCGAGTTGGGCGAGGCGTCGTCGGGCGGGCCGAACATCATCAGCGACGGCCACCACCAGCGGTTCACGGCGTCCTGCACCATCTCGCGCTGTTCCGGGGTGCCGCGCATCATCGTCATCAGCAGCTCGTAGCCCTGCCGCTGGTGGAAGGACTCCTCCTTGCAGATCCGCACCATGGCGCGCGCGTAGGGCCCGTAGGAGGAACGGCACAGCGGCACCTGGTTGCAGATCGCGGCGCCGTCCACGAACCAGCCGATCACCCCGACGTCGGCGAAGCTCAGCGTCGGGTAGTTGAAGATCGACGAGTACTTCTGGCGGCCCTCGATCAGCCGCTCGGTGAGGTCCGCGCGGTCGGCGCCCAGCGTCTCCGCCGCGGAGTACAGGTACAGCCCGTGCCCGGCCTCGTCCTGGACCTTGGCGAACAGAATGGCCTTGCGGCGCAGCGATGGCGCCCGGGTGATCCACTCCCCCTCGGGCTGCATGCCGATGATCTCCGAGTGCGCGTGCTGCGCGATCTGCCGGATCAGTGTCTTCCGGTAGCCCTCCGGCATCCAGTCGCGCGGCTCAATCCGCTGGTCCCGCGCGATCGTCGCGTCGAAGTGCTGCTGGAGAGCCGGCTCGGCGCCGTCCGCCCCCGGGGGGCTGGAGTGTGTCGTGTCCATCCGTCCCACTTCCCAACCGACCATTCGTTCGGTCCATCGTAGGACACGCCGGTACGCCTTGGTAAGTCCCCTCAAGCAAGTCCTGGACCCTTGACAGGTCTCGGCACGGCTGGATTACATGGCAGCGCCGATGCTAACCGAATGTTCGGTCGGGCCAAGAGGTGGTGCGAGAAGTGACCCATACCGCTGACGCGACGCCGCCCGCGGAGGCGATGTTCGCCGCGGACCAGGCCTCCCGCGGGCTCGGGATGGAGCTGCTGGAGCAGGGCGCAGGGACCGCCGTGCTGCGGATGACCGTGACCCCGGCGATGGTGAACGGGCACGGGATCGCCCACGGCGGATACGTCTTCCTGCTCGCCGACAGCGCCTTCGCCTGCGCGTGCAACGGCCACGGCCCGGTGACCGTCGCGGCCGGCGCCGACATCACCTTCGTGGCCCCGGCGTACGAGGGCGACGAACTCGTGGCACGGGCCGAGGAACGCACCCGGTACGGACGCAGCGGCCTCTACGACGTGACGGTCCGGCGGGGCGAGGAGGTGGTCGCGGAGTTCCGTGGCCGCAGCCGGAGCCTCGGGAGCACGAGGCCGGAGGAGTCCGCATGACCAGCGATACGACGGCCTCCCCGACCCCGGAGCCGACGGGACGGCGACGCGGCGAGCCCCTCCCCCACGACCTGCTCGACGACGGGGAGCGGCTGACCCGCGAACAGCTGCGCGAGCTCCAGCTCGGCCGGCTGCGCACCAGCCTGCAGCACGCCTACGACAACGTGGAGGCGTACCGGAAGAAGTTCGACGAGGCCGGGGTCTCCCCAGACGACTGCCGCTCGCTGGAGGATCTGTCCCGCTTTCCCTTCACCACCAAGGCCGACCTGCGGGACACCTACCCGTTCGGGATGTTCGCCGTCCCCATGGACCGGGTCCGGCGGCTGCACGCCTCCAGCGGCACCACCGGCCGCCCCACGGTGGTCGGCTACACGGAGAACGACCTGTCGACGTGGGCGGACCTCGTCGCCCGCTCCATCCGCGCCGCGGGCGGCCGCCCCGGACACAAGGTGCACGTCTCCTACGGCTACGGGCTGTTCACCGGCGGTCTCGGCGCGCACTACGGGGCGGAGCGCGCGGGGTGTCTGGTGATCCCGGCCTCCGGGGGCATGACCGCGCGCCAGGTGCAGATCATCCAGGACTTCCGGCCCGAGATCATCATGGTCACGCCGTCCTACATGCTCACGCTGCTCGACGAGTTCGAGCGGCAGGGCATCGATCCGCGTGCGAGCAGCCTGCGGGTGGGCATCTTCGGCGCGGAGCCGTGGACGGAGGAGATGCGCCGCGAGATCGAGGAGCGGACGGACATCCACGCCGTCGACATATACGGCCTGTCCGAGGTGATCGGTCCCGGTGTCGCGCAGGAGTGCGTGGAGACCAAGGACGGGCTGCACGTATGGGAGGACCACTTCTACCCCGAGGTCGTCGACCCGGTCACGGGTGAGGCGCTGCCGGAGGGCGAGGAGGGCGAGCTGGTCTTCACGTCCCTGACCAAGGAGGCCCTGCCGGTCGTCCGCTACCGCACCCGCGATCTGACGCGGCTGCTGCCCGGCACGGCCCGGCCCGCGTTCCGCCGCATCCGGAAGATCACCGGCCGCTGCGACGACATGATCATCCTGCGCGGGGTGAACGTCTTCCCCAGCCAGATCGAGGAGATCGTGCTGCGCACGCCCGGCGTCGCCCCGCACTTCCAGATCCGGCTGACCCGGCGCGACCGCCTGGACCACATGACCGTCCGGGTCGAGACCCGGCCCGGAACCGGCCCCGAGGAGCGCGAGGCCGCGGCCGCGACGATCGCCCGGGCCGTCAAGGACGGCATCGGCATCACCGCCGACGTGACCATCGTCGAACCGGAGACCCTGGAGCGTTCCGTCGGCAAGATCCGCCGGGTGAAGGACCTGCGCGAGGCGTGAGCCGCCGCGGCTGCCAGGAGCGGCACTTCACCCCGGCCACCGGGGCAAAAGCCTCCGATCCGCACAACAACCGCAGCCGTCAGGAGCAGCACGTCGCCTCGGGCACCGGACCGGCCGGCCCGGTGCCGCCCGCCGCGCCGGCCTCCGCTTGCGCCGCGCGCACGGCCGGCTTGCGGATGAGGAGCAGGGCCGCGTCGTCGTGCAGCCTGCCTCCCACATGGGCCAGCAGTTCCTCGTGGAGCGCGCCGAGGGTGTGGGCCGGCTCCTGGGAGACATGCCGCTTCAGGCCCTCGGCCAGGGGGTAGAAGGCGCGGCCTCCGTCACGGGCCTCGGTGACCCCGTCGGTGTAGAGCAGCAGCTGGTCGCCGTCGGCGAAGGGGAGCGTGTGGAGTCCCGGGGTGTACCCCGCGAGGTCGCGCAGCCCGAGGGGCGGTGCCGGGAGCACGGGCTCCACCGGGCTGATGGTCCCGGAGGCGCGCACCAGGAGCGGCGGCGCGTGTCCGCAGTTCACCACCTCCAGCTGCCCCTCCCGCGGATACCCGGCGACCACGGCGGTCACGAAGTCGTCGCGGCCGAGGTTGCGGGCGAGGCTCCGCTCGATCCGGTCGACCACGGCGAGGAGGTCGGGCTCGTCGTGGGCGGCCTCACGGAAGACACCGAGCACCAGCGCGGCGGTCCCGACGGCGGGCAGCCCCTTGCCACGCACGTCGCCGACGATCAGCCGCACCCCGTGCGGGGTGGGTATCAGGGCGTAGAGGTCACCACCGATGCGGGCCTCGGCCGCCGCGGCGCTGTAGCGGACGGCCACCTGGAAGGGCCCGACAGTCGACGGCACGGGTTTGAGCAGGGCGTGCTGGGCGGTCTCCGCGACCGACCGGACGGCGGCGAGCACCCGCTCCCGGCGTCCGCGCAGCACACCGGCCAGGCCGCTCGCGAGCGTCACGGCGACCAGGGCAGACAGCACGGCGGCCAGCTCCCGGCCCGGCACTCCGTCCCGGATCCCGAGCGTCGCACCGACGGCCACGGCGAGGCCGCCGACGCAGAGGACCCCGCGTGGCCCGTTGGTCGTGGCCGCCAGGGCCGGCCCGGCCGCGAGCAGGGGCAGCCAGATCATCCCCGCCCCGCCGACGAGGTCGGCGGACACGACGGCGGCGACGACCACGACGGGCAGGACGGGTGCGCCCACGCCCAGCTGCGCGACGGCGCGCCTGCGGGCCGAAGCCCCGGCATCGGACACTCGGTTTCTGAACGGCCGTACCGGCCGGTGGTGGACGCCATGGTTGCGGGCTTGGCTCATGTCGGTGTCCGCAGTCCTCACCTGTGCGCGGGGCACGTCCCGGAAATGTCTGACTTATCCAGAAAACGGGGTGAGGGTAGTGACCGGCAAGAAGCGACTTTTCAGATAGTGAGCGAGAGGCTCCTGGTCACGCGGCTCGCGGTCGGAAGCAGCCGTTCGCGGATCTCCGGCAGCCGGGAGAGCCGGTTGGACGGCAGCGACACGCCGAGGGAGCCGAGCGTGTCCCCGCTGTAGACCGGGACGGCGACGCAGACCGTGCCGAGGGCGTACTCCTCCAGGTCCGTGACGGCCGGGGCCATGGGCGGGGTCTCCAGCCTCCGGAGGAGTTCCGGCAGGCTGGTGATCGTCCGCGGGGTGAGGTCGGCGAGGTGGTGCCGGGAGAGGTAGTCCTGGCGGGCCTCCTCGTCCAGCTCCCGCAGGACGGACTTGCCCAGTGCGGTGGCATGCCCGGCGTCCTCGAAGCCCACCCAGAGGTCGACGCGGGGCGTGCCGGGGCCGTCGACGATCTCGGCGACCCGGATCTCGCCCTCCTCGTAGAAGGTGAGGTAGGCGGCCGTCGCGAGCTCGTCCCGCAGCGCGGCGAGGGTGGGCCGGACGCGGCTGAGCAGGGCCTGCGCACGGCCCGTGGACTGCAGCGTCTGCAGCTTGTCGCCGAGGACGAAGCCGCCGTCGTCCAGCTTGCGCACGTACCCGTCGTGGACCAGGGTCCGCAGCAGGTGGTAGGCGGTGGCCAGGGGCAGCCCCGTCTCACGCGCCAGCTGCTTGGCCGGCGCGCCGTTCTCGTGCGCGCTCACCGCCTCCAGCAGACGCATGGCCCGCTGGACGGAGTTGATGAGCGTAGGGCCGTCTTGCCCACCCATACGAACAGCGTGCGTCAGGCCCGGGCGCCGGGCAAGGGGGAGGCCGGTGGATCAGCGTGAACCGGCTGCCGTGCCCTCCCTCGGCTCCGCATCGGTGGGGGCGGGCGGGCGTGCGATCCGGGGCGGCGGTGCCGTGGACGCGCGGACGACGAGGTCGACCGGCGGGTCGTACGCCGGCGGCAGGTCCGTGTCCGGCTCCTCGATCGCCCGCACCAGGAGCCGGAGCCCCTCCCGCGCCACGGCGTCGAAGGGCTGCCGCACCGTGGTCAGCGGCGGGGTGACATAGGCGGCCACAGGGATGTCGTCGAAGCCGACCACGCTGATGTCGTCCGGCACGCGCAGCCCGGCCTCCGTCAGGGCGCGGACGACGCCGATGGCCATGTCGTCGTTGGCGGCGAACACGGCGGTGCAGTCACCGTGCGCGGCGAGCTCGCGGCCCACCGCGTATCCGGACGCGGCCGACCAGTCGCCGTGCAGCACGGGCGGCGGCGCGATGCCGCGTGCGGCGAGGGCGCCCCGCCAGCCCTCCAGCCGGTCCCGCGCGGCGAACCACCGCTGCGGGCCGGCGAGATGGTGGACCGTCGCGTGCCCGAGGTCCAGCAGGTGCTCGGTTGCCGTCCGGGCGAGGAGTTCGGCGCCGACGCCCCTGGCCATGGTGCGGGCACCGCCGAAGGCCGCCGGTGCGCCGAGCACGAGGACCGGCACGTCGACGCCGATGGACACCGGCCCCTCGTCGATCGGCTCGGAGACGACGATGCCGTCCACGCCCTGCTCCAGCAGCGACTCCACGGCGCCGGCCACACCGCCCGGGTCGCCTTCGAGTGTGTTGACGACCCGGAGCGCGTAACCGGCGTCCCGCGCGGCCCGCTCGATGCCGATCAGCAGCGAGGCGGGGCCGTAGAGGGCCGTTCCGAGGGTGATCACGCCGATGGAACGGGTTCGCCCGGAGGCCAGGGCCCGGGCGGCGCTGTTCAGCCGGTAGCCGAGTTCCCCGGCCGCCGCGAGCACTCTTCGGCGTACGTCCTCGGAGACGTAGCGCTCCCCGTTGAGGACCCGTGACACCGTCTTCTGCGAGACCCCGGCCAGCCGGGCCACGTCCACCCCGCGCGGGGCGCCGCCACCGGCCCGTCCTCCCACTCGCGTCATTCCTCACTCCCCCCTGTCGGGCGGCCGCACCACGGCCCCTCACGCCCAGCGTTCCACACCCCCGGACGCACCCGCCCGGCCCGGTGTGCCACCCCATCGGACGACAGGCGGCCTCGGGGCCCCGGCGGTCGCCGCCGCGTACCCGTTCCGCCGGAAGCGGATGAGCACCGCGAAACGCCGCCGTGGTCCTTCACGGCCCTCCCGGGACGGGCGACCATGCCGTGTCATGGACATCTTGCTCGTCGCCAGCGCGTTCAACAGCCTGTCCCAGCGTGTGTTCGCCGAACTGTCGGACGAGGGGCACCACGTGGACGTCGTGCTCGCCTCGCACGGCCCCGACGCCGTCCGGGACGCCGTACGCGAGACAGGTCCGGAGCTGATCGTCGCCCCGATGCTGAAGTCGGCACTGCCGGAGGACGTGTGGCGGGACCACACCTGCCTGATCGTGCACCCGGGGCCACCCGGCGACCGGGGCCCGTCGGCGCTGGACTGGGCGATCGCCGAGGAAGCCTCGGAGTGGGGCGTCACGGTGCTGCAGGCCGAGGCGGCCATGGACGCGGGGGACGTGTGGGCGGACGGCACCTTCCCGGTACCGCCGGCGGGCAAGAGCGACGTGTACCGCAACGAACTGGCCGACGCCGCCACGGCCGCCGTGCTGCTGGCCGTACGGCGCTACGCCGACGGGTCGTACAAACCGCGTCCGCAGAGCGAACCCGGGATCCACGTGGTGTGGCGGGACTTCTTCCGCCAGGAGCAGCGGCGGATCGACTGGGAGAACGACGACACGGCGACGGTGCTGCGCAAGCTCCGCGGTGCGGACTCGCAGCCCGGCGTGCGGGACGAGGTCTGCGGCCGGGAGGTGTTCCTGCACGGCGGGCACCCCGAGGACCGGCTGCGCGGGGAGCCCGGTGAGCTGCTCGCGACCCGGGCCGGCGCGGTCTGCCGGGCCACCCGGGACGGCGCGGTGTGGATCCCGGAACTGCGCCCACGCAAGAGCTCCGGTGACCCGGCGCCGTTCCGCCGCCCCGCGGCCTCGGTGCTTTCCGGCTTCCCGGCCCCGCCGGGCAGCGGCCCGGGCATGCCCGGTTCGAACGACCGCCCGTACTGGCTGCCCGAGATCGCGGCCCCGCTCGAACTGCCGCCCGACCGCACCACCTGGACCGACATCCGCTACCGGCAGCGCGGTCCCGTCGGCTTTCTGACGTTCTCCTTCCCCGGCGGAGCCATGAGCACCACCCACTGCCGCAGGCTGCTCGCCGCCTGGCGCTACGCCCTCACCCGCCCCACCTCGGTGCTGGTGCTCGGCGGCGCCCGGGACTTCTTCTCCAACGGCATCCACCTCAACGTCATCGAGGCGGCGGGCGACCCGGCGGCGGAGTCCTGGTCCAACCTCAACGCCCTGAACGACCTGGTCGAGGCGGTGCTGCGGACCACCGACCGGCTGGTGGTGGCGGCTCTCGGCGGCAACGCGGCGGCCGGCGGCGTCATGCTGGCCCTGGCCGCCGACGAGGTCTGGTGCCGCACGGGCAGCGTCCTCAACCCGCACTACCGGAACATGGGCCTGTACGGGTCGGAGTTCTGGACGTACTCGCTGCCCCGCCGGGCGGGCGCCGAGACGGCCGAGCGGCTGACGGGCGAGGCGCTGCCGGTGAGTGCCGCGACCGCCGAGCGGCTCGGACTCGTGGACCGTCTGGTGCCGGTCGCGGCCCGGGACTTCGCCACCGAGGTGGAGCGGCTGGCCGCCGACCTGGCCGGCGATCCGGATCTGCCCGGCCGGATCACCGCCAAGGCCACGGCACGTCACGCGGACGAGCTCCAGCGGCCCCTCGCCGAGTACCGGCGGGACGAACTCGCCCGGATGCGCGCCGTCTTCTTCGACCCCGAGGCCCCGTACCACGCGCTGCGGTCCGCGTTCGTCCGCAAGCTCCCGAGCGGCTCCGCCCGGCCGCTGGCCGCGGGAGCAGCGCAGTGAGCGCGCGGCTGCTCGTCGCGGGCGTCGGCAACATCTTCCTCGCGGACGACGCCTTCGGCCCCGAGGTGATCCGCGCCCTGGACCTGCGCCCGCTGCCGCCGGAGGTACGGGTGCGGGACTTCGGCATCCGCGGCATGGACCTGGCGTACGAGCTGCTCGACGGCTACGACACGGCCGTCCTGGTCGACGCGGCCGTGCGGGGGCAGGAGCCGGGCACGCTGTCGCTGATCGAGCCGGACCCGCCCGGCGGACCCACCGCGGGCGCCCCGCCCGAGGCGCACGGCATGGACCCGGCGAAGGTTCTCGCCCTGGCCGCGCACCTGGGCGACGAGCCGCTCCCCCGCGTCCTGGTGCTGGCCTGTGAGCCGGAGCTGCGGGCGCCCGCCGACGAGGACATCGCCCCGGGCATCAGCGCGACGGTGCGGGAGGCGGTGGGACGGGCCGTGGCGGCGCTGCACGCGATGGTGCCGGTGCTGCTGGCCGACCCGGGGGCCACGCCCCCGTTGAGCCGCCCGGACGAATCCGGTGCCCTGTCGTCGGCCGGGCTGCCGGGCACGGTGAGCGGCGGCGCGGAGGATCGGTAGCGGAACGATTTCCCTACCGACCCGCGAGGAGCGGCGCCCCATGTGCGATTCCGTGGACGACGTCACCCAGGCCGTCCTGGCGAAGAACGACTCCCTGGCCGCGGGCCTGCGCGAGGAGCTGGCCCGGCGCGGAGTGAGCGTGGTCAACCTGCTGTCCAGCCCGGGCAGCGGCAAGACGGAGCTGCTCGGCCGGGTGCTGGCCAGGGCGGTGGAGCGGGGCCTTCCGGTGGCCGCGCTCACCGCCGACCTGGCGACCGAGAACGACGCCGAGCGGCTGGCGCGGTCGGGAGCCCCGGTGAAGCAGCTGCTGACGGACGGGCTGTGCCATCTGGAGGCGCGGCAGCTGCGCGGCCACGTCCAGAGCTGGCTGCCCGAGGGTGCCTCGCTGCTGTTCGTGGAGAACGTGGGCAACCTCGTCTGCCCCGCCTCCTACGACCTCGGCGAGAGTCTGCGGATCGTGCTCATGGCGGTGACGGAGGGCGAGGACAAGCCCCTGAAGTACCCCACCGCGTTCGGGTCCGCCCACCTGGTGGTGCTGACGAAGACCGACCTGTCCGGGCCTGCGGGCTTCGACGAGGCCGCCTTCGAGGCGAACGTCCGGCGGGTCAACCCGGGGGTGGAGGTGCTGCGGTCGTGCGCCCGCACCGGCGCCGGTGTGGACACCCTGCTGGCGCGGGTGCTCGCCGTCCGGGACGGGGCCCCTGTCCACCGGCCGCCCCTCGCGCCCCGACCGCACACCCACACCCACACGCACGAGGACGCGGAAGCCGGCCTCGTCTCGTGACAGCGCCCGTCACCCGGGCGGTACGTCGTCGCGTGACCGTGCGCGGCACCGTGCAGGGCGTGGGTTTCCGCCCGTTCGTGCACCGCCTCGCCTCCGAGCTCGCGCTGGCGGGCTTCGTGAGCAACACGGCGAGCGGCGTCCTGATCGAGGTGGAGGGCCCGCCGGAGGGTGTCGCCGACTTCTGCGACCGGCTGGCGAAGGAGCCTCCGCCGCTGGCCACCGTCACCGGCGTGGGGTTCGAGGAGCTGCCCGCGACCGGCGCCGACGGCGCGTTCGGCATCCGCTCCACCGACCGCTCCCCCGGCAGCACCCTCCTCCCGCCCGATACGGCGACCTGCCCGGACTGCCTGCGGGAGCTGGGCGATCCGGCCGACCGCCGGCACCGGCACCCGTTCGTGACCTGCACCCACTGCGGCCCCCGTTTCACCATCGCCACAGGCATGCCGTACGACCGGGCGGTCACGACCATGAGCGGCTTTGCGATGTGCTCCGCGTGCGCCCGGGAGTACGGCGACCCTCTCGACCGGCGCTTCCACGCCCAGCCCGTGGCCTGTCCCGACTGCGGTCCCCGGCTCCGCCTGGTGCCCGCGCCCGGGAGCGCGGGCCGCCCGGCCCGGGACGGCGAGGCCCTGGCAGCGGCGCGCGCGCTGCTGGCGGCCGGGCGGATCGTCGCCGTGAAGGGCCTCGGCGGTTACCACCTGGCCTGCGACGCCGGCGACGCACGCGCCGTCGACACCTTGCGCAGCCGCAAGGCACGCGGGGCAAAGCCGTTCGCGGTGATGTGCGCGGACCTCGACACCGTACGGCGGATCGCCGAGCTCTCCTCGCCGGAACTGGCCGCTCTCACCGGTCCTCGCCGCCCCATCGTCCTGCTGCGCCGGCGCCCGGAGGCGAACGACCTCGCACCCGGTGTCTGCCCCGGCAGCCCGCACCTCGGCGTGATGCTGCCCTACACGCCCGTGCACACCCTGCTGTTCGGCCTGCCCGGTGATCCGCCCGGCCCCCGCATGCTGGTCATGACCAGCGGAAACCGCTCCGGGGAGCCGATCGTCACGGATGACGACGAGGCGCTGACCCACCTCGCCGGGGTGGCCGACGCCTGGCTCGCCCACGACCGGCCCATCGCCTCCCCCTGCGACGATTCCCTGCTGCGCGTACGCCCCGACGGCACCGAGCAGGTGCTGCGCCGCTCCCGCGGGTATGTGCCCCGGCCGCTGCGGCTGCCGGTGCCGGTGCGGCCCGCTCTCGCCGTGGGCGGTGATCTGAAGAACGCCCTGTGCCTCGGCGCGGGCGACCAGGCCTGGTTCGGCCCGCACATCGGCGACATGGGCGACCTGGCCACCCTGGAGGCGGCCCGGCGGGCGGACGCGCACCTGCGGGCCCTCACCGGGGTGAGCCCCGAGCTGGTCGCCGCCGACCGGCACCCCGGGTACCACTCCGCACGGTGGGCCTCCCGGCTGGCCGGGCACGCCCCCGTGCTGGTCCAGCACCACCACGCGCACATCGCCTCCGCCATGGCCGGGCACGGCCTCGACGGCACCACCCCCGTGATCGGCGTCGCCTTCGACGGCACGGGCTACGGCGACGACGGCACCGTCTGGGGCGGCGAGATCCTGCTCGCCGACTACGCCGGCTTCCGCCGCTACGCCCGCCTCTCCCCCGCCCCACTGCCCGGCGGTGACGCGGGCGTCGCCAACCCGTGCCGTCTGGCGCTGGCCCGGCTGTGGGCGGCGGGACTGCCGTGGGACGCGGACCTGCCCTGCGTGACCGCCTGCGCGCCCCAGGAACTGACCGTGCTCCAGCAGCAGTTGTCCGGCGGTCTGGCGTGTGTGCCGACCTCCAGCATGGGCCGGCTCTTCGACGCCGTGTCGTCGCTCGTGGGCGTGTGCCACCGCGCGGGGTACGAGGCGCAGGCCGCGCTGGAACTGGAGGCCGCCGCCGCTTCGGCGTGGGACGCCGAACCGACGACGTACGCCTTCACCGAAGACCTCGACCCGGCGCCCGTGCTCGGCGCGCTGATCGCCGATCTGCGGCGCGGCACCCCGGCCGCCGTACTCGCGGCCCGTTTCCACCGGGCCGTGGCCCGGGCGGTGGCGGGGATCTGCCGGCGGGCGTGTCAGGACACCGGCCTTGCCACCGTCGCGCTCAGCGGCGGGGTGTTCGCCAACGCGCTGCTGGAGGAGGAGTGCGCGCGATTGCTGGCCGAGGACGGCTTCGCGGTGCTCCGCCACGGCGAAGTCCCGCCCAACGACGGCGGACTGGCCCTCGGCCAGCTGGTGGTCGCGGCGCACCTACGACAGGAGGAGTGACCCATGTGTTTGGCAGTGCCCGGAAAGGTCGTGTCCATCGACGACAGTGCCGATCCCCTCACCGGGCTGATCGACTTCGGCGGCGTGCAGAAACAGGCGTGCCTGGAGTACGTGTCCGACGTGAAGGTGGGTGAGTACGTCATCGTGCATGTCGGTTTCGCGCTCCAGCGTCTGGACGAGGAGTCGGCCCTGGCTTCCTTGAAGCTGTTCGAGGAACTGGGGCTGCTGGAGGAGGAGTTCGGGGACGCCTGGGAGCAGGCGGCCGAGGAGGCGGGCGCCGCCGCGGTGACGGAGCCCCAGGACAGCGGGAGTGAGGCCCGGTGAAGTACATCGACGAGTTCAACGACCCCCAGCTGGCCCGGCGCCTGCTGGACGAGATCCGCACCACCGCCACCCGGCCCTGGGCCCTGATGGAGGTGTGCGGCGGCCAGACCCACTCGATCATCCGGCACGGCATCGACCAACTGCTGCCCGAACGGGTCGAGTTGATCCACGGGCCCGGCTGCCCGGTCTGTGTCACCCCGCTGGAGGTCATCGACAAGGCGCTGGAGATCGCCGCCCGGCCCGGGGTGATCTTCTGCTCCTTCGGCGACATGCTGCGGGTGCCGGGCACCGACCGCGACCTGTTCCGGGTCAAGGGCGAGGGCGGCGACGTGCGCGTGGTGTACTCGCCGCTCGACGCCCTCGAGCTGGCCCGCCGCAACCCGGACCGGGAGGTGGTGTTCTTCGCGATCGGCTTCGAGACCACCGCCCCGGCCAACGCGATGGCCGTGCACCAGGCGCGCCGGCTCGGCCTGTCCAACTTCAGTCTGCTGGTTTCGCATGTGCGGGTGCCCCCGGCCGTCGAGGCGATCATGACGGCACCGGAGTGCCGGGTGCAGGGCTTCCTCGCCGCCGGGCACGTGTGCAGCGTGATGGGGATGGCCGAGTATCCGGAGCTGGCCGAGCGGTTCGAGGTGCCGATGGTGGTGACCGGCTTCGAGCCGCTGGACATCCTGGAGGGGATCCGCCGGGCGGTCCGCCAGCTGGAGCGCGGTGAGCACCGGGTGGAGAACGCCTACCCGCGTGCAGTGCGCGAGGAGGGCAACCCGGCAGCGGTGCGGATGATCGAGGAGGTCTTCGAGGTCACCGACCGGTCCTGGCGTGGCATCGGGCGGATCCCGGCCAGCGGCTGGCGGCTGACCGACGCCTTCCGCGCCTACGACGCCGAGCACCGCTTCGACGTGAGCGGGATCCGCACCGAGGAGCCCGCCGAGTGCCGGGCCGGCGAGGTGCTCCAAGGCCTGATCAAGCCGACCGAGTGCGCCGCGTTCGGCACCACCTGCACCCCGCGCACCCCGCTCGGCGCCACCATGGTCTCCAGCGAAGGCGCCTGCGCGGCCTACTACCTCTACCGCCGCATGAACACCCCGGCCCCGCAGGCCATCGGGGCCACCTCCCGGGAGGAGGCGACCCCCGTTGCCTGAGCGCGTCATCGATGTGGTCGACCCGGCCAACTGGACCTGCCCCGCCCCGCTGCGTGACCAGGGGGTGGTGGTCATGGGGCACGGCGGCGGGGGCGCGCTGTCGGCGGAGCTGATGGAGCAGATCTTCACCCCCGCCTACGGCAACGCCACCCTGTCCGGTCTGGCCGACTCCGCGGTCCTCGAACTGGGCGGCGCGCGGCTGGCCTTCTCCACCGACTCCTACGTGGTCCGGCCGCTGTTCTTCCCCGGCGGCTGTCTGGGCGACCTCGCGGTCAACGGCACCGTCAACGACCTCGCGATGAGCGGCGCGCGGCCCGCGTACCTCTCCGCCGCCTTCATTCTGGAGGAGGGCGTGGAGCTGACGGTCCTCGAGCGGATCGCGCGCTCGATGGGGGCGGCCGCCGAGGCCGCCGGGGTCACGATCGCCACGGGTGACACCAAGGTGGTGGAGTCCGGGCACGGCGACGGGGTGTACGTCACGACCGCCGGGGTGGGGATCGTGCCCGGCGGGGTGGACATCCGGCCCCAGCGTGCCCGGCCCGGGGACGCGGTCATCGTCAGCGGGCCGATCGGGCTGCACGGCGTGGCGATCATGAGCGTGCGGGAAGGACTGGAGTTCGGGGTGGAGGTCGCCAGCGACACCGCGCCGCTGGCGGATCTCGTGGCGGCCATGCTGGCCGTCACCCCGGACATCCATGTGCTGCGCGACCCCACCAGGGGCGGCCTCGGCGCGTCCCTCAACGAGATCGCCCGTGCCTCGGGGACCGGGGTCCGGTTGCGGGAGCGGGCGATCCCGGTGCCGGACGCGGTGGCGAACGCCTGCGGGTTCCTCGGGCTCGATCCGCTGTACGTCGCCAACGAGGGGCGGCTGGTCGCGTTCGTGCCGCCGGCGCGGGCGGAGGAGGTGCTGGCGGCCATGCGGGCCCATCCGCAGGGAGCCGGGGCGACGCTGATCGGCGAGTGCGTCGCCGAGCATCCCGGGATGGTGGTGGTCGCCACCGGTCTCGGCGGGACGCGGGTGGTGGACCTGCCGCTCGGGGAGCAGCTGCCGCGCATCTGCTGAGCACAGAGGAGCGAAGGGCCCCGCCGACGCGTCGGCGGGGCCCTTCGTCCGTTCGCTAGGCCGGTGCCGGTTCGATCCCGGCGATCTCCAGCTCACGCCCGCTGCGCAGGTCGCTGGAGGGCTGGTCGCAGCGCGGGCACCAGAAGAACGGGGGCATGCCCACCGCGAACTCCTCGGCGCACGCGCCGCACCAGGCCTGGGCGGGGATCTGCTCGACGACGAGCCGTGCGCCCGCGAGGGACGTGCCGTCGCGTGCCACCTCGAAGGCGAAATCCAGGGCGTCGGGGACGACGCCCGCCAGCTCGCCGACCCGGACGGTCACCTGCGAGACGGTGTTCGTCCCGTCCGCCCGGGCCAGCTCGCCGGCCCGCTCGACGATCGCGGTCGCGATCGACAGTTCATGCACGGCGCGCTCACGGGTAGCGGTGGCCGGCGCGGAACCCGCCCGCCATCCGCCAGATCCGCGCCTCGCGCCTCAGGCTGGGCCACTCCCAGCACAACAGGGCCAGGACCGCGCCGCCCACCAGGACGGCCTCGGTCTTCAGCACCCGCTGCCCGCTCATCCCGCCCCGCCTGCGCATGACGGTTCTGCCTACTCGTTTCATTGCGGCGACTCCCTGCTCGTTCGCGTCACGATGTGTCATCCGGGCGAGATGTTCGGCATGGTCTCGGCGAGGGCGTCATGCCGTTTCCAGTGGATCCCGGTGGAGCGGCGCGCGTCGGCGGTGCCGTCCGCGTGGTGCCCCTTCTGCTGCTGGCGCGGTCCCTTGTTGCCCTGGTGCATCCCGGCGACGTGCCGGGGGGTGTCGGGCTTCGCCTGGGGCCGGCCCACTCTGATGCTGCCCATGGGGTGCTCTCCTTCCTCGCCTCCGACCTGCGGAGTGCGTGGCTATGGCCGCTCGGTGAGGTCCTCGAAGAACTGCCGGACGGCCGGCCAGACCCGGCCGCCGCCCGACAGGCCGCGCCACTCCCGGCGTACGACGGCGACCATCCGGTAGCAGTCGTCGATCGGCACGATCCAGTGGTGGTCGAGGCCGTGGACGGTGTTCACCAGCAGGGCCTCCACATCGGGTTCCACGGTCGCGAGCGGTGGACACGTCCCGGCCGCCTTCTGCCAGGCCGCCGCGTCCACCTCCCACCGCATGGCTCCCGCCGGGCTCGGGCCCTCGGCGGTGACGGTGCCGTCGGCCCGGGGCACGAAGAAGACCAGGCCGACCGGTACGCCCAGCGCGGCCGTGTCGACCTCCGGCAGCCGGACCCGGCGCCGGGGCACGAGCCGGTACTGGCCGTCCCCCGCCGCCGCGTCGGCGAACAGCACCGAGCAGGGGCCGCAGGCGCAGCGCACCTCCTCCTGCCCGGTGTCGTACAGGTGGGCGTGCTCGTCGGCGACCGGTGCGGCGCACAGGTCGCACACCTCCCGCTCGGCCGCCGCCGTGCGGTCGGCCGAGGAGCGGATGAGGCGGGCCAGTGCCCCGTCGGTGGTCACGGTGCGCCCCGGTGCGTCAGCGTGGTCAGGGGAACGAAGGCGGGGGCCGTCTCGGTCAGGGGCTCCACCGCCGTCAGCTCGGGAGCCACGGCGAGCACCGCCGCGCGGACCGCGTCCGTGACCTCCGACCCCCCGCTGCCGCAGCCGGACCCGCAGCCGCCGCCGCCCTTCGTCACACGGACCCGGGCGACCTGCCCTTCGACCCCGGCCCACTCCACGTCGCCGCCCCGCTCCCGGACGGCGGGCCGCAGCCGTTCGACCGCGCGGGCCGCCCGGCGTTCGGCGGGCTCGGGGTGGATGTCGTGCAGCACCATGAGGTGCCCGAGCAGCTCGTCGTCGGCGAGGCGCCCGGCCAGTGCCTCGTCCGCCTGGTCCAGGACGCGGGCCAGGGCCTCGCCGTAGACCTCGGTCAGCAGGGCCACCGCCTCGGTCGCGGAGCGGGTCGTCGGCCCGGGGGCGGACTCGAGGCTTTCCAGCGCCTGGTCGAGCCGGGCGAGCCGGGCCTCGACGTCCGGGTCGGCCAGCCGTGCGCCGGCGGCCTCAGCCATGGTTCGCCCCGTACGTCGGCGAGTGCAGGGTCGTCAGTGTCTTGCCCTTGCCGACGTACATGTGCACACCGCACGGCAGACACGGGTCGAAGCTGCGGACCGTGCGCATGATGTCGACGCCCTTGAAGTCGTCCGGCCCGTTCTCCTCGAAGATGGGCTGGCCCTGGACGGCGTCCTCGTAGGGGCCGGGGGTGCCGAACTTGTCACGCGGGCTGGCGTTCCACGGGGTGGGCGGGTACGGGTGGTAGTTGGCGATCTTCTTGTCCTTGATCACCAGGTGGTGGGAGAGGACGCCGCGCACCGCCTCGTGGAAGCCGCAGCCGATCGCCTCGTCGGGCACCTCGTAGTTCTCGAACACCTTGGTCTCGCCCGCGCGGACCATGCCCATGGCCTCTTCGAGGAACTGCAGGGCCATGGCGGCCGCGTAGGCGATGAAGTAGGGCCGGGCGCGGTCGCGTTCGATGGTGTTGCTCCACTGCGGGATGCGCCACTCCAGGGTGGTCTCCGGCAGCGACTCGCCCTTGGGCAGGGAGATGCGCACGCTGTGGCCGGTGGCCTTGACGTACGGGGTGTCGACCAGGCCGCTCAGCGCGGTCGACCACAGGCGGGCCAGGGGGCCGCCGCCGGTGTCGAGGGCGAGGTGGTCGCCGGTGCGCTGGTCGAACCAGCGGGGGCTCATCACCCAGCTGTACTTGTCGTCGAAGTCGCGCTTCTGCGGCACCGGGACGGTGGTCTGGTTCCAGGGGTGGCGCATGTCGACGGGGTTGCCGAGCGGGTCGTGGGTGACGAACGGCTGCTCGTTGACCCAGTCCTCGTAGTAGGAGCTGCCGAGCATGATGCGCAGGCCGAGGTTGATGTCGACGAGGTTGTTGGTGACCAGTTCGCCGTCGACGATGATGCCCGGGGTGACGTACATGTCCTTGCCCCAGGAGTTCATGTTCTCGTAGCGGTAGTCGACGGTCTGGGGGTTCTGGAAGGCGCCCCAGCAGCCCAGCAGGACGCGGCGGCGGCCGACCTCCTCGTAGCCCGGCAGTGCCTCGTAGAAGAAGTCGAAGACGTCGTCGTTCATGGCGACGGCCTTCTTCACGAAGTCGATGACCTTCATGAGGCGCGCGAGGTAGTCGGTGAAGACGGTCGGCTGCGGCATCGTGCCGACGCCGCCCGGGTAGAGCGTGGAGGGGTGGACGTGCCGTCCCTCCATCAGGCAGAACATCTCGCGGGTGATGCGGCTGACCTTCAGGGCCTCCTTGTAGACCTCTCCCTCGAAGGGGTTGAAGGCCTTCATGATGTCGGCGATCGTCCGGTAGCCGTGGATCTCGCCACGGGGTGCCTCGGTGCGTTCGGCGCGGGCCAGGACACCGGGGTTGGTGGCCTTGACCATCGCCTCGCAGAAGTCCACGAAGACCAGGTTGTCCTGGAAGATCGTGTGGTCGAACATGTACTCGGCCGCCTCGCCGAGGTTGACGATGTGCTCGGCCAGCGGGGGCGGCTTGACTCCGTAGGCCATCTGCTGGGCGTAGTCGGAGCAGGTGGTGTGGTTGTCGCCGCAGATGCCGCAGATCCGGGACGTGATGAAGCCCGCGTCCCGCGGGTCCTTGCCCTTCATGAACACCGAGTAGCCGCGGAACAGCGACGAGGTGCTGTGGCATTCGACGACTTCCCGGTTGGCGAAGTCGATCTTCGTGTAGATGCCCAGGTTCCCGATGATCCGTGTGATCGGATCCCAGGACATGTCCACGAGCTGTGGCGGCTTGCGGTCCGTGGGCCGCGCCTCGGTGGTGGTCATCTGCGGTACTGCCCCTCGCTGTCGGTGGTGTGTGGGGTGGTGGGCTTGCTGCGGGGAAGCCTCATCAGGCGCGCCAGTGGGGGTCGTAACCGCTGGTCAGCTTGCGCTGGTTGTGGCGCCATCGGGGCTCGTGGTTGACGAGCTCGTTGGTCATGCCGCGCAGTCGGCGCACGACGGCGCCGTAGGGCTTGATGACCAGGGACGACAGGGTGCTGCCCGGGGGCTCGTCCATGAACGGCATGAACGCGTCGGGGAAGCCGGGCATCGTGCAGCCGATGCAGATGCCGCCGACGTTGGGGCAACCGCCGAGGCCGCCCATCCACCCGCGCTTGGGCACGTTGCAGTTGACGACCGGACCCCAGCAGCCCGTCTTCACGAGGCACTTGGGTGAGTTGTAGTCCGTGGCGAAGTTGGCCTGCTCGTAGTACGAGCCGCGGTCGCAGCCCTCGTGGACCGTCTTCCCGAACAGCCACTGCGGGCGCAGCATGTGGTCCAGCGGCGGCGGGGGCGCGGAGCCGGCCGCGTGGTAGAGGACCCAGAGCAGGGTCTCCATGAAGTTCTCGGGCTGGATCGGGCAGCCGGGCACGTTGACGATGGGCAGGCCGGCTTGGGAGGTGTAGTCCCAGCCCAGGTAGTCGGCCAGGCCCATGCAGCCCGTCGGGTTGCCGGACATGGCGTGGATGCCGCCGAAGGTGGCGCAGGTGCCGGCGGCGACCACCGCCCAGGCCTTGGGGGCCAGTTGGTCGATCCACCAGTTGAGGGTCTGCGGCTCGCCCGTCTCCGGGTCGTTGCCGAAGGACGTCCAGTAGCCGTCGCCCTCGATGATGTTCTGGTTGGGGATCGAGCCCTCGATGACGAGGATGAACGGGCCCAGCTCGCCGCGTACGGCTGCACGGTAGGGCGCGAGGAAGTCCTCGCCGCCCAGGCTGGGCGAGAGCACCTTGTTGATGAGGTTCACCTTCGGCAGGCCCGGGATCAGCCCGAGCACCAGATCCTCGATGGAGGGCTGGTCGGCGGCGGTGAGGGAGACGGTGTCGCCGTCACAGCTCATGCCCTCGGAGATCCAGAGGATGTGGATCTCGTCGATGCCCTGCCGGACCTCGGACCGTTCGGGTTCCTTGCTGACTTCTTCGGTGCTGCTGTGGGTGGTCATGTCACTCGGCCTCCGCTGCGGGGGTCTCGGAGTCGGACGTGTGCCGCGCAGGAGCTGCGGCGGGAGCCGGTGCCGACGGCTCGTCCGGGGATCCGGCGGGCTCGAGGGGTTCGAGCTCGTCGGGCCGGAAGTAGTGGAAGCGGCCGTACCAGTGGTTCAGTTCGGCGGCCGGGTCGTCGTCGAGGGTGACGGCGAGGTGCACGCTGCCGTCCACGTCGTGGAAGACGGCGGCGACCTCGGCGGTCCGTCCGGCCAGGAACATGTCCTGGGCGTCGGCGCCGCGCCCCCGGGGGCGCAGCCGTACGCGGCTGCCGCCGCCGAGCCGGACACCGTCGACGAGCACGGTGTCGGTGGCCGGGGAGAGACCGTCGTCGGCACCTTCCTGCCACCAGGCGGGGCGGTCGGCGTGTGCCGTGGGGGTGACGGTTGCCGGGAAGGGGTCGACGGACGCCGTGGCTGGGCTGGCAGGTGTCGGGAAAGGGCCGGCGGGCGCCGTGGGGGTGGCCGGTGTCAGGGAGCGGACGGCGCCGTGCAGCCGTTCGAAGACTTCCTGCGGCATGGTGTCGACGCGGTCGAGGATCGCCGCCGCCCGTGGGTCGGTGGCGCGCGCCTCGCGCTTCTCCTCGTCGGTCAGCAGCATCGTGCGCAGGGTGAGGATCTCGTCGATCTCCGCGGCGTCGTGCAGGTCGCCCGGGCTTTCGGAGGCCACCTGGGGGTGGTCGGGCAGGATGATCGGTGCGGACAGCAGGACGTGTCCGGTGCCCCCGGCATCGCCCCCGAGCACGGGAAAGGTGAACTCGTTACGGCACGTGCGCACGGGTGCGTGCAGGTCCGCCGGTGGATCGATCAGCGAGACGAACTCCACTCCGTCGCCGCCGACGAGGGTGTGGGTGGCGATGAGGGCCCGGCGCAATGCCTCGTCGCGCGCGGTGCCCGGCCGGGGTGCGGGCGCGGTGTTCGCGGTGCGTACGCGGATCCGGCAGAGGTCATCGGCGAGCCGCTCGGCGGTGAGGGTGGTCTCGGCCCGGATCTCCTCCCGGCTGCGCACCACCCGCCCGATTCCGTCGGGCAGCGGCTCGACGTCCTCTCCCGCCGCGGCACCCACCGCGACGGTGCGTCCGCCGCGGAGGAGTTCGTCGAGCGGGGCCTCCACCTCGCACTCGCGCGGCAGGGCCTCGTCGAAGGTCAGATGCACCGTGCCGTCGTCGGTACGCAGCGACTCGACGGGACGGCCCGCTTCTTCCACCTGCTTGCGCTGCATCTGGAGGTAGCGGACCCGCACGCGTACGCGGGCGCTGTCCGGCCGCCGGATCCGCAGCAGGCACTCGGTCTGCTGGTACCAGGAGTCGGCGGAGCCGGAGACGCCGGGGAGGACGGGGCCGTCCGCCTCCACCCAGTCGCGGGGGAACAGCACGCCGAACTGCCAGCGGACGCGGTTCTTGGTGGAGGAGCGGCGGTAGGGGTAGAGGAGGTAGCCCTCGTAGAGGACGGCGTCGGCGACGGCGCTGAGCTGCTCGAAGACACCCGGGGACGGGCCTGCGCCGACCGTCGCGGCAGCGCCCTTCGTGCCGCCCCCGACCAGTGCCTCCGCCATCGCGCCTCCTCGTCCTTGTGTGCACGCGGTTCCTGTGTGCACGCGGTCCCTGAGTCCCTGTGCACGCGCATCCCTTCCACCACGGTCACACCGCTCATCCACGTTCGCCTCCTCCGGCGCAGCGTGATTGGGCTGTTCGGGGGGCAGGGTGGCGCCACCGTGCGGCGGCCCGGGTCGGGACACAGCGACGGGCCCGTCGGCGCCGAGGCGCGACGGGCCCGTTTCGGGGGTGCGGGGTCAGCGCTGTCCGTGGGCGAGCCTGCGGGCCAGCAGGGGGACGATGACCGCGGCGGCCACCACATGGGAGACGGCCAGGACGATCTGGGTGGACGTCGCGGTGTGCGGGGCGACGGCCGGGCCGGCCAGGGACAATGCGGTGAGCGCGACAGTGGTCACGGTGAAGGTGCGGGCGGGCTTCTCGGCCCAGCGGGCCAGGGCGACGGCCAGGACGATTCCGGCGACCGACCAGATCATCACTGCGCCGAAGAAGCCGCCGACCGGAAGCCTGGCGGCCTCGGTGGCCCCGGGACCCGCAGCCTCCATGGGGACACCGGCGGCCCGCGCGACGAGCGCGAACGCCTCGGTCACGACGGCACCGGCGAGGGTGGCCAGGACGCCGACCAGCCATACGGGGCGGGTGGCGAGAAAGGCGCTGCGGGACTCGGTCGGCGCGTGCGGAGTCTGAGGCGTCGTCACACTCATGTCACTGTCTCCTGAGGGGTGTCGGGCTCGGTGAGGCGTACGGAAGGGCAGACCGGGCGGCCGGGCGGAACTCATCGGTGGCGGGGGGACGTTTTTCCGAGGCCGGTGTTTCGCGCGGATGGCACACGTCACCCGCACGAACCGTCGCGTCACGGGAAGGCGTCACCTCATGGACCAGCCGACACATCACCCCCGCCCCACCACCAGCCCCGCCGTCGCGACCCTCGCCGACCCCCTGGTCACCAAGGGCACCGCCTTCAGCCGACGTGAACGCGAGGAGCTGGGCATCGACGGGCTGCTGCCACCGGCCGTGGAGACCCTGGACGAGCAGGTCGCCCGCGCCTACGAGGCGTTCCACGGCTACGACAAGCCCCTCAACCGCCACATCTACCTGCGGCAGCTCCAGGACACCAACGAGGTGCTCTTCTACCGCCTGGTCACCGAGTACCTGGAGGAGCTGCTGCCCGTGGTCTACACGCCCACGGTCGGCGAGGCCTGTCAGCGGTTCAGCGAGATCTACCGGCGGCCCCGCGGTCTGTTCCTGACCTGGGAGGACCGGCACCGTTTCCAGGACATCCTGCGCAACCGCCCGCACCGGGACCACGACGTGGACGTCATCGTCGTCACCGACGGCGAGCGCATCCTCGGCCTGGGCGACCAGGGCGTCGGCGGCATGGGCATCCCCGTCGGCAAGCTCAGCCTCTACACGGCGATCGGCGGCATCCACCCGGCCCGCACGCTGCCGATCCTGCTGGACGTCGGTACCGACAACGAGACGCTGCTCGACAACCCCCGCTACCTGGGCCGGCGCGCCCGCAGGCTGACCGGCGCCGAGTACGACGAGATGATCGAGGCGTTCGTCTCTGCGGTCGAGGCGGAACTCCCCGGGACGCTGCTGCAGTGGGAGGACTTCGCCACCGCCCACGCGCACCCGATCCTCGCCCGATACCGTGACCGGTTGCTCACCTTCAACGACGACATCCAGGGCACCGCGGCCGTCACGCTCGGTGCCCTGTCCACCGCGGCGGACGTGGCCGGCACTCCGCTGCCCGAGCAGCGTGTGGTGATCCTGGGCGCCGGATCGGCCGCCATCGGCGTCGCCGACATGATCCGTACGGCCATGGTCGACGAGGGGCTGCCGGAAGACGAGGCGACGGCGCGGTTCTGGATCCTCGACGTCGACGGACTGCTGGTGACCTCGCGTTCCGAACTGACCCCGCAGCAGCGGGCGTTCGCGCGTGACGACAGCGAGGTGACCGACTGGGACGGCACCGGCCTGGCCGAGGTCGTGCGCCGCGTGCAGCCGACGGCGCTCATCGGACTGTCGACGGCGCACGGCGCGTTCACCGAGGAGATCGTGCGGCAGATGGCGTCGACCTGCGAACGGCCCGTCGTCTTCCCGCTGTCCAACCCCACGTCGCACTCCGAGGCCGACCCCGCGGACCTCACCCGCTGGACCGACGGTCGGGCGCTGATCGCCGCCGGTTCGCCCTTCCCGCCGCTCACGGTCGACGGGCGTGAGGTACCCGTGGCGCAGTCGAACAACGTGTACGTCTTCCCGGCCATGGGCCTCGCGGTGACCGCGAGCGGGGCGACCCGGGTCACGGACCGCATGCTCGTGGCCGCCGCCCGGGCCGTCGCGCGGTGCGCGGTGCGGGCGGCGGACGGCGAGGACCTCCCCGTGCCGCTGCTGCCGCCGCTGACCGGGATGCGGGAGTCCGCCCGCGAGATCGCCCTGGCCGCAGCCCTCGCCGCCGTCGAGGACGGGGTGGCCCCGCAGGCGACCGAGGAGGAGCTGCGCGAGGCCGTCGCCCGGGCGCAGTGGACGCCTCGGTACGAGGACTAGGTCGTGTGCCGGTCCTCCGGGCCCGCGGTCGATGCCGGCGCCCCGGGCCACGCCGGTCGTCGGGCCGTCCGACGAGCCGCCGGAGGACGACCCACGAGCCGTGCGCCCGGCGGCGGAACAGGCCCACACGGTCGAGGTCCGACGGTCCCCTGCCGGTCAGACCGTGGAGAGGTCGATCGCCCGGTCGACGTCCTGTGGTCGCAGCACGCGCAGGATGCC
Organism: Streptomyces sp. NPDC126510; assembly: GCF_040302345.1. NCBI lineage: Bacteria > Bacillati > Actinomycetota > Actinomycetes > Kitasatosporales > Streptomycetaceae > Streptomyces > Streptomyces sp. NPDC126510. Next base: position 25,945 of record NZ_JBEORR010000023.1, on the reverse strand, counting down.
CTCCAGCAGGTAGTAGTCGGCGTACGGGAGGGAGATCTCGACGCCGTCCTCGGCCGGGCGGTGGCGGGTACAGCGGGCCACCACCGCCTCCGCGCGGGCGGAGTTCCTCGTCAGGCAGGTCTCGGACAGAGCGGTGAGCAGCCGGAGCGCCACCTCGCGGTAGGCGTTCCGGCCGGTGGCCGCGGCCAGGTCGAGAAGGCCGCAGGCCATGACGGCTCCGGCGGACGCGTCCTTGATGTCGTGGGGCTGTTGCGGTGCCCGGTAGTCCCACACCGGGACGTGGTCCTCGGTCAGCGCGCCGATCGCGAAGTCGGCGAGTCTCCGGGCGGTGGCGAGGAAGTTCCGGTCGCCGGTCCTGCGGTACATCGTGGTGAATCCGTACACGCCCCATGCCTGCCCGCGTGACCAGCAGGACGTGGGGCTGTACCCCTGCACGGTGTTCGGGCCGATCGGGTCCCCGCTGCCCGGGTCGAAGTCGTAGACGTGCGGGGTGGACCCGTCCGGGCGCGGGAAGAACCGCTGGGTGGTCCTCGCATGCTCCACCGCGATGTCGAGGTACTTCCCGTCGCCGGTCTGTCGGCTCGCGAAGGCCAGCAGGTCCAGGTTCATCATCGTGTCGATGATGACGCGGCCGGCGTTGTTCGGGTCGTTCAGCGCACCCCACGCCCTGATGAACCGGCCGCGCGGGTTGTAGCGCCGGATGAGGGAGTCGGCCGCCCGCACGGCGCCCGTCCGCCACGTCTCGTCCCCGGTCAGCCGCCAGGCGGTGACCCAGGACGGGTAGAAGAGGAACCCGAGGTCGTGCGTGCCGGTGTCGAGCCGGCGCGGGGCCAGCTTCTCGGCCGAGGCCAGGGCGTGGGTGCGGAAGGTGTCGTCCTTGCTGTGGAGCCACGCCATCCACAGCGTCCCCGGCCAGAAGCCGCCGATCCAGTCGCCGTCCTGCGAGTAGGTCCACTTCTCGAATCTGGTGCCGACAGGGAAGGCGGTCACCTTCGGTGCGACGGCGTGAAGCTTCTCGACGGCGTAGTCGGCCGCCGAGCGGAGCGTGCGCAGGGCCGGTGCCGGAGTGCGGTCGGCGGCCGCGGCGGGTGCCGGAGAGGCACCGACGGCCGTGGCACCGGCCGCCGTGGCCAGCACAGTACGCCGGGAAACACTCATGCTGGTTCCTCCAACTGGTCAAGTGGAGAACGGAGTTGCCAGAGTTGCACGAGCGACGCGACGCTGTACAGCCACGTGTGCGATGTTCGTCAACGTGAACAAGGCGCACCGATAAGCTGATCATCATGGGGTACCAGGGGGCCGGAGTGCCGGTCGGAGCGGTGTGTCCGAGGTGTGGCGGTAGCCGGGTCCGGACGGTTGAGCAGGCGCGCGGCGGCAAGGGTGCGATGCGGGACGACCTGTTCGGCCGCCTGGCGCCGGGGCCGGACAAGGCCGGCGACGGGTGCGTGCACGTCGCGGAGGGCATGGTGCTGACCGGCATGGGCATCGCCTTCGCCTACGTCGGCGTGCACCAGGACAAGCCGTTGTACCTGGTGGGCGGGGCGGCGTTCGCTCTGCTCTGCCTCGTCGGGACCATCGTGGTCTCGCGGAGCGACGGCCGGGAGAAGGCCGCGGCCGAGGCCGGTGCCCAGCGCGCCGAGCGCTTGTGGAGGCCTGCGCACCACTGCTCCGACTGCTCCTCGGTGTTCTGCCCGGGCGGCGCCCCGTGGCAGGGAGCGCTCACCCCGGAGCAGTTCAAGAAGCTGGTGTGGGCCAAGGCCGGCTACGCCGACCAACTCCCCACGGGCGACAAGGCCAGGGACGCGGTGATTCCCTCGGGCGTCCTGCCACAACGGTGAGGCACGGGAGCGGCAGAACCACTCCCCGCGCCGCCTCGCCCCTGTCTCTCACCCGACCCGGATACCCACGATGCACGTGTCGTCGTCGGTGTCCGACTTGCTGTAGGTCAACAGGCGGTCCAGCTGCTGGTCGAGGGTGCTGGGCGCCGCGCGGGCTGTGGTCAGAAGATGAGTCAGGGACTCCTCCACCGGCCGGTCACGGCGTTCGACCAGACCGTCCGTGTACATCAACAGGGTGTCCTCCGGGGCCAGCTGGAGCTCGGTCTCCTCGTAGACGGCCTCGGGCACCGCTCCGAGCAGCAGCCCCTTGACCAGGGGCAGGGGGGCCGCTTCGGTGTCCCGGACGAGCACGGGCGGCAGGTGGCCCGCCCGGGCCCAGCGCAGCGTCCGCCGGACGGGGTCGTACAGACCGCACACCGCTGTCGCGGTGACGGCACCCGTCAGATGGTGGGCCACGATGTTGAGCCACGACAGCAACTGCGCCGGACCGGCGCCGGTCACCGCCAGGCCGCGCAACGCGTTGCGCAGCACGACCATGCTGGTGGCGGCCTCGATGCCGTGCCCGGCCACGTCCCCGACGCACAGCAACACCTTCCGGGACGGCAGCACGACGGCGTCGTACCAGTCGCCGCCGACCAGTTGCTCGGTCTCCGCCGGCCGGTAGCGCACGGCCACCTGGAGGCCGGACACCTGCAACGGCGCCTGGGTGGGAGGCATGATGGCGTGCTGCAACTGCAGGGTCAGCCGGGCGCGTTCGGTCGCCTGCTGCTCGGTGTGAGCCAGCTGGTCGCGGGTGGCGGCGAGCGCCACCTCGGTCCAGTGCTGGGCCGAGATGTCCTGGTACGCGCCGCGCACCAGCAGCAGCCGGTCGTCGGTGTCGAGGACGGGTTCGGCGACGATCCGGATGTGGCGGGTGACCCCGTCCGGCCGCTGCAGCCGGAAGGCGGCGGCCGCCGGCCGCTGGTGGTGCAGCAGGGTGCGCAGGAAACGGCGGATGGAGACGCCGTCGTCCGGGTGAGCGTAAGCCGGCAGCTCTTCCAGAGGCACCGGGGTGCTCGTCTGCGCCCGCCCGTACAGGTCGAAGAGCTGCCCGTTCCAGGTGATCTCGCCGGTGAGCACGTTCTCCTCGAACCCGCCGATACGGCCCAGCCGTTGGGCGTGCTGAAGCAGACTCGCCAGTCGCGCCGTCTCGTCCTCGATGCGCCAGATCAGGAGGACGGACATGCCGTGACGGCTGATGCTGATGTCCGCGACCGCCGAGAGCGGGACCTGGTCGACGAGGGCGGTGAGGTTCATGCGACGGGCCCGGAAGGGCTCACCGGTGGCGTAGACCCGCTCGACGCGCTGGAACAACTCGCTGTCCCCGGCCGCCATCGGGTAGGCCTCCAGGAGCAGCGCGCCGTTCACGACCGCCCGCGGCCTGCCCGCCGGGTCCAGGAAGCGGTTGTTGACGTGCTGGATGCGGAAGTCCACCAGGTGCCCGTCACCGTCCAGGTGTGGCACCAGGACCAGGGCGGGGTCGTACAGCCCGTCGGCCAGATCCATCAGCTCGGCGGCGTCCGGCAGCACGCGCGGTCCCTGGGCCGCTCCCTGGGGCGTGTGCATCTCCAGGGTGTGGGCGCACAGTTCGGCCAGCGCCTCCATCTGCCGGACGATCTGCGGGGGCTGCGGCGCCAGCGGGGTCGGCCAGGCGATCTCCAGCACACCGTGGATGCGGCCCCCGGTGCCGGCGGGCAGGGCGGCCCGGCCGCCGTCCGGATGGTGGTGCAGGCCGATGGTGGGCAGTCCGGTCGCGCCGAGGGTGGTGATCCACTGCCCCTCGCGCTCGATGAGCCCCCGTCGCGCCACGGTCACCACGTCCGGCGGGACGTAGCGCCAGCGCTCCGCCTCGGCCGGCGAGAAACCGGCGCTGCCCGCCAGGGTGAGCGAACCGTCGGCGCCCACGGCCCAGATGGCCACGGCCACCGCGCCGAGCGGACGCAGCGCCTGCTCCAGCAGGGCGTCCGCCACGGCCTGGGCGTCGTCCGCGGCCAGTACGCCGCTCTCGGCCGCGCGCAGGCGCACGGCGGCCGACTCGGTGTCCGCCTCGTCGGCGGCCCTGGTGGCGGCGAGGAAGGCGTCCGTCACCTCGGACATCCGGTCCCGGGCTGCCTGGTTGATGACGTCGACAGCGAGCTCCAGGGGGGTGACCTGGGCCTGCTCGGCCAGCTGGGTGAGCTGGCGGGCGGCCTGGGCGGGGCCGCACTGCAGCCGCTCGACCAGGACGCCCTTGGCGAGCTCGATCAGGGCACGCCCTTCGGCCTCCGCCTGGGCGGCCCGTACCTCCCGGCTGAGCCGTTCCACGGTGGCGGCGAGCCGGCCCACCGGAGAGGCGGGTGAGAGGTCTTCGACGTCGGCGGGCGGCTCGTCGCGGGACTCCGACGTGTCGTCGGTGTCCTGCGACGGCCGGCCGGGGGCCGCCGCCTGTTCGTCGGGGGACTTGGGCTCCTCGTCCGCGGCCGGGGAAGACGCGTCGGAGGGCACCGGCGGCAGCGAGGAATCCGGATCTGCGGCCGAGCCGCGCTCCGGCTCACCGCCCCGGCCCGGATCGCGCGGCTGCTCGGACATGCTCACGGTGTGGAAGCTCCTCGGCTGGAGTGCCCTGGGGCGCGGAACGACGGGCGCTGCGGGGCGTCCGGCCCGCCGGTGCGCGGGTCGGACGCCGGTGTGCTCATGCGGGCAGCCAGCGGCGGACGCAGGCCATGAGGTCGCGCGTGTCCACGGGCTTGGTGACGTAGTCGCTGGCCCCCGAGGCGAGGCTCTTGTCCCGGTCGCCCGGCATCGCCTTCGCCGTGACGGCGATGATGGGCAGCTCGGCGTACTGCGGCATGCGGCGGATCTCGGCCGTCGCGGTGTAGCCGTCCATCTCGGGCATCATCACATCCATCAGCACGATGGCGACATCCGGGTTGTTCATCAGTGTCTCGATGCCTCTGCGCCCGTTCTCCGCGTGCAGGACACGGAAGCCGTGCATCTCCAGGATCCCGCTCAGCGCGAAGAGGTTCCGCGCGTCGTCGTCGACGACGAGAACGGTACGGCCCGCCGACGCGTCGTCGACGGAGGGCGGCGTCAGGTGCTGCGGCCCTTCGGTCCGCACGAGGGAGAGCACGTCCCCGGGTTCCTCGGCGGACAGGTGCAGGGCGATGCGCTCGCGCAGTTCGTCGAGGCTGGACAGCAACTCCAAGGCGCCGCCCGCGGAGCGGGAACGCAGCGTCTCGTCCAGGGGCACGTCCGCGGGGTGGCTGCTGTGGACCAGCACCGGAACGCTCGTCAGCGCCGAATCGCCCTCCAGGGCCTGGAGGAAGCGGGACGCCTCGTCGTCGGGCATGCCCAGCTCCAGGACGACGCAGTGGCACGGTTCGGAGGCGAGGGCACCGGCCGCCTCCTGTGCGCCGACGGCGGTGATGATGTCGACGGCGGGACGCTGAGCGCCGTCGGCACGGCCGTGCGTCAGGTCGGCGACCACGCTCTCCGCGACGAGGGTCAGCAGACCGCGCGAGCGCTCCTCCACGACGAGCAGACGCCGGGGCCGGGGGCCCGGCCCGATCTGGGGCACCGGCACCGAGCCGGCCAGTCCCTCCGGCACGGGTTCCGCCAGGACCCGCTCCAGGGTTCTGCCGTGGCTGAGCAGTTCCTCGAAGTCCGGGCGGGCCACGGGCAGGAACAGCGTGAACGTACTGCCCTGACCGGGCGTGCTGTGCACCGAGACGGCGCCGCCGAGCAGTTGGGCGATCTCCCGCGTGATGGACAGGCCCAGGCCGGTGCCGCCGTACTTCCGGCTGGTCGTGCCGTCCGCCTGCTGGAAGGCGCCGAAGATCGTCTCCAGGTGCTGCTCCGGAATGCCGATGCCGGTGTCCTTGACCCGGAAGGCGACCACGGCGGCGCCCCGCACCACACCCTCGGGCACCTCTTCGTCCGAGGCGGGCTCGATGCTCAGTTCAACGCCGCCCTGCTCGGTGAACTTCACGGCGTTCGACAGGAGGTTGCGCAGCACCTGGCGCAGCCGGGAGTCGTCCGTGAGCACGTCGGCGGGGGCACCGGGCGCGGTCGTCACCGTGAAGTCGAGGCTCTTCTGCGTCGTCATCGGCCGGAAGGTGGCCTCGACGTACTCGATGAGCTGCCGCAGCGTCACCCGCTCGGGCGTGACGTCCATCTTCCCGGCCTCGACCTTCGACAGGTCGAGGATGTCGTTGATCAGCTGCAGCAGATCCGAACCGGCGGAGTGGATGATCTGCGCGTACTCGACCTGCTTGGGCGTGAGGTTGCGGGACGGGTTCTGCGCGAGCAACTGGGCGAGGATGAGCAGGCTGTTGAGCGGGGTGCGCAGTTCGTGGCTCATGTTGGCCAGGAACTCCGACTTGTACTTCGAGGCCAGCGACAGCTGCTGGGCCCGGGTCTCCAGCTCTTGGCGCGCCTGCTCGATCTGCAGGTTCTTCGCCTCGATGTCCCGGTTCTGCGCGACCAGCAGCGAGGCCTTCTCCTCCAGCTCCGCGTTGGAGCGCTGCAGTTCCTCCTGCTGCACCTGCAACTCGGTCGACCGGGCCTGGAGCTCGACGGTGAGGCGCTGCGACTCGACCAGCAGCTCGTCGGTACGGGCGTTGGCCACGATGGTGTTGACGTTGACGCCGATGGTCTCCATCAGCTGTGCGAGGAAGTCCCGGTGGATCTGGGTGAAGCGGGTGACCGACGCCAGCTCGATGACGCCGAGGACCTGGCCCTCCACCACGATGGGCAGCAGCACCAGCGCGGACGGCACCACCTGGCCCAGGCCCGAGGAGATGGTGACATAGCCGTCCGGCAGCTCCTCGACCATGATGGTGCGCCGGCTGCGCGCGGCCTGTCCGACCAGGGTGCGGCCGAAGGCGATGCGGGCGGGCCGGGTGCTCTCCTCCGGGTAGCCGTAGGAGCCGACGAGCCGCAGTTCGGGCCCGTCGTCGCCGTCCTCGGCGAGGTAGAAGGCCCCGTACTGGGCCGACACCAGCGGGACCAGCTCGTCCATGATCAGCTCGGCGACCACGGGGAGGTCGCGGTGGCCCTGCATCAGGCTCGAGATCCGGGCGAGGTTCGTCTTGAGCCAGTCCTGCTCCTGGTTGGCCCGGGTGGTCTCGCGCAGGGACTCCACCATCGAGTTGATGTTGTCCTTGAGCTCGGCGACCTCGCCGGACGCCTCCACGTTGATCGACCGGGTCAGGTCGCCCTCGGCGACGGCGCTGGTGACCTCGGCGATGGCCCGCACCTGCCGGGTCAGGTTGCCCGCCAGTTCGTTGACGTTCTCCGTGAGGCGCTTCCAGGTGCCGGAGACGCCCTCGACCTCGGCCTGGCCGCCGAGGCGTCCCTCGGTGCCGACCTCGCGGGCGACTCGGGTGACCTCGTCGGCGAACGCGGACAGCTGGTCGACCATCGTGTTGATGGTCGTCTTGAGTTCGAGGATCTCACCGCGGGCGTCCACGTCGATCTTCTTCGACAGGTCGCCCCGGGCCACCGCCGTCGTCACGAGCGCGATGTTGCGCACCTGGCCGGTGAGGTTGTTGGCCATCGAGTTGACGTTGTCGGTGAGGTCCTTCCAGGTCCCGGCGACGTTCGGCACGTGCGCCTGGCCCCCGAGGCGTCCCTCGGTGCCGACCTCGCGGGCGACGCGTGTGACCTCGTCGGCGAAGGCCGACAGCGTGTCGACCATGGTGTTGATGACCTCGGCCAGCGCCGCGACCTCGCCCGCGGCCTCGACGGTGATCCGCTGCGACAGGTCGCCGCGCGCCACGGCGGTGGCGACCTGGGCGATGGAGCGGACCTGGCCGGTGAGGTTCGACGCCATGACGTTGACGTTGTCGGTGAGGTCCTTCCAGGTACCCGACACACCGCGCACCTGGGCCTGGCCGCCGAGGCGCCCCTCGGTGCCGACCTCGCGGGCGACGCGCGTGACCTCGTCGGCGAACGCCGACAACTGGTCCACCATCGTGTTGATGGTGCTCTTCAGCTCCAGGATCTCCCCGCGCGCGTCCACGGTGATCTTCTGCGAGAGGTCGCCCTTGGCCACCGCCGTGGCGACCAGGGCGATGTTGCGGACCTGGCCGGTGAGGTTGCCCGCCATGAAGTTCACCGAGTCGGTGAGGTCGCGCCAGGTGCCCTTGACGCCCTTGACGTCCGCCTGGCCGCCGAGGCGCCCCTCGGTGCCGACCTCGCGGGCGACGCGCGTGACCTCGTCGGCGAACGCCGACAACTGGTCCACCATCGTGTTGATGGTGCTCTTCAGCTCCAGGATCTCCCCGCGCGCGTCCACGGTGATCTTCTGCGAGAGGTCGCCCTCGGCGACCGCCGTGGTCACCTGGGCGATGGAGCGGACCTGGCTGGTGAGGTTGCCCGCCATGTGGTTCACGGAGTCGGTGAGGTCACGCCAGACGCCCGCCACGCCGGGCACCTGCGCCTGGCCGCCGAGCCGTCCCTCGCTGCCCACCTCACGAGCTACACGTGTGACCTCGTCGGCGAACGCCGACAACTGATCCACCATCGTGTTGACGGTTTCCTTCAGCTGAAGGATCTCGCCGCGGGCGGGCACGTCGATCTTCTGCGAGAGGTCGCCCTTGGCAACTGCCGTGGCCACCTGGGCGATGTCGCGGACCTGGGTGGTCAGGTTGCCGGCCATCGCGTTCACCGAGTCGGTCAGGTCGGCCCAGGTGCCCGAGACCCCGGGCACCTCCGCCTGCCCGCCGAGCGTGCCCTCGGTGCCGACCTCACGGGCCACCCGGGTGACTTCGGAGGTGAACACGGACAGCTGGTCGACCATGCCGTTGAAGACCGTGGCGATGTCGCCCATGAGGCCGTCCGCGTCGTCCGGCAGCCGGGTACCGAAGTCCCCGTCGCGAACGGCTGTCAGGCCGGCCAGCAGCCGACGCAACTCCTGGTCGCCCGGCACCGCATCGACGACCCCAGTGCTGTCGCTGGTCATGCGCACCCTCGTTCCGCTCCCCAAGAGCCCTCGAAGCCGAAGACTCGGAACCCCCCGGACCGATGTGCGGCCCGGTTGTCGTGCATGCGTGTTCCACGGTCACAGATGTGTATGCGATGTGGAAATACGCCGCAGGTTAACCCACGTTTCAAGCCCTGAACAAAGCAGGAACCATCATCCTCGGCCGAACTGCGTCACCGCGCCCCGAAACCGCGGCGGTGCCGGCGGGCAGGCCGGCGGAAGTGACACGAAAGCCGGGCGGGCCCGCTCAGGTGACGGCGGCGTCGTCGACGGAATCCCGCGTCTGGAGGATGCTGTCGACCCCGGTGATCTCACAGAGCCGCTGCAGCTGCGCCGACGGCGCCACGACCCGCAGGGTGCCCGCCTGGTGGGTGAGGATCAGCAGATTCAGCAGGGTCGAGTCGGCGAAGGTGATGCCGGAGGCGTCCAGGATCACCTTCGGATGCGTCCTGGCCGCGACCGACAGCGCGTCCGCCAATGGCGTGATCGAGTCCATGTCATAGGAGCCGCGGGCGACGACGACCCAGGCCCCGCGCCATTCGTACTGCAGCACCGCCGCCCCTTCCGAGGCAGGCGCGCCGGCCTGTTCCGGCAGCGTCTCGGCGCCGGTTTCGCGCGTGAGCGCCGGTACGCCGGCCTCGTCCCAGGGCATGGTCGAGCTCCTTCTGTGGATCCCCCGAGGGGAGCACGTCATATGTTGCATGAAAAGTATGTCACGTATCTGGGTTCGGGCAACGGGCTCCTCTAAAATGCTGCGCATGGTCGGAGTGCCCGAGTCCCACAGCGGATGGACGTTCATCACCAGCCACGCGCGCGTTCTGGCAGTCATTGCCGACAACCCGAACGTCCGCATCCGCGACATCGCTGCCCGCTGCCGTCTCACGGAACGTGCCGTCTCGCGGATCATCGTCGATCTGGAGCAGGACGGTTATCTCTCCCACACCCGGGACGGACGCACGAACACGTACCGCATCGAGCCGGACAAGGTCCTGCGCCACCCGGCCGAAGCAGGACTCTCCGTGGCTTCCCTGCTCTCCCTGCTCCTGCGGGACGAGTCCGACCGCGTCAGGAAGCCCGTCTCCCGATAGCCCGCCTGCGGGGCACCGGGGTCTCGCCCGGTCCCGGCACGCGTCGAGGGTCCGGGTGAAGCGCGAAGCCCCTGCGTGACGTGCGTCGGGCAGGGGCTCCGGTTGTGCCTCGTGTCAGCAGCTCATGGCCCAGGTGTGGGAATCACCCCGGTCGTTGGCCGCGCCGTTGTAGCCGACTTCCTGGCCGGGGGTGAGACAGATCGTCATGTGCCCGCCCAGACTGGCGCTGGAGTAGACCCTGACATGGTCCTTGATACCCGGCCCGGAGATCCCGTGGTTGGCCCAGGAGGAGTCCGTGTCCGCGATCCAGCTCTCCCACCAGCGGTCGTCGCCGGACCAGTTGGCGCGCTGGCCGGAGAAGTCGGCGTTCTGCCAGACGCAGAACTCGCCGCGCGGGCACTCGGCGGCGCCTGCCGTGCCGGCCGTGGTGAGAGCACCGGCGAGGAGGAGGAACACCGCTGCGACGGCGGAGAACAGCCTGCTTTTCGTCATGACGGGTCGGGACCTTTCTGGTGGGGGGTGGGGCGGCCGGCCAGGAGCCGGGCCGCGCGGTGCAGTGCGCGTTCACGCAGCCGCTCGTACGTGGCGATGTCCTCGCGGTGCGCGGCCCGGACGGCGTCGAGCCGGGCGGGCTCCAGCCGGGCGCGCAGGTCGTCCAGTCCGCTTTCGCGCGCACAACGGGTGTCTTCCTCGGGGCAGGCGGCTCGGCGTGCGAGCGCTGACCGGTACCGGGGGTCCTGCTCGAGGCGGGCTTGCGCCTCGGGGCGCAGGTTGTTGACGGTGACCTCGGCGCGGAACCAGCGGGCTTGGTCGCCGTAGAGATGGCGGTGCGCCCGCGCCAGGCAGCCGTCCGTGTGCGCGCGGACGGTGTGACCCGTGGCGAGGGTGACCTCCAGTTCGGCCGGGTCCGCCCCGAAGAGCGCGTCCTCCTGCGAGGCGCGCGGTTCCGCCGTGCCGTGGGCGGTCATACAGCGGTCCACCAAGACCTTCTGTGCGGCCTTGATCAGGTCGCTGCGCCCCTGCTCCGAGGTCGGCAGCGCCGGTTGCGGCGACCCGGCACAGCCCCCGGCCAGCAGTACCGTGAGTACGGCGGCCGGAACCCTCTTGCCCGCGCCCCGGGCCCAAACAGCGCTCATCTCCACGTCATGCGGAACGATCAAGAACTGGGCAGGACACGGCACTTGAACCGGATCGGAAGGCGCTCGGTGTGCGGACAACCGGTCGTCCGCCGGTGAGGGGGCGTGCGCGCGTCGAAACGGCTTTGAGGGGCGCACTGGGGCGGCTACAAGAAGCGGTGAGGGTCCGTGTCGGCGTTCATCGCCTTCGAGGGTCTTGCCGCGGTGGCGTCCGAGCCCGGGTGCTGCGGTCCCGTGGCACGGCCCGGCGCGCAGGACGGCGGCCGGGCCGTGCGTCGTCGTCGGTCCCTGGCTCTCCCACCTCAACTCGGGATCGGAGGATGACGCGGAGGAATCCTCACCCGGTCACGAAAGTCGTCACGCTCTGAGCGGGGAGCTGACCGGTGAAGGAGCCGTTCGACACGGTGACCCTGCCCTGGGACGCGAGATTCCTGCCCGCGTCCGTCAGCCAGGACGACACACCGGACGAGGCGTTGTTCTGCAGGACGAACTGCTGACTGACGCGCGCGGTGCCCTTGTTGACGGCGACGATGACCAGCCGGGAGCCGCTCCCCTTGTACGCCGAGACGTAGACGTTCGGCTGTGGATTCGGCGTCACCGCGATGCGTACATGCCCCGGGCGGACGAACTTGGAGAAGTGCGCCATGCCGGCACCCCGCTTGCTGATCCGGCCGTCTTCCCGCATGGGTCCGTAGCCGCGCCGGATGTACCACCACACGTAGGCCTGGAACTCGGCGTCCACCATCGCGCGGTGGACGTGTTCCGCTACGCCGAGTGCCTGGGGCCAGAGATCGGCCGAATCGCTGCTGTTGGGGTAGTAGACCTCCGTCATCCACAGTTCCTTGCCCCCGCCCTTCTGCTTGAAGAGCGGGTAGGGGAAGTTCTGGAACGGTGTGCCGTAGAGGTGCGCTCCGAGGATGTCCACGTTGGCGAGTGCCCTGGCGTCGTTGAGGATCGGGTCCGAGAAGCTCTTCACGTACTGGAAGGACTCAGGGGCGATGACCTTGGTACTGATCGAGCCGGCGTTCTCCCGCAGGAACCGGGTCATCTCGCCGGGAGTCCACCACGTCCAGTCATGAGCGTAGTCGGGCTCGTTCTGCACGGAGATGGCATACAGGTTCACTCCGTTGTTCCGCATGTAGCCGACGAAGTCGTTCAGGTGCTGCGCATAGGCGCCGTACATGTTGTACCGGAGCCGCTTCGCGTTGGTCTGCTGGCCGTGGGTGAACGTCTCGACCATGTTCGCGGGGGGATTCCAGGGCGATGCGAAGACGGTCGCCCCGAGTTCGATCGCACGCTTGGCGGTGGCGACTTCGCGGTTCCAGTTCGCCCGGTCCTCGGAGACGAAGATTCTCAGCACCGAGAATCCGAGCTGTCCTTCGCCGTTGCCGAAGGCCGTGTCCCGCTGAGCGGATGTCAGATCACCGATCCAGAGCGGGTGGTTCATGCCGCCGAATCCCCGGATCGTCTGCCTCGTCGCCGACGGGTCGATGGTCAGCGCAGCCGCGACGGACGGTGTGCGGGGTGCTCCCACGGCCGGTGTCGCGGCCGCGAGCACGGGCAGGGCGCCCATGGTCGCCAGAAGGGCACGACGACGTGGGGATTCCGGCCCTGTGTCGCTGGATCCATTGCGGTGTAACGACATGGTTCCTCCTTGGCAGGGGGCCTCGCTTAAGGAGCGTGGGAGCGCTCCCTCAACAGCGAAAGTTTCGGGAGATCAACCGATCGGGAGCGGTGTAGGGAAGGTAGGTGCGCGTTCTTTCATCGTCAAGACTTTTGGAACCGGCCGGGTGCGGCTGCTCTGTGGATGTTCACGGCCCGAACGATGAGCCGGCACCAACACCGGTGCCGGCGGCGTGCCGACTCCTCAGCCGCGCCGTACCGCACCGAGCCGGGCGCGGTGCAGGCCGGGAGCGGTGCGCCATCGCGGGACGCGGGCCATCACCTGGGGGTGGAGTGGCGGGGCTGGCCGTGGCGCGGGCGAGCGGGATGCGGCGGGCGGGGGCCGGTACGTCGGAGGCGAGGGCAGGAGACGTAGGTCGCTGCGACGGCTACACACGGGACGGGCTGCCGCGCCGGGTCACCGTGCAACGCGCGGCACGGCTCCTCGCCGACGCCCTTATCTACGTCCCGCCCCGCCGCTTCTACCGCCAGGTTCTCGGCTACACCGGTGGAATCGTCGCCCTCGGCCCTGTCGTCGCCTGGGGTGCGCTGGTCCTGCCCTGGTCGTAGGGGGCGGGACCTCGCGGAAGCCGAGGCCTGACACCTGGCACCCGGCACCCGAAGGCGCACCAGCCGCAGCGCCGTGGAGCGGGGGCCGATCTACGCTGGAAGGAGCCGCTGGAGACCAGCCCTGACGGGCCCGGCAATCCGGACGGAGGCGTGGTACGTGGAGATGGCCGGCAAGCAGGACGCCCCCACTGCCGCTGTCGTGGTGGGCCCGGACGGCATGGTGAGCGGCTGGAGCGAGGGGGGTCGGCTGCTGCTGGGCTGGACGGCGGAGGACACCGTCGGGCGCCCCGTGACCGACCTGCTGGCCGACCCGCCGCCGCCCGGCTTTCCGGAGGGCTACGGCGCCGGCCCCGACCCCACGGGGTTCATCCTTCTACGCCACCGGGACGGGTCCACCGTGGACGCCGTGCTGACGGCCCAGCCGCTGCTCGGCCCGGACGGACGGACGCTGGGCCACGTGCTGACCATCCAGCGTTGGGGACGCCGTCCGGTGATCACCGACCGGGCATTCGAGCAGTCTCCCTTCGCTCTGGGCGTCTACGACCCCGAACTGCGGTTCCTGTGGATCAACGCCTCCTCCGGCCGGGTGATAGCGCACTCCGAGGAACAAGTGCTCGGCAGGAAGTACCGCGAAGTGCTTCCCGAATTCGACCGCTCCCTGTTTCCCGAGCGCGACGACAAGCCCTACACCGACGCGCTCGCCCAAGTGGCGAGGACGGGCGAGCCCACGCGTCTCATCACCGTCTTCCGCCCGCGCGGCAGCGACTACGCCAACGCCTGGGCCACCAGCATCTGGCCCGTCCGGGATGCCGAGGGCAGAGTCCGCGCGATCGCCAACTGGGGATTCGACATGAGCGCCGAGTACTGGGCTCGGCAACGCCTGCTCCTTCTCAACCAGGCCAGCGGCGGCATCGGCCGGACCCTCGACGTGATCGGCACCGCCCGGGAACTGGCCATGACCCCGGTGCCGGGATTCGTCGACCTCGTCAGCGTGGACCTCTTCGGCGAGGTACTGCGCGGAGAGGAACCGCCCTCAGGTTCCCCGTTCGCCCCCGGCGAGCCCATCGGACTCAGCCGTGCCGCCCAGCACAGCACGAAGGCCGACGCAGGCCGGGCTCCTGGAGCCCCGACACCGGTCACGCACGCGCCCGGTTCCGTCGCCGCCCGCTGCATGGCCGCCGGCAGGTCCACGGTCGAGCTCGCCGCCGAGCCCGGCCAGGGCGGCGAGTGGGCCTTCGGGCCCGGACTCGCCGCCGACCCGGCCCACTGGCCACCCGGCAACCCGGTGATCGACGAGTCCATCGCCGCGGACGGGCTGACCGGCCGGATCACCGTGCCGCTCCGGGCACGCGGCGCGCTGCTCGGCGTCGTCGCGTTCTCCCGCGTCGACCGGCCCGAGGCCTTCACCGCCGACGACTTGATCCTCGCCGAGGAGCTGACCGCCAAGGCAGCCGTCGCCATCGACAACGCCCGCCGGTACTCGCGCGAGCGCACCACCGCGCTGACCCTGCAGCGCACCCTGCTGCCGCAAGGGCTGCCGAACCAGGAGGCGGTCGAGGTGGCCTCCCGCTACCTGCCCGGCGGGACCGGTACGGAAGTGGGCGGTGACTGGTTCGACGTCATTCCGCTGTCCGGCGCCCGGGTCGCCCTGGTCGTCGGCGATGTCGTCGGTCACGGCCTGCACGCCTCGGCCAGCATGGGCAGGCTGCGCACGGCGGTGCGCACCCTCGCCGACGTCGATCTGCCACCGGACGAACTGCTGACCCACCTGGACGACCTGGTCCTGCACCTCGCCAGCGACCTCCAGCCCGCCGGCCATTTCCAGCCGACCGGCGAGTCCGGGGCCACCTGCCTTTACACCGTCTACGACCCGGTCTCCCGGCACCTGACGCTGGCGAGCGCCGGCCATCCCCTGCCGCTGGTCATCTCCCCGGACGGCACCCGTACCCCGGTACCGGTCCATCCGGGACCGCCGCTCGGCATCGGTGGGCTGCCTTTCGAGGCCACCGAGCTCGAACTGCCGGTGGGCAGCCTGCTCGCCCTCTACACCGACGGACTGGTGGAGAGCCGCGAGCGCGACGTCGACCAGCGGACCGCCGAACTGCGGCGAGCCCTGGACCACTCGACCACCTCGCTGGAAGCCCTGTGCGACACGGTGATGGACGCCATGCTTCCCCAGCGCCGCACCGACGACGCCGCTCTGCTGCTCGTTCGCACGCACGCGCTGGATCCCCACCACGTCGCCGACTGGGACGTCGAGCCCGACACCGCGCAGGTGCCGCGCGCCAGGAAGCTCGCCGTCGACCAGGTGGACGCCTGGGGCCTGGAGGAGGCGGCGTTCGTCACCGAACTGGTCGTCAGCGAGCTGGTCACCAACGCGATCAGATACGGCGAGCCGCCCATCAGGCTGCGGCTGATCCGCGACACCTCCCTGATCTGCGAGGTCTCCGACTCCAGCAACACGGCCCCGCACCTGCGCCGGGCCCGCGCCTTCGACGAGGGCGGCCGGGGCCTGTTGCTCGTCGCCCAGCTCACCCAGGGGTGGGGCACCCGGCACACCACCGACGGCAAGACGATCTGGTGCGCGCAGAACCTGCCCGAAGCAGAGCGGCACTGACATCCGAGCCGGCGGACAGTCTTCCCGTGCGCACGACGGGCATGCGACTTTTCAGACTCTCGGGCACCGATTCGATTCCGGCCGGGACAGAACTCAGGCGCGGACGAGTTCGGCCGCGCCGAAGGAGACGTCGAAACGGTCGCACCAGATGCTGACGCTGGTGTAGCGAGCGGCGTCGACGTCGTCGGGCAGGACGTAGTTCTGGCTTCCCTTGTTGCCCTTGAGCTTGCCCAGACTGACGTACTCCCCGTCGTCGAAGACGTGCCAGCCGGACTTCCCCTCCTTCACGGGGGCGTCGGTCAGCCACACGCGCAGATCCGGTCCATTGCTGGTGTCGAGATTCTCGAGCCGGACGACGTGGGAGCCATCGGGCAGCTCTACAAGTCTCACCCTGCCCGAAGTCGCGTGTTCGTGGCTGATCAGTTCACCACTCGCCAGCGTCCGCGGCCCGGCCGGTGAGGAGGGCGTCCGGGTCTCCGCCGTGGGTGGGGCGGATGTGGCCACGGTCTCGGGCAGTGCCTCTTCGACGGTCTCGTCCTGCCACAACTTCCAGGGCTGGAACCAGTACAGTCCGAGTCCGACCACGGTCACCGCCACCACCAGCACCCCGATGACCAACGGCCTGGTCACTGCCTTCCGCTCGCGCCTCATTCTCGCCTCGCCCCTTGAGAGTCCGCCTGCTGCTGCCCATTCAACGGGGCGGACTGCCGTCCTGTTGCCCGCAGGAGATGACGGAACCCTTACGCCTGCTGCTGCTTCGGTACGAGGGTGGAGTTCTCGCCGTCCCCAGGCCTCCGCCTTCGGCCGGAACGACCCGGGCCCCACCGGGCCCGGGATGGGCGAATCGTCATCGCAACCGTGCAGATCGGCATGCCGTGTGGCCGTTGCGGCATGGCGCGGGTGACCGGCGCAGAAACCAAGCTCTGACCAGCCGCACCGTGAAGGCGGCGGACTGTGAAGGAGCGATCTCATGGGCCGATACGATCTCGCCCTCATCGGATTCGGCGGCGTCAATCGCGCGCTCGCCGAACTCATCTCCCGGAACGGGGAGCGCCTGGCCGAGGAACTGGGCTTCGCCCTGCGGGTGGTGGCGATCACCGATCTGCGGGCCGGTTCCCTGGTGGACACCGACGGCATCGATCTGGCGCCGCTGCTGGCCACCGAGCCCGGGGAACTGAGCTTCGCGGAGCTGGCCGGCGGCAGCGCGGATCCGCGCAACGAGTGGGTGATCCGCGAGGTGCCGGCCGACATCCTCGTGGAGGCGACGTTCACCAACCCCACCGACGGTGAGCCCGCCCTCTCCCACGTGCGCTGGGCCCTGGAATCGGACAAGCACGTGTGCACCACCAACAAGGGACCGGTCGCACTCGCCGGCCGCGCTCTGAAGCAGCTGGCCGCAGAGCACGGTGTCAGCTTCGAGTTCGAGGGCTCGGTACTCAGCGGCACTCCCGTTCTGCGCACCGCCCAGCGCATGTTCGGCGGCCTGGAGATCACCGGTGTCCAGGGCATCATGAACGGCACCTCGAACTACATCCTGGGCCGGCTCGAAGAGGGCCTCGAACTGTCGGCCGCCATCGCCGAAGCCCAGGGCCTCGGGTACGCCGAAGCCGACCCCACCGCCGACATCGAGGGCCATGACGTCCAACTCAAGGTCATGATCCTGGCGAACGAGGTCCTCGGCGCCGACCTGCGCCGCGAGGACGTCTTCCGCGAGGGCATCTCGGCGATCACACCGGACGAGGTACGGGACGCCGCCCGCAAGGGGCTGCGCTGGAAGCTGGTCGGCTCCGCCACCCGCCACGAGGACGGCAGCGTCGATGCCCGTGTCGCCCCGCTCGCCCTGCCGTCCCACCACCCGCTTGCGGGGATCTCCGGTCCCCTCAACGCGGTCGCCTTCCAGACCGACCTCCTCGGCACCGTCACGGTCTGCGGCCCGGGCGCCGGGCGCATCGAGACCGCCTACGCCCTGCTGTCGGACATCATCGCCATCCACCAGCGCCACGCCGACGACTACGCCGCTCCCGCGCGCCCCGTTCTCCAGGAGACTCACCGTGTCTGAGACCACCGTGGCCCCCGGCATCGAGCTCGGCGCCGACACGGCGCCCGTGCACAACCCCTACACCGGCGAGATCATCGCCTCGGTGCCCACCGTCGGCGCGGGCGCCGTCGGCGGCATCCTGCAACAGGCCAGGTGCGGACGCCGCACCGCGGCCGCGCTGTCCCGCGCCTCCAGGGCCGCGATCCTGGAACGCGCCGCCCACCTGGTCGAGCGGCGCGCCGAGTCCTTCGCCCAGCTGATCGTCAGTGAGGCCGGCAAGACCATCACCCAGGCCCGCAAGGAAGTCGCCCGCGCGGTCAACACCCTGTCCCTGTCCGCCGCCGAGGCACGGCGCAACGCGGGCGAGGTCATCCCCTTCGACTCCTATGAGGGTTCCGAGAAGCGGCAGGGCTGGTTCACCCGTGAACCGCTGGGCGTCATCGCCGCCATCACCCCGTTCAACGACCCCCTCAACCTGGTCGCCCACAAGCTCGGCCCCGCCATCGCAGGCGGCAACGCGGTCGTCCTGAAACCGTCCGCGCTGACGCCGCTGTCCGCCCTGCGGCTGGTCGACACCCTCATCGAGGCCGGCCTGCCCGAGGAGATCGTCACCGTCGTCAACGGCGACGCCGATATCGCCGCCGCGATCGTCGCCTCCCCCGACGTGCGCATGGTGTCCTTCACCGGCGGATTCGCCACCGGCGAGGCCATCTCCCGCACGGCCGGACTGAAGAAACTCGCCATGGACCTGGGCGGCAACGCCCCGGTCATCGTCATGGACGACGCCGACCTCGAAGAGGCCGTGGCCTCCTGTGTCTCCGGCGCGTTCTGGGCCGCGGGCCAGAACTGCATCGGCACCCAGCGGATCCTGATCGCGGCCGAGGTCTACGAGCGCTTCCGCGACGCCTTCGTCGCCCGCACCAGGCTGCTGCGCGTCGGCGACCCGCTCGATGAGCGCACCGACGTCGGCCCCATGATCACCCCGGGCGCCGCGGCCGCCACCCGGGCCAAGGTCGACACGGCGGTGGCCGAAGGCGCGGTGCTGCTGTGCGGCAACGAGGTCACCGGCGCGCTGTACGCGCCGACCGTCCTGGAAGACGTCCCGGCGACCTGCTCGATCTGGCAGGAGGAGGTGTTCGCCCCGGTCGTCGTGCTGCAGCCGTTCACGACCTTCGAGGACGCCATCGAGCAGGCCAACGCCATCGACTACAGCCTCCACGCGGGCGTCTTCACCTCCCGCCTGGACCGCGCCCTGAACGCGGCCCGGCTGCTGGAGGCCGGCGGCGTCATGATCAACGACTCCTCCGACTACCGCTTCGACGCCATGCCGTTCGGCGGCTTCAAATACGGCAGCATGGGCCGCGAAGGTGTGCGCTTCGCCTTCGAGGAGATGACCCAGCCCAAGGTCGTCTGCGTCAACCACATCAGTGACCGTTGAAGTCTGCGGTCATCACCGGCGGTTGACGACGCTGGACAGGGTGAGCGCGGTGACCGTGTCCCGTACACCGGGCATCTGGGCGATGTCCTCCCAGATGCTCCGTACGCGTTCCAGCGAGGCCGCCTCCAGACGCACCATGATGTCGAAGTCACCGCTGAGGATCTCGCAGATGACGACCTCGGGGATGCGCATGAGCGCGGCCAGGACATCGCCGCCGCGCATGCGGTCCCGGCGGTACACGAGTACGAACGCGGAGACCACATCGCCGGTGTCGCCGCCCGCACGGACGAGGGTGTAGCCGGCGATGTGGCCCTGACGCTCGAGCCGTTCGATGCGCTGGCGCACCGCGTTGCGGGACAGCAGCACCTTGCCGGCCAGCTCCGAGTGCGAGACACGGGCGTTACGGGTCAGCTCCGCGATGATCTTCTCGTCGATGGCGTCCATGGAGGACCTCCTCCTTCCCGGCACAGCGGGCCGAGGGGAGCGGTTCAGCGGCCGGGCATGAGACGCGTCAGCCATGGGGGGTGGCTATAGGTGGTGAAGGAGCCGGTACAGGCCGTCGAGGAGCCTGCGAATGGTGGCCGGGTCCCGGTCTCCGAGTCGGCCGGTCTCCGCGAGGATCGCGGGGATCCCGCACGGGTTCGCGGCGGCGTGGCTGTTGCCGCCGTCCGGGCTGGTACCGAAGATGACCCGTTCGTATCCGACCGCGCCACCGGGCTGATCACCAGTTGGCCGGCGACCTCTTCCGCTTCCGGCTGTCCGGCCGGGCTCGGCCCGCAGTGCGCCGATGGTCAGGGTCATGGCTTCCTCGTTCATGCTCAGGCCGCGGTGCGGCCGTTCGTGGTGATGAAGTCGATCGGCTGGGAGGTGCGGCCCTCCAGGGCGAGGTCCGCGGCGATGTCGCCCATGGCGGGCGAGACCTTGAAGCCCTGGCCGGAGAAGCCGGCCAGCAGGACGATGTCGTCGCAGTCCGGTAGGGGGCCGACCAGCGGGCGGGTGCTGTCGGTGTAGCCCTCCATGAAGACGGACAGGCGCACCGGGTCGGGGTTCAGGCCGGGCAAGTGGCGTCGCACCACCGTGGTGAAAGTCTCCAGTTCTTCCGGTGCGACGGTCCGGTTCAGCCGGTTGGGGTCGTCCACGAGCTTGTGGTGCGGCTGGGGCAGGCCCAGCTTGACGGCCAGGCCGTCCGGAGACGGGATGCCGTAGAAGGGGGTGGCGCCGCAGCGAATGAAGGCGGGGCGCTCAGCGTCCGCGGGGTGGTCCTCGTGCGGCAGGAACCAGGCGCTGATCGCGCGGTGGACGCTGACTTCCCACGGCAGGTCGGGCAGCAGGTCGCCCACCCAGGGGCCCGGCGTGACGACCGCGGCGTCGAAGCGCTCGGTGTCGGTGTCGGTGCGGATCTCCACGCCTCCCCCGGCTACGGGAGTGACTTCCCGCACCGGGGTGTAGCGGCGGATCCGGGCGCCCAGCTCCTCGGCGCGCCGGGCCGCGGTCTGGACCGTCAGCTCGGGGCGGACGAAACCCGCGCTGGAGTCGAGGATCACCAGGTCGCCGTCGTCGACGCGGAACTGCGGGAAACGCTTGGCCAGCCCCCCGGTGTCGATCACCTCGTGGTCGAGGCCGTGCTCGGCGATGCCGTCCATGACGGTGCGCATCTCGGGGTCGTCGGCCGGCCCCATGACCAGGGCTCCGGTCAGACGGCGCAGTTCCCGCCCGGTCTCCGCCTGCAACCGCTTCCAGAGGGTGTCGGCGTGCCGCACGAGCGGCACATAGCGGCCGTCGTGGGTCTGCACGCTGCGGAAGACGCGGGTCTCGCCGCCTGCGGCGCTGCGGTCGTGGCCGGGCGCGAACCGGTCGTAGCCGACGACCTCGGCACCCCGGTCGGCCAGCCGCCAGGCGGCCTGGCTGCCCATCGTTCCCACGCCGACCACCGCGACGCGCTTCCTCGCAGCTGACACAGGACTTTCCTTTCGTGGCGCCGGGCCGCAAGCCGGCCCCGAGCATGGGGATGCTCTGTGGCGGTTGGAGGGCGCACGCCCTTGGGGCCCCGGAGCTCGTGTTCGTCCCGGGGTCGGAGATTCGCCCCCGCACTTCATTATGTGCCTATGTGCCACAATGTGGCACGCTGTGCTGTTATCTGGCACAGAGAATGGCAGCGACTCAGGGGCGAGTCAAGAGGCTGGCGGAAGGGGCCGTGACCCGACCTCACCTCGCCTGTGCCACAGCACGACCACTGGGGCCAGTTGGGACCGGAGCGTGCCGGCGTGGGGCTGCAAGGAGCCGCCGAAGGCGGCGGATCCGATGGTGAAGGCGTCGACACCCGCAGTTGCGAGCGCCTGGATCTGGTCGGTGTCGGTGATCGAGCCGGCGACGACCAGTCGGCCGGTGGTGGCGGCACGGACCAGGTCCAGGGGGTCGGCGTAGCCGATGGAGGTGCCGCGCAGGAGGCGGAGGGTCTCCTCGATCCATGTGCCGCCCATCAGCCAGTCGACACCGAGTTCGGTGGCCGTCCGTACCGACCTGACCGACGCGGCCGGCATGGCGCAGGTAGACCTTCTGCACACCGGCACACGGCCGCAGCGTGGGACGACTGGCGCCGTATCACCGGCATGAAAACAGAACCGGCCTCCCAGCGGACGCTGGAGCACTTCCACCTGACCCTCCAGGCCGCCGCAGCCGGCGTCGGTATCGCGATCGCCCCATATGCCGTCGCCCGCGACGACCTGGACCGAGACGAGCCGGCTCGAGAACGAATCCTGACCAGTGTCGGTGAGCAGGCCGCTGCCGGTGACGAGGACGAGGCGTCGGTCCACAGCACAGCCCGACTCGCGCCCTGATGTCGGCTTGCTCAGGTGTTGAAGCCAGGCATCGACAAGTACTTGAGCTGCTGATACTCGTGGAGGCCTTCGGGTCCGCCCTCGCGGCCCAGGCCGGACTGCTTGACTCCGCCGAAGGGTGCTGCCACCTCGGAGACCAGGCCGCGGTTGATGCCGACCATTCCCGCCTGCAGACGGGCGGCGACCCGGCGAGCGCGGTCGATGTGGGACGTCATCACGTACGACGCGAGGCCGTGCTCGGTGTCGTTGGCCACCGCTATGGCCTCGGCCTCGGTGGCGAAGCGGTGGATGGCGGCGACGGGACCGAAGACCTCCTCGTGCATGATCGCGGCGTCGGCGGGGACATGGTCCAGCACGGTGGGTGCCGCGTAGTGGCCCGGCCCGTCAGGGATCTCCGCCTTACCGATGACGACGGCACCACGGGCCACGGCGTCCTCGACGAGGCTACGAACCTTGTCCACCGCACGGTGGTCGGCCAGCGGGCCGAGCTCGGTGTCCTCCCGGTCCGGAGGGCCCACTCGGACAGCGGCCATCTGTTCGCCCATCGCCTCGGCGAACGCGTCGGCGATTCCCTCCTGGACCAGGAACCGGTTGGCGCCTACACAGGACTGGCCGCCCAGCCGCATCTTCGCGATCATCGCTTCGCGGACAGCGAGTTCCAGGTCGGCGTCGTCGAAGACCAGGAACGGTGCGTTGCCACCCAGCTCCATGGAGGTGCGCAGCACCCGCGCACCGGCTTGCTGAAGCAGCAGCCTGCCGACCGGGGTGGACCCGGTGAAGGACAGCTTGCGCAGCCTGGGGTCGGCGAGCAACGCCGTACTGACTGCTGCCGCGTCACTGCTGGTGATCACGGTCAGGACACCCGCCGGTGCGCCGGCCTCACGGGCCAGTTCGCCCAGGACCAGGGAGGACAGCGGGGTGAGCGCGGCCGGCTTGAGCACGGCGGTGCAGCCCGCGGCCAGGGCGGCGGCGGCCTTCCGGGCGGCCATGGCCAGCGGCACGTTCCACGGGGTGATCAGGAGGCAGGGGCCGACCGGTTCGGCGACGGTGACGATGTGGCTCCGGCCGTCCGGGGAGGGAGTGCTGCGCGCGTGCGGGCGGACCGCCTCCTCGGCGTACCAGCGGAAATAGGCCGCGGCGTAGTCGACCTCGCCCCGGGCTTCGCTGATCGTCTTGCCGATCTCCAGGGTGATGATCCGGGCCAACCGCTCACGGTGTTCGGCCATGGCGTCGGTGATCCGGTGCAGGACGGTCGCGCGGTCCCGCGGGCTGGTGCGGGCCCACCGGTCGGCGGCCGCAGCCGACGCGTCCAGTGCTTTCAGCGCGTCCTCTGCACCGCAGTCGGCGACGGTGGCTATGACTTGTTCGGTAGCGGGGTCGCGCACCTCGAAGGTGCGGCCACCGGTGGCGGGTTGCCAATCGTGGGCGAGGAAGCCACGGGGGACGGATTCGAGGACTGCCGACTCCCCTGAGGGAACGGCGAGGGTGTCAGTCATGCGCGTGGCTCTTTCCTGGTCGCGGACTGTGTGGTGAGAGAGAGCACGATCGATCGGTGGTCATACGGCTTCGCCTCCGGGGTTGGCGACGCCGACGGTGTTCTCGACCGACAGCAGGGACTCCTGCCGTCCGGAGCCGATCCAGCGCACCAGGGCGACCAGGCCCAGGGCGAGGATCGCGAAGGCGATGAGGATCGCGCTGACCGCGGTCACACTCGGGTCGATCTCGAAGGTGAGGGAGTTGTAGACCTGGACGGGGAGAGTGACGGTGTCGACGGAGGACAGGAACTGGGAGATGTAGAACTCGTCGAAGCTGGTGATGAAGGAGAAGACCGCCGCCGCGATCATGCCGGGTGCGGCGAGCGGGAAGGTGATCTTCCGGGCGATGGTGAGGCGGCCGGCACCCATGCTGGCCGCCGCGTCCTCCAGCCGTTCGTCGATCCCGCGCAGCGTGGCGATCAGGATCAGCACCGCGATCGGTGAGGCCAGCACGGTGTGGCCCAGCGCGATGGCGATCGGGCTGCCCAGCATCGCCGCCGGTTCGAAGAACAGGAACAGCCCGAGAGCGGTGACGATCTGCGGGATGACCAGCGGGCCGAGGACCAGGGCGAAGACCGCGGAGCGCAGCGGGAGTTCGCTGCGGACCAGGGCGGTCGCCGCGGTCACCCCGATGATCAGGGAGAACACGGTGCTCATCGCGGCGATCAGAGCGCTCAGGGAGAGCGCGGCGGGCCATTTGCTGCCGTCGGCGAACAGGGCCTTGTACCAGTTCAGCGTCCACGTCTCCGGGGGAAAGGAGGCGAAGGCGTTGTTGCTGAAGGAGGTCACGAGGATGACGATGATCGGCAGCGCCAGGAACAGCAGGATCACGGTGGCGACCGCCGTCAGGGTGATGCGGCCGGTCAGGGACTTGCGCAGTTCCATCATGTGGCGCTCCTCTTCTTGCGGGCGCCGAGCGAGGTGACGGCCTTGACCAGCAGCAGTCCGGCCAGGGTGAGCACCAGCAGGATCACGCCCTGGGCGGCCGCCCCGTTCCACTGGTTGTCCTTGGTGACCTGCTGGTTGATGAGGGTGGCGATCATCGTCTGGTCGGGGCCGCCCATCAGGGCCGGGGTGATGTAGTAGCCCAGCGACAGGATGAAACTGAGCAGTCCGGCACTGGCCAGACCGGGGGCGACCAGCGGCAGGTAGATGCGGCGGAAGATGGTCACCTTGCCCGCGCCCATGCTGGACGCCGCCGCCAGCAGACGCCGGTCCACACCGCGCATCACCCCGTACAGCAGCAGCACCGTGTAGGGCAGCATCATCGAGGTGGTGCCGATGACCACACCGAGTTCGTTGTAGAGCAGCTGGAACGGCGCTCCGGGCACCGACATGGCGGTGAGGGTCTCGTTCACCAAACCCTTGTCACCGAGCATGATGATCCAGCCGTAGGTACGCACCAGAGCGGACACGAAGTGCGGCACGACCACGACCAGCATCGCAAGACCCGCCCACACGGGCTTCAGCCTCGTGATCGCCTGAGCCAGAACGAACCCGAACACGAGACTGAGGACCGCTGTCTCGGCGGAGATCCGCAGTGTCGTGAACAGCACGGAAAGGTTGACGCCAGTGAGTGCGTCGGCGTACCAGTGCAGGGTGAACGAACCGTCGGCGTTCTTCAGGCTCAGCAGCAGCGTCGAGAAGATCGGGTAGACGAACAGCACCAGCAGGTAGACGACGACCGGCAGCGCATACAGGACCCCGACCCGCGTCCTGCGCGAAGCCAACAGCTTGCGTGGACGGGCGGGAGCGTTGGAGGTGAGAGTGGCGGCCATGACTCAGCCCGCCTGTTCGGTGGGGAAGAGGTTGACGTCCTCGGGATCCGTGCAGATGCCGACTCGCTCGCCTGCGACCGGACCGCGGCCTGCGGGTACTTCCAGGCGCAGCAGCGGTGCGTCACCGCCATCAATCCGCACGCCCGCGCGGACGAGGGTGCCGACATAGGTGGCGGTCTCGACGGTGCCGGTACAGAACCCGTCGTCGGCGGCGCAGGCCCGCAGCCGGCCCGGCTGCACAGCGACCTTCACCTGACTGCCGGAGGGCAAGTCGTGGCGGCGCGCCTTCAGGAGAGTGCCGCTGGCATCCAGGCGGACCAGGGTGTGCGCGCCGTCGTGCTGCTCGATACGGCCGGGCAGGAAGTTCGCCGCACCGAGGAAGTCCGCCACGAACGGCGTCCTGGG